>NZ_JAHEHZ010000129.1 GCF_024639605.1 Roseobacter sp. | reverse complement strand
GTGCAGCCATGGCCAGCGATTGCGGCAGCACGACCCGGAAAGCGGTTCCGCCGGTGCCGTCGCGATAGGTGATGCGCCCCCCGAGGCGTGTCAGGATTTCGCGGCAGATCGCAAGACCGAGTCCGGCGCCATTGCTGTCCTGGGCTCCGATCCGGCTGAATTTTTCAAACATCATTTCGCGCGCACCCGCAGGGATCCCCGCCCCGTTGTCGATAAAGTCGATGACCACCGCGTCCCCTCTCTGCCCCGCAACAATGCGCAGTTCGGGACTGTCGGCAGCACAGTATTTAGCGGCGTTGGTGATCAGATTGATGAACACCTGGCTCAGCCGGTCGAGATCCGTGTCCAGCATGATCGCCTCGTCAAGACGCCGCCGTTTGACCGACAATTCACGCGATGCACCTGCCCGGGCGGTTGCGACCGCCTGATCCAGCACATCGCCAAGCGTTCCGGTTTCACGGTTGAGCGTGACCTGGCCGTTTTCAAGCACCGACAGATCCAGCAGATCATCCAGCAGCCGCGTCAGCCGGATCGCCTCTGTATGGATAATGCTTGCGTATCTGGTCTTTTCCATCGGCCCGAGACCTTCGGTATCGCGCAGTATCTCTGAAAAGGCCCGGATCGAGGTCATCGGTGTGCGCAGTTCGTGGCTGATCTGGCTGAGAAAGGCATCCTTCTGGGCGCTGATCTGCATGAGTTTGTTATTGGCCGTGCGCAGTTGTGCGGCGGTCTTGCTGAGCTCGTTTGACTGGGCCTCAAGCTGGCTGGAATATTCAAGCATCTGCGCGGATTCGTCCGCCACCGCCATCAGATCCTGCACCGACACCGAAGCGCCGCCCACGATCTGGCCGATCATCGCATGTGCCGTCGCCGCCCCGACCGAACCCGAAAGAACCCGCTCAAGTCGCTGCAGAAAGGCGGGCGTGGGTTCCGGCAGATGCCCGGGCAATCCCTGGTTGTGCGCCTCATCCGCAAAAAGCTGCAACGCCTCATCAGCCCCCAGAATCCGCTGCGCCATGATCATCAGATCCTCGCTTTCGGCGACGGTGGCATTCCAGCTGCGCGTCTGGGCCGAATGATCAAAAACATTCACGAACTGCGCGCCCTGCAACCGCTCGAGCGGCAGCGGGAAGCTCACGAGGGATACAAGCGCAAAGACCAGCGCATTGAGCGTCATGCTCCAGAAAACCGCATGTACCGTCGGATCCATGCCCGTGATGCCAAAGAGCGCCTGCGGCCGCAGCCAGTGCAGACCGAAAAGGCCGGTCTCGAAAACAGCGTCCGACAGCACCGCATCCGGGCCAAAGCTCGGCAACAGCATGGTGTACATCCAGAGTGCAAAACCGGTGGCAAGCCCTGTCACCGCACCCAGCCGCGTGGCCCCGCGCCAGAACAGGCCCCCGATCATCGCGGGCAGGAACTGCGCCACGCCGGCAAATGAGATCAGACCGATTGCCGCCAGCGCACCGGAGCCACCAGAGGCTTTGAAATAGACATAGCCCAGACCGATGATGCCCAGGATAGAGAGCCGGCGCGACAGGATCACCACGTTGCGCACGTCGCCCGACTGTGTCGCTCCACCTTTGCGCAGCTGCAGGAACACCGGCATCACCACATGGTTGGAGACCATCGTTGACAACGCAAGCGTCGCCACGATGACCATCGAGGTGGCAGATGAGAACCCCCCGAGAAAACTGAGCATCGCCAGACCTTCGCGTCCCTGACTGAGCGGCAGGCTGAGCACAAAGAAATCCGGGTTGGACCCCTGCGGCAGCACTTCAAGACCGATCACCGCGATGGGCACCACAAAAAGGCTCATCAGCATCAGATAGAGCGGAAAGGCCCAGCTTGCGATCTGCAGATGACGTTCGTCATCGTTTTCGACGACCAGCACCTGAAACATCCGCGGCAGGCACAGAAACGCGGTGGCTGACAGAAAGGTCAGCGTGGCCCAGCGGCTGCCATCCGTCTGCCAGGTGCCAAGGGCCGAGGCGTCAATACGCGCCAAGGTCTCCGAAAGTCCCCCCGCAATGCCCCAGACCACAAATATCCCGACCGCCAGCAGCGCCACCAGCTTAACCACCGCCTCTGCGGCAACTGCGATGACCACGCCGTGGTGGCGCTCGTTCGCGTTCAGATTACGGGTGCCGAAGACCACGGTAAAAAGGGCCAGACCGGCGGCGATCCAGAGCCCGCCCGGATTGTCGGTGTCCGGCGTGACAGAGGCATCGCCCGCGGCAGAAAAAATAGAGAGCGACAGGGTCACGGACTGCAGCTGCAACCCGATATAGGGTGTCACGCCAATCACAGCCATCACCGTGACCACAATCGCCAGCACGTTGGATTTGCCGTACCGCGATGAGATCAGATCGGCGATCGAGGTCACCTTGTGGCTGCGCCCGATGCGCACCAGACGGCGCAGCACGAACCACCAGCCGATGATCACGATACTGGGCCCCAGATAGATCGTCACATATTCGAGCCCCGACCGCGCGGCATTGCCCACCGCCCCGTAAAACGTCCAGGCCGTGCAGTAGATCGACAGCGACAAAGTATAAACAAGCGGCGAGCGCAGCAGCCACCCCGCGCGGCCCCGCACCCCCATGCGCTCGGCGATGAAAGCCACACCGAAGAGAAAGGTGACATAGGCAAAGCAGACGGCAATAAGCAGGTTCAGTGAGGTCACCGGCCGGGCTCCTCTGCGCCCTCCGCGCCCTCTCCGCCAGGGTCAGGCATGCGCCGCATCCGCCCGGAGAGCACGAAGGCTGCGAGGATTACCGCAAACCAGACGCCGAAAATGTAAAAGAGCGCCCGGGACATCGGCACAGCCGCGGCCTGCGGGTCGCTGCCGTCAGCCCAGATCAGCGGGATCATCCACAGCCCCGCAGCCAGCACCGCGAGCAGACGCACGGCATCAATCAGCCTGCGCTGGCGGTAGCTGCGCCGTTCCAGAAAAAGAGGTGGCCGGCCGCCTGCCATGGGCTCAGGTGCTCTGCCGGTGCACGTAGAGCAGATCGCGCACGGCTGTCAGCACTTCAGCGTTTGAAAACGGCTTGGTCATGAACCGGCTGACACCGGCCTTTTCGGCCGTCTCACGGTCGCGGCTCTGTCCGCGCGCGGTCAGCATCAGCACCGGCAGGTCCGCCGTCTGCGCATCACTGCGAAGCTCTTCGAGAATGTCAAAGCCGCTCCTGCCTGGCAGCATTACATCGAGGATCACGATATCCGGCTTTCTGGCCCGGATCACATCGGCGGCGTCCGATCCGTCGGAATGGGTGTCGACGGTCCAGCCTTCCCGGCTCAGCAGAAACCGGATGGCTTCGATGATGTTCACCTCATCCTCGACCAACAGCACGTGGTTGCTCATCTGACCCTCCTCCCAAAGGGCATTCCGGGTCTGCACCGGATGCAGGCCTCCGTCCGGAACCCATACTCAGGTTATCGCGCTTTTCTGCAGCCAAGTCAAAAGCCTGCCAGCCCCTCTTTGCCTGCCGCGGCGCAGTTCTGCAATGATACCTGACACAATACCGGCGCGACGGGCTGACATGGCTCAAGCGGCCTCAGACCCCCTCGCGCAGGATCGACGGCTCGCGGCGGCCCGGGCAGCGCTCCGCCGGACAGACACGGCAGGTGGATCCGACCTGCAACGCGTCCTCAGGCGCCGGTGCTGCAACCGGCATCAGCAGCATCGTCGCCTGCATCAGCGGTGGCATGTTATAGACCGGCTCGCCTATGGTTTCGGCCACAGCAAAGCAGTCAAAGGCCGTCCGCCCCCGGCCCAGCTGCACCACAGGGATGCGCAGCACCTGTCCGGGCTGGTTCAGTGCGGAAAAAAGCGGCCAGAGCGCACATGCGGGCGCAAATCGCGGGATCACGAACTGCCCGGCAGGTTTGCGGAACACGATGCTGCCGGCGCGGTCACAGATCACCAGACCGCACTCGGGCTCGGCGAGGCTCGCCATGCGGCGCAGAACAAGCGCCACCGGCGCGCCGGTGTGCCGTGCCAGCGCAACCGGGTCGGGCCCGTGTTCCGCCAGAGCCGCCTGCAGGTCCTTCAGGGAAACGCGGGCGGCGTCTGCGGCAACCCGGTCTAACACCGTGCCGGCAAGCTGCCGGGCCGCGCGCTGGCGCAGCTCAGGAGCGGCGGCGATGATGTCACCGGGTGTTTTCTCACCGGTCTCGATGGCATCAAAACGCCAGGCGTTCGCATCCAGAAAGGCATCAAGCTCATCCTGCGGGCTGGAAGATGTGTCTTCACCGCTCTGCCCCGCCTCGAAATATTCAACCAGCGCCCTGGAGCTGTCCGCAAGGCGCAGACTGTCCTGGTCAAGGTTGGCGTGAAAGCGGTCACGCCAGTCGGCTTCGAGATCCTTTTCATCGGCGAGGATTGAGGCAGTAGAACGGATCGCCGCCGCCGTTGACAACAGTTCGTGCACCGAGGCGGCAAGCTGCGGATCATGCGTCAGCCTGTCATTCAGCACCTCGACGGTGCGCTCCAGCGTGGCGATGCGCCGGTGCCCTGCCGCCAGCACCTCAGCCCAGCCCGGAAAGCGCCCGGCAAGCTCATCGGCCCTCCCGGTTTCCTCGGCCGAAAGGCTGGCGTCCGTGGCCGCTTCGCGCAGCGTCGCAATGAGCGTGGCCTCAGCACCTTCGGTCAGAACCGACGGCTCAACGCCGAGGGCCCGGGCGATATTCACCAGCAGTTTGCCTCCGATTCTGCGCCGGTTATGCTCGATCAGGTTGAGGTAAGAGGCCGATATCCCCAGACTGCGGGCCAGTTCCGCCTGCCTCAGCCCCGCCACGGAACGCCGTTCGCGGATACGGCTGCCGGTCAGTCCTTCGCGTGGCATGATCTGTGCTCCTGAATGTCCGGCAATTTCAACGGGTTTCTGCGCTGCAATATCATAAAATTTACAAACTCCACCCCTGATCTGTCGAATTATTTACAAAATAATTGTTCAGTTCAAGGGACTTGTTGCGCAATTTTCACTCCACAGGCGATAAGCTAACTGCACCTTTGTGCCTCATGTTGCCGGTGGGAGGAGACCCTGGCGGCAGCCTGATTAAAACAACTGGGAGGATTTTCATGTCCAAATCGAACTTTACACGTCGTGGTCTGCTCAAAACCGGCGCTGTCGCCGGCGCCGCCGGCCTGTCGCTGCCGACGTATCTGCGCGCGGACGGCCACAGCGGCTTCACCAACGCACCCACCGGTAGCACAGTCACACTGGGCTTCAACGTACCTCAGACAGGCCCCTACGCCGAAGAAGGCCTTGACGAGCTGCGCGCTCAGGAACTCGCGGTCCAGCACCTCAATGGAGAGGGCGATGGCGGCATGATGAACACCTTCAGCTCCAAAGCGCTGCAGGGAAACGGCATCCTCGGCAAGAAAGTCGAATTCGTCACCGGCGACACGCAGACGAAATCAGACGCAGCCCGCGCATCGGCCAAATCGATGATCGAAAAAGACGGCGCTATCATGATCAACGGCGGCTCTTCCTCGGGCGTGGCCGTGGCCGTACAGGGCCTCTGCCAGGAAGCCGGCGTTATCTTCATGGCGGGCCTGACGCACTCCAACGACACCACGGGTAAGGACAAAAAAGCCAACGGCTTCCGTCACTTCTTCAATGCCTATATGTCCGGTGCGGCCCTCGCGCCTGTGCTGCAGAACGCCTATGGTGCAGACCGTCGCGCGTATCACCTGACGGCTGACTACACATGGGGCTGGACACAGCAGGCTTCCATGCAGGCCGCCACTGAAGCCATGGGCTGGCAGACCGTCAACAACGTACTGACGCCGCTGGCAAGCACAGACTTCTCTTCCTATATCGCACCGGTTCTAAACTCCGGCGCCGACGTGCTGGTTCTGAACCACTACGGTGGGAACATGGTCAACTCGCTGACCAACGCAGTGCAGTTCGGTTTGCAGGACAAAATGGTCAACGGCAAGCAGTTCGAAATTGTCGTGCCGCTTTACTCCGAGCTGATGGCTGCGGGTGCCGGCGCCAACGTGCAGGGGGTGTTCGGCTCCATGAACTGGAACTGGCAACTGCAGGATGAGGGTTCCAAGGCCTTCACCCAATCCTTCGGTGAAAAGTATGGTCGTCCGCCATCCAACTCAGCTCACACCTGCTATGTGCAGACGCTGCTTTATGCGGATGCGGTTGAGCGCGCAGGCACCTTCAACCCCTGTGGTGTGGTCGAAGCTCTGGAAGGCTTTGAGTTCGACGGGCTGGGTAACGGTCCGGTCCTTTACCGTGCCGACGATCACCAGTGCTTCAAAGATGTGCTGGTTATGAAGGGTACAGAGAACCCGACCAACCAGTACGACACACTGGAAATCGTCGAAGTCACGCCGCGTGCTCAGGTGGAATACGAACCTGATCATCCGATGTTCGCCGGTGGCGATCTGGGTGCCTGCAACCCGGGCGCGTAAGCTGCTTTCGGTGCGCGCGCGATGTCGCGCGCACCGTTCCTCAGGTCGCGGCGCCCGGTGTCGCGACCCCAATTCCGGACAAGGTGGGGACCATGGACGCAATCCTTCTTCAAATACTCAACGGCCTGGACAAGGGGTCAGCGTATGCCCTGATTGCACTTGGCCTGACGCTGATCTTTGGCACGCTCGGCGTCGTCAACTTCGCCCATGGCGCGCTTTTTATGATTGGTGCCTTCTGTGCTGTTACGCTGCAGCGCATCTTTACTCTCAGCTACGTCACGCTCGACGAGTCCCAGAAAGATTTTCTGGGCAACCCGCTGAAAGTGGAAACACCCTACGTGCAGAGCTGGTTCGGCGAGAGTCTAGGAGCAGGAATCATCGACTGGTCGGTGCCGCTGGCCATTCTCTTTTGCATTCCGGTAATGGTACTCATCGGTTTTGTCATGGAACGCGGGCTGATCAAGCACTTCTATAAACGGCCCCACGCCGATCAGATCCTCGTGACCTTCGGCCTCGCCATCGTGCTGCAAGAGATCATAAAGTATTTCTATGGCGCCAACCCCATCCCCACTCCGGCGCCAGAATTATTCCGCGGCAGCTTTGATTTCGGTGTACTGCTCGGCTTTGACCCGAACGCCATCATCTACCCATACTGGCGGCTTGTGTATTTTGCCTTCTCGGCCGTGATCATCGGAGGGGTCTTTGCCTTCCTGCAGTTCACCACCTTCGGCATGGTCGTCCGCGCAGGCATGGCAGACCGCGAAACTGTTGGCATGCTGGGCATTAACATCGACAAACGGTTTACCATAATGTTCGGAATAGCGGCCGCGGTCGCGGGGCTGGCCGGGGTCATGTATGCTCCGATCAACTCGCCCAATTATCACATGGGCATGGATTTTTTGGTGCTCAGCTTCGTTGTGGTGGTTGTCGGCGGCATGGGCTCGCTTCCCGGTGCGGTGCTGGCAGGTTTTCTGCTCGGTATCCTCGAGAGTTTTGCCTCGATGAACGAGGTTAAGAATATTCTGCCCGGTATCGATCAGATCATCATCTATGTCGTCGCAATTATCATCTTGCTGACGCGTCCACGTGGCCTGATGGGCCGCAAAGGCGTGATGGAGGAATAAGCCATGCTTGGTTTGAAAAAGACAGACGCCACCCTGTTGATCGTCGTTACGATCCTTACAGTCTTCGCTCCCTTTATCCTGAACCCGTTCCCAACCAGTTCGGCGATGGCGCAGTTCAATGCAGGCTATCCTGACCTTATGCAGCGTTTCATTATCTTTGGCATCTTTGCCATCGGCTTCAATCTGCTCTTTGGCCTGACCGGATATCTATCCTTTGGTCACGCGGCATTTCTGGGCATCGGGTCCTATGCAGTGGTTTGGATGTACAAGCTTCTGGATTACAATGTCCTGCCGGGCCTCGTCCTCGCGGTTATCGTAAGCGGCATCTTCGCGCTGGCCATTGGGTTTATCAGTCTGCGGCGGTCGGGCATTTACTTTTCGATCCTGACGCTTGCTTTCGCGCAGATGATGTTCGCGATCTCCTACTCTGATCTCATCGGACGTTTTCTCGGCACTACCGTTACCAACGGCGAGACCGGACTGCAGGTCTATACTTCTGATCCGCAGATCCTGCTAAGCGCCGGCGAAACCGCGCCGCACTTTCTTGGGCTCGTTGAGATGCGCTCGACCTATACACTGGACGCGGGCGCTTGGAGTTTCGATTTCAACGCGGGCTATTACTTCTGCGTCGTGTTCATGCTGATGGCCTTCTATCTGGCCATCCGAATCTTTCGCTCGCCCTTTGGCCTTATGCTGCGCGCTGTGAAGTCAAACCAGCAGCGCATGAGCTACACCGGTTTGAACACCAAACCCTACACGCTGGCCGTCTTTGTGATTTCCGGCATGTATGCCGGGCTTGCAGGTGGTCTGCTGGCAGCGATGGATCCGCTTGCTGGTGCGGAGCGCATGCAGTGGACGGCCTCTGGCGAAGTGGTTCTGATGACCATCCTTGGCGGTGCCGGCACGCTTATCGGCCCTGTGCTGGGCGCAGGCTTTATCAAGTACTTCGAGAACATTTTCTCTAAGATCAATGACAACGTGCTGCACCAGTGGTTTGCATTTATGCCCGATGGTCTTGAAGATTTCGTGGTCTTCGTCATTCATCCCTTCATCGGCAAAGGCTGGCACCTCACGCTGGGCCTCATGTTTATGATGGTCGTGATCTTCCTACCCGGTGGCCTTGTCGAAGGGGGGCAGAGGATCGGACGGATCTTCCGCCGTAAGGACCGCAACAGTTCGGATGCCGAGCTTGACGCGGCCAAGCAACGCAACACGCCGCCGGCGGAATAAGGAGACGACGTAATGGGAATTCTCGAAGTTAAAAACGTCGGCAAACGGTTCGGCGGGTTGCAGGCGCTGGGGGATGTAAATCTCTCCATCGCGGAGAACTCGGTGCATGCGATTATCGGCCCGAACGGGGCCGGTAAATCCACGCTGCTCAACTGTCTGGTGGGCAAGCTTATCCCCGACACCGGGTCAGTCATGTTTGACGGCCAGTCGGTGCTGGGGCGCAAGCCTTATGAGATCAACCAGATGGGCATCAGCCGGGTATTTCAGACCCCTGAGATCTTCGGTGATCTGTCGGTACTCGAAAACATGATGATCCCCTGCTTTGCCAAACGCGACGGCGCCTTCGGGATGAACGCCATCGGGGCGGTTATGTCTCAGACAGATATCATCGAACGGGCAGAACACATGCTCGAAGAGATGAAAATGGCTGACAAGCGCCATATGACAGCAAGTTCGATGTCACGCGGAGATAAACGCCGCCTTGAGATCGGCATGTGTCTGAGCCAGGAACCCCGCCTGCTGCTGCTCGATGAACCGACTGCCGGTATGGCGCGTGCCGATACTAACAACACCATCGACCTGCTGAAACAGATCAGCGACGAGCGCGACATCACCATTGCGATCATCGAGCATGACATGCACGTCGTGTTCAGCCTCGCGCAGCGGATCACCGTTCTGGCCCAGGGCACGCCCCTGGTCGAGGACACGCCCGACAACATCAAAGGTCACCCCAAGGTGCGCGAAGCCTATCTGGGCGAAACCCAGACCGCCGCCTGAGACCGACCGTTTCCCGGCCCGGAGCCCCCGCGCGCCCCGGATCAGATTGCGAAAGCAAAAAGGATCATAACCGATGAACGTCAAACCCGACTTCTCCAAAAATGCCAACCAGGCAGCAACGGCCCCCGCCTTTCTGTCGGTCTGGGACATGCACGCCTACTATGGCGAAAGCTATATCGTGCAGGGCATCAGCTTTAACGTGCACGAGGGCGAAATTCTCGCACTTCTGGGCCGCAATGGCGCGGGTAAAACCTCGACGCTGCGGGCCATCGCGCGGCTCA
>NZ_JAHEHZ010000128.1 GCF_024639605.1 Roseobacter sp. | reverse complement strand
GGTCTGTCACTCATCTGGTCCGTCCCCTGTTCCCGCGCTGCCATCTAGCCCGCCAGCGGGCCCGAACAAGAGCCCGCACGTGTCAGAGCCTGTAAGTGCGCCGCGCAAGTCCGGTTGTCAGTTCGGCAATCATCTCAAAAGCTTCGTCCTCGCGCAGCCGGTGATCCGCGACGAGCCGCGCCAGATACGCGCAATCGACCCTTCGTGCGACCTCGTGGCGGGCCGGCACCGACGGAAAGGCGCGGGTGTCATCGTTAAAACCAGCTGTATTATATATCCCGGCGGTCTCGGTCGTTTGTTCGCGAAACCGGCGCATACCCTGGACGCTGTCGTGAAACCACCATGCCGGCCCGAGTGTCAGGCAGGGCCAGGCCCCGGCCAGAGGAGCCAGTTCCCGCGCATAGACACTCTCGTCGAGTGTGAAAAGAACGATTCTCAACCCCGGCGCATCGCCCACGGCATTAAGGAGTGGTGCGAGGTTTCGGGTGAATTCTGCGCGCGTCGGGATATCGAACCCCTTGTCCCGTCCGTAGGCTGCAAAAACCTTCGTGTTGTGGTTTCTCAGCGCGCCGGGGTGGATCTGCATTACCATACCGTCCTCTGCACTCATCCGGGCCATCTCGGTCAGCATCTGTGCCCGGAAAAGGGCTGCGTCCCCGGGTTCTGCCCTGTTACGGTGTACCCGGTCATAAAGCGCTGCCGCATCGCCCGGCGAAAGATCCGCCGTCCCGGCGTCGGGCACGCCATGATCCGTTGCCGTGGCCCCCAGATCACGAAAAAACGCCCGGCGGATGCGATGCGCCTCAAGATACCCTGCCCATGTACCGGTATCCGCTCCTGTAAGCTCTGACATCTCCCTGAGACCGGTGGCGAAGCCCTCATGGTCCGGGTCCGTGATCTGATCCGGCCGGTAGGTCGGTATAATCCGTCCCGACCATGACCCGTCAGCCAGCGCGCGGTGGTGAGTAAGCGCATCCAGCGCACCATCGGTGGTGGCCATCACCTCGATGTTAAAGCGCTCAAAAAGCGCGCGGGGGCGGAATTCCGGGGATGCCAGTTTGTCGCTGATGAGATCAAAGCTTTCGTCAGCGGTTGTCGCTGAGAGCGGCCTGGTGAAACCAAAGAGACGGTCAAAAGTGATATCAAGCCAGAGCCGCGTTGGCGTGCCCCGGAAGAGGTAATAGTGCTCCGCAAACCGCCGCCAGATATCACGGGGATCAGCCTTCCTGCCCCGGCCATCGGCGCGTTGCACACCAAAATCCTCCAGGCGCATGCCCTGACTTGCAAACATACGTGTGATGTAATGATCCGGCGTCACCAGCAGGGCGGCAGGATCAGAAAAGGGCGCATCCCTGGCAAACCACGCCGGCTCGGTATGCCCGTGCGGACAGATCAGCGGCAGATCGCGCGCCACTTCAAAGAGAGCGCGCGCCACCCCGTCCGCTCCGGTCCCCGTCAGCAGCGTATCTTCGTGAAACAGCCGTCCCATAAACATTCTCCCGCCCGTTTTAAAAAAGCCCGCCGGGCCACACCGGTTAGCGCAAAAGCGCTGCACCGTGTCAAGCGCGCGAGGGGTCCGGCAAAACCGGCTTGATCATGATCAAGGTCATGTTCGGCTCAATGACTATGATGTCCGTGCGGGCCACCCCGGGCCCGACCGGACCGGGCGCGCGCAAAACACCAGCGGGAGAGAGCCGATGACCATCACAACCATCCACGTCTGCCTGACCACCAGCACGCACGCTGAAACGCTGCTGAAATTCGCAGTGCCTCTGGCGCGCGCGCATAATGCGCATCTGGTGGGATTGCACACCATTGAGGCGCTGGTCGTCTATCCCGGCATTGCCATGCACATCCCTGATCAGGCCTTCAGCGCATTCAACGAAAGCCAGATCAAAGAGGCGAGAGCCATTGAAACGATATTCAGAACATTCTGTCGGAACGAGGATTTTATGAGCGAATGGCGTCTGATGCGCGCGCAGTCGGTCTCGGCGGCCGACAGGCTGGTGGAAAGTTCGCGGGCCGCAGACCTCATCATCATGTCGCACGACGACGAGGCAACTGACCGCTATGATCACCGCCGGGTTCAGGAACGGGTGATCCGTGAATGCGGCAGGCCGGTGATTGTCGTACCGCTGCACTACGAGGGGCCTTTGGCGGGGAACCACATCATGCTGGGCTGGAGTGATACGCGCGAGGCGGCGCGGGCCGCGCATGATCTCATCCCGCTGGCCCTTGACGGCGCACAGGTCGATGTCGTTCACATCGGACCGGAACTCATGGATGAATTCAGCGATCACAGCGCGCTGGATCTGGCCGGCATGTTCGCCCGGCACGGGCTCAGCGCGGAGATCACGCACAAAGACGGGCATGGTCGCGACGTCGCGGCGCTGCTGGGAAAGATGGCTCTTGAGAAAGGCGCCGATCTTATTGCGACCGGTGCCTTCGGGCATTCACGGATACACGATTTCGTCGTCGGTTCGGTGACATTGTCCCTGCTGCGCGACGCGCCGCTGCCGGTGCTTTTCAGCGGCTGAAAACACCGTCGGGGTGAGCGCGACTCTGCCTGCCCGCTCCGGTGCGCCGCCCGGCGCGCCAGGAAACAATTTCTGCATCAAACTGATTACAAGTGCGAAAAAGCGCCTCTCGCCATTGAGCGGACGCAGCATTGCCATGTTCTGATCACAATCGCAGCCGATCAATAGCATTGTAGGAAAATAATACTCAAAGCTTCTTCAGCGTCTTAACCCATGCAAATCGGATGCGATCAGATGAACCGGATGCCAGCAATAGAGGACGGCCCTCAGGGTGACCAGCTGCCCGACGGCGCACGCCTGCTGCAGGGACAGTATCAGATCGAACGTCAGCTGCAGCGCGGCGGATTCGGTATCACCTATGTGGCGCGCGACAGCCTCGACCGCGAGGTCGTGATCAAGGAGTGTTTTCCCGGCGACCTGTGTGAGCGTGTGGACGGCAAAGTCCGCGCCTCCGAGCCCGGTTTCGAGGGTCAGCTGATTGCTCTGCGGCGGCAGTTCATCCGCGAGGCGCGCAGCATCGCAAAATTCCGCCACCGCAACATCGTCTCCGTGCACCAGGTCTTTGAGGAAAACAACACCGCTTACATGGCGCTGGACCAGGTCATGGGCGCTGATCTTATCACCATCATCGAAGAGCAGCCGGGCCGGGTCACACCGGGCTTTATCCGCCTCGTCCTGGACCAGATGCTGGACGCGCTCGGCTACACCCATGATCAGGGTGTGCTGCACCGTGACATTTCGCCGGACAACATCCTTCTCGATGACAACGATAATCTGACTCTCATCGATTTCGGTGCCGCGATCGAACAGCCCAGACCGGGTGAGCGCGTCTTTTCCTCACTGATTGCTGTCAAGGACGGTTATTCGCCGCATGAGTTCTATCTGCCGGATACGCTGCATGATTTCTCAAGCGACCTCTATGCCCTTGGTGCCACGCTTTTTCACATGATCACAGGCGAGGCGCCACCCTGCTGTCAGGTCCGGCTGTCGGCCACTGCGGCCGGTGAGCCTGATCCCTGCACGCCGCTGACCCGGGGTACATGGGACTGCGACTATAACATCCTGGCCACGGTCGACAGGGCGATGAATGTGCTGCAGGAAGACCGTTTTTCCTCCGCCTCCGAATGGATGGCAACGCTGAACAGCCTGCCGCTGCTGACACCGCCCGCACCGGCGCGCAAGGAATTTGATCCGATCCTCGAGAGCACAATCTCGCGGCTGGTCGAAGAAACAAACACTGAGCTCGACCCCGGCCGGCCCGGCATGGAAACCCGCGCACGGCGCGAGATCGAAGCCCAGTCCGCACCCAGAAAGAACGTCGTCGATATCTTCGGAAACCCGATTGAAGATGTCTCGACCTGGCTGAAAGAACAGGAACGCAGCGATCAGACTGCGGAATACCACGATACCCCGACAGATGAGCCCGAATCCACACACCCCGGACGATCACGCATGGCCAGACTGCTGAGCCGTTGCATGCCGGGCAAAAAGTCCAACGAGCAGTCAAGAGACTGATTTTCCCCACGGAGATCCCCATGAAGTTCATTCGCGATATCATCAACGAAAAACGCCATTCCGCACAGGCGCAGACGCCACCGGCTGACGACACTCTGCTTGAACCGCAGGACGCGCAAAGCGATGCGCTGGACCTCGGTGCCTATCTTCAGGCGCCTGCGACAGCAAAAAATCCTTTGCCCCCTATTGCGGATCTCGATGCCCTTGAGCGCGCATTCGACAGCGATGATTATGCCGGCGAAAACCATGAGGACGAAAACTTTGATGCCGACGGTTACGAAGATGACGGTTACGAAGATGACGATTATGAAGACGACAGTCTGACTGCGGACGCCACGGCGGAGCAGGAACCGTCCCTGGATCCGATGGACGCGCTTTTTGCGCAGAAGGTTGCACCCGGCGAGGACGCTGCATCTGACGATGATCAGGACGCAGACTACGAAGACGACGCCGCCGGTTTCTTTGCCGGTGCACCGACGGCTTCCGATGAGCCGGAAGAGGAAGCCGACGACTTCGAAGAGGATGCACCTGAGGCCTCCACCGTCACCACGACCGCTTCCATTGCGGATTTGCGTCGTGCCATGGCGGCAGAGCGTACATCACGGCGCCATGAGGTTTCCGCAGATATGAGTGTGGCCCGGGCTGTCCCCGGTGCGCCGGTACAGATGCCTGCCCCCGCCCCCGGACGCGGCAGCAGCCGTTCAGGTCGGGTGAAAACCCGCCTTCTGGGCTTCACGCCCGGTACAGAGGAAAGCACAGATCCGATGGCGCGCGCCGAAAAGGCCGGCCAGAGCGAATTCGCAGTTGGCTGGGTTGTCGTAATCGAAGGTCCCGGACGCGGCGCATCCTTTACGCTCTTCGACGGTGTCTCAAAGATCGGTCGCGGGACATCACAGGCGGTTTCGCTGAACTTCGGCGACAACAGCATTTCACGCGAAAACCACGTGTCGATTGCCTATGATGGCGAACTGAACCAGTTCTTTATCGGACACAGCGGCAAAGCCAATCTTGTTCGGGTGAACAACAAACCGCTTCTGAGCACGGAAGAGATCCGCAATGGCGATACCATCCGTGTGGGCGAGACGACACTGCGTCTGATCGCGCTCTGCGGAGAAGAATTTTCCTGGAACAAGCCGGCGGAAAAAGACGCGAGATATGCCTGATCCCGTCGCATATCTTTATGACGCGGCCCCGGCGATCAGCCAGGGCCGCCGTGACCACCAGGAAGATTCGCTTGCCGTCGATTTTTCCCGGGGCGCGGGATATGGTTTTATCGTGCTCGCCGACGGTATGGGCGGGCACGCAGCGGGCGATATCGCCAGCAAGATCGTGGTAACCGAGATCTTCAGTGAGCTGAAGATGCATGCCGGCGATCCGGCGATGCTTGAAGACAATATCGGCAACATCCTGCGGGCCGCCACCGAATGCGCCAACGAGAGCGTGGCAAGCTATGCCCGTCGACGGCCGGGTGTCCAGGGCATGGGGTCCACGCTGGTGGCTCCTGTGGTGATCAACAACCGGCTCTACTGGATTTCAGTGGGCGACTCGCCGCTCTATCTCTTCCGCGGCAACCGGCTTTTCCGGCTGAACGAGGAACACTCGCTGGCGCGTCGCATGGACCGGATGGTCCGCAAAGGCGAGATGGACCCGGGCGAAGCGGAGCAGCATCCCGACCGGCAGTGTCTGACCTCAGTTCTGATCGGTGACCCGATCCCCGAGGTTGATTGCCGCGACGTGCCTGTCGAGTTGCGTGACCATGACATCGTGATCGCCGCCAGCGACGGCCTGCAGTTCCTGACGGAACCGCAGATTGCCCAGCTGATCTATGAACACCGCCACAAATCCGGCGAAGAGATCGGTGCCGCGCTGATGAAAGCGATCGGCGATCTCGACGATCCGGAACAGGACAACGTGGCGATCTGCGTGCTCAAGGTAAAAACACCGCGCACAGAACAGAAAACCGCAGCACCCGGGCGCAGGCTCTTTCTCAATCTGCATGGCGAGAAAAAGCTGATGATGAGTGCCCGCCCCGCAGGAGGCAGATGATGAACGCACTTGCTGATACCCACAACCTCACCGACATGCTCGCCGACGCGATGCAGGCAAACCGGATGACCGGCTCTGCACGCGATACCGGCGCACTGCTGCTTGAACACCTCAGACGCCCGACTGTAATTGTCGTGGCGGGCCTTGCCGGTGGCGGAAAAACCAGTCTGATCAACATGCTGGCGGGCACCGGTCTGATGCCGGCGCTTGGCACGGTACCGATCACCGAACTGACCTGGGGCGAGAAGCCGAAAGTGGTGACCGAGCTTCGTAACGGCGAAATGGTGACCTTTGACGGCGCGCCCGATGCAGCGGAGTTCAGCTCTGATGTTCTGCGTGTCAGCATCGAGACCCCTTCCGATGTATTGCGCGACCGGAGTTTTATCGAAGTGTCCCTGCCCGATGAGCAGGACAAAGCAGAAGATTTTCTGGACTGGGGTCTTGAGCGTGCCGATGTAGCACTCTGGTGCACCCAGAATTTTGACGACCGCGAATATATGCTCTGGGCCTCTGCGCCCGACCACCTGAAAGACCGCAGTTTTCTGGCCCTGACCAAGGCTGATCAGCTGCATGTAAAAGGTGTTCTGACGCGCCGGCTCAAAGAGCTGGACGCCCGCGCAGCAGAGGAATTCTATGGCCTCTACCCGATTGCGACGCTCCAGGCGCTCGCCGCGCAGAACACCGCTCCGGACGCCAACGCGTCGTTGCTGACAGCAAGCGGTGGCAGCGCGCTGATGGAGGGACTTGAGCATCAGATAGAAGCTGGTCGTATGGCTGATATAGACCACGTGCGCATTCTGCTCGATCGCGCCGGGGTGGCACAGGCACCGGCAAAAACACCGGTGCCGGACCCCGGACTGACAGCAATGGCCGCTCCCGGCGCAGAATCTGCCGACCCCGCCGCAGCCTGCGCGCAGGCTCTGGCGCTGATCGACCGGCTCGCAGATGACCTGCGCGCGCCGGAGGGATATCTTCCCGGACCTCAGGCAGGCCGGGTGCTTGCCGCCTGCGCGCAATCTGCCTCGGATGTGGCTATGCTGCTGGAGAGCACTTCGTGTGACAGCCCGGCGTTCAGCGCGCTGCGCGATGAGGTCTCCGATGCAGAGCAGCTGATCACATTGCTGTCGTCAGAATCCGGCGCCGCAGCTGCCACTGACGCGTTGGCGCTGATGGTTCAGATGCGCAAGGAAATTCATGCGGAAACAATGCGATGAAAACTCCGGGTCGGCGCTCTTTTGTCGAAACAGTGCCGGATTCCCACCACAACTTTGCCAGATATGACCGCTAAACCTTTCATCAGATAAAGAGCAGTTTTTAGTCAAAGGCCTCACAGGAGGCCACGTAGCAGGTTCCGGGCCCGAAAATGAATGTAAAACCACAGATTGACGAAGCAGAAAGCAACGCGCTTACACCCCTCCCGTTTCTGACGGAAGGGATGGAGCCGATGCAGGAGCTTGCGGAACGCAGCGCCCGGCTGTCGGACCTGATGGACCGGCTGAGCGGACTTGCCGGCGATGCCGCCGCACGCCCGCTCGCCAGATTGCAGCGCGAGCTTGAAGAATCCGAGCCTGCGATCACATTTCTGGGTCAGGTCAAATCGGGCAAAACCACGCTGGTGAATGCCGTTGCCGGATGGTCTGATCTGCTGCCATCCGACGTTAACCCCTGGACATCGGTTGTAACGTCGCTGCATCTCATCCCCGGCGAAACCCGCAGCGAAATCGGCGCGTGTTTTCAGATGATGAAGGCCGATGAATGGGACCGCCTCGTGCAGAAAGGTGGCCGCTTGGGTGAGCTTGCTGATCGTGCCGGTGCCGGCGACGAGATGGAGAAAATCCGTCAGCAGGTTGAAGAACTGCGCGAGAAATCCCGCCGTCGTCTGGGCAAAAAGTTTGAAATGCTGCTGGGTCAGGAACATGACTACGGTTATTTCGACAAAGAACTGCTGGAACGTTACATCTGCCTTGGTGACGACGTTTTCGAATACGAAGACACCGATGCGGGTGCAGACACCCAGGGCAGGTTTGCTGATATCACCAAATCCGCCGATCTGACTCTGCACAGCCCGACATGCCCGGTGCGGCTGTGTCTGCGCGACACGCCCGGGGTAAACGACACTTTTATGATGCGCGAACAGGTCACGATAAACGCAGTGCGCAACAGCCGCATCTGTGTCGTCGTGCTCTCGGCGCATCAGGCGCTGAGCTCGGTCGATATGGGCCTGATCCGGCTGATCTCCAATATGTCATCGCGTGACGTGATCATCTTTGTGAACCGCATTGACGAGTTGCGCGATCCTGAAAATCAGATCCCCGAGATCGAAGCCAGCATCCGCAAAGTACTTGCAGAAAACGACGGCCCCGAAGGCGCCGACATTCTGTTTGGCAGTGCCTGGTGGGCCAACATGGTGCTGTCCGACAGCGTTGACGAGCAGACAGAAGCCACAGCTGCGCGCCTCAGCGGCATGTCCGACCGGGCAAAAAACCCCGGTCAGAACGGGTATTCGGCGGCGGAAAATCTCTGGCACCTCTCGGGGATGCCTGCCCTGCAGCGCGCGATCGGCAATCAGGTCGTAAGCAGCATCGGCAATGCTCTTCTGCGCCGCACGGCTGCCTCAATGGCAACCATCGCCACGGGACAACAGGCCGCCAACAAAGTCATGATCAGCGGCGATGAAACCGAAACCGGGCTGACCATGCAGGAAATCCGCAGAGAGCTCGAGGCGCTGACGAAACGCCACCTCGATGCGCTGAACAGCGACCTGGCGGATGTGACCAAAAACTACCGCGCACGTGCAGACCGTGCCCACATCAACTTCGTGGACCGGGCCACCCATTCGCTGATCACGCATCTTGAGAAAATCGGCGCGGACCACATGTGGGAGTACAATCCCGCAGGCCTGCGCATGTTGCTGAAATCTGCGTTCTCGGTCTTTGCGTCAAGGGCACAGTCGGTATCCAGAAAGAACTTCGAAGCCGCGACCGAAGAGCTTGCAGGCTTTTACTTCCGTGCCTTCGGAAAGGCGGTCGAGGGTGTGCAGCTGTCGGTGCCTGACGTGCCCGAAATGCCTGCACCGGTCTCTCTCGCACAAAGCATCGCACTCGATTTCAATGACGGATGGTGGAAATCATGGTGGCGCCGCACACGGGGCTATCAGGCATTTGCCAAACGGTTCCGTTCGCTGATTTCAGCCGAAACTAAAGAATTTATGGCACGTGTCCGTGACACCCAGCCCGACGAGATCAACGCTGAACTGATCGGCGCTATGACAGCCTTTATCGAGCAGAACCGCGATGTGCTTTATGAAATCGGCAACAGCCGCGGAGACAAAGACGGTTTGCAGCGTCTTTGCCTTGGTGCCGGAGAGGCCGACCGCGTGGAACAGCTCGAAGATATCCTCAAAGAGCTCAAAGTTTATGCCGCGATGCCCGATATGGAGCCGGCAGACCATGGATGATCTGACACCCCGAAAGCTGAACGGCGATGCGGCGGCCCCGCGTCCGCGCCTGGCCCTGATGGGAGAGTTCAGTGCCGGCAAAAGCACACTGACCAACATCCTGCTAGGCTCGGCCCCCCTGCCGATGAAGGTGACGGCGACCCGACTGCCCCCGGTTCTGATGACCTATGGTCCGCCCTCCGCGCACGCGATGGATATGGACGGCAACCGCATTCCGTTTGATCTGAAAGACCTCAACAGCATCTGCCTTGATGAGACCCAGCACATCCATCTGACGATGGAAGCTGATACGCTGATGCTCTGTGATCTGAT
>NZ_JAHEHZ010000250.1 GCF_024639605.1 Roseobacter sp. | reverse complement strand
CGCAACTGGCGCAGGTGTCCGGGATCTACCGGTTTCTGCCCTCTCTGACGGCCTGGCGACGCGGGCCGCAGACACCGCGTGCGACCAGCCCATCGGTTCTGGAGCGGATGTCGGAACTGCCCGGCTACCGTCCGCACAGCCTGCGCTGGCTCTTTCCCGAACTTTTTGACCAGGATGGCAGTTAAGCGGCGCCGCGCTTTGCTCTTGTGAGAAGGGGGCGGGACAGGGTAGGAGGCCTGAGCCTGAATGCCGAAAGATCCGCGCCATGAGTGACGCCCCGGAAGATGAAGTCCTTGCCACTGTCTCTGCCTCGATCGGGCGGCGCATTCTGGGCATCGGGCTGCTGTCATTGCTGGCGGTCATGGTGATCTGGATGGCTGTAACAAAATCTCCGGCCTTTGGCTGGCAGATTTTTCTGATCGGCCTTGGCATCACCGCGCTGATGATTGCCGATGCGATGCGCCGGTCCACCGCCTGCGTTCTCGAACTGACAACAACCATGTTGCGTGAGAAAGACGGCCGTATCATCGCGCGGATCGATGAAATCACGGATGTGGAGCGCGGTGCTTTTGCCTTCAAACCGTCCAACGGCTTTCTGCTGACCACCTCCACCCGTAACAGTCGCGCCTGGCGCCCCGGCGTCTGGTGGCGTATGGGCCGCAAAATCGGCATCGGCGGTATGCTGCCCGGGCGGCAGACGAAATTCATGTCCGAGATTATCGCCGTGCGCCTCGCCGAACGCGAAGTCCGCTGACACACGGCCCTGAGCCGCCGCGCCCGGATATAAATCCTGTGGCCCTGTCACCAGTTTACAGAATCGTCACCCTTCCGGCGCAGAGATAGTGTGCGGCGAATTTTTCTGATGCCTGAAAAACTGGCACTTCTGAGCGTCCGCGCGTAGGTTCGCAGGTGTCAGATGAGGGCATGCCCGCCCGGCGACAGCAAGGGAGAGTGAATGTGAACAAAAGCAGCCGTGAGCCGAGTTTCCGCGAAAGCGTGGATCAGATGTTTAACCGGGCCGTCGGTCTGATGGACCTGTCGCCCGGGCTGGAAGAGAAAATCCGGGTCTGTAATGCCACCTATACCGTGCGCTTTGGTGTCCGCCTGAGAGGTGAGATCAGAACGTTCACCGGCTACCGCTCTGTGCATTCAGAACATATGGAACCGGTCAAGGGCGGGATCCGCTTTTCGCTCGGTGTGAGCCAGGATGAGGTTGAAGCGCTGGCGGCACTCATGACCTACAAGTGTGCGCTGGTCGAAGCACCGTTCGGCGGCTCAAAAGGCGGGCTCTGCATCGATCCGCGCGAATATGAAACCCACGAGCTTGAACTGATCACCCGGCGCTTCGCTTATGAACTGATCAAACGGGACCTGATCAATCCAAGCCAGAACGTGCCGGCGCCTGATATGGGCACCGGCGAGCGCGAGATGGCCTGGATTGCGGATCAGTACAAACGCATGAACACCACCGATATCAACGGCAACGCCTGTGTGACGGGCAAGCCGCTGAATGCTGGCGGTATTTCGGGCCGGGTCGAGGCGACTGGCCGGGGCGTGCAATATGCGCTGCGGTCGTTCTTCCGCGATGAGGACGGTGTGAAAAAGGCCGGCCTGTCAGGGGATCTGGAGGGCAAAAAGATCATCGTCCAGGGCCTCGGAAATGTGGGCTATCACGCCGCTAAATTCCTGTCCCAGGAAGACGGCAGTATCATCGTGGGTATCATTGAGCACGACGGCGGACTCTACAATCCTGACGGTCTGGACGTCGAAGCCGTCCGCTCCTGGATATCAAAGCACGGCGGCGTGTCGGGGTATTCGGATATGCATCAGATTGCCGATGGCACCAAAATCCTGGAAGAGCCCTGTGACATTCTGATCCCGGCGGCTCTTGAGGGTGTCGTCAATCTTGACAACGCGGCGCGTGTGCAGGCGAGCCTGATCATTGAGGCGGCGAACGGCCCGGTGACCGCGGGCGCCGACCAGATCCTGCGCGAGAAGGGCACCGTTATCATCCCCGATATGTATGCAAACGCGGGTGGCGTGACGGTGAGTTATTTTGAATGGGTCAAGAACCTCAGCCATATCCGGTTCGGCCGGATGCAGCGGCGTCAGGAAGAATCCCGCCACCAGCTGCTGATCAACGAGCTGGAACGTCTGTCGACTGACAAAGACCTCGGCTGGACGCTGAGCCCGGGGTTCAAGCAGAAATATCTGCAGGGTGCGGATGAGCTGGAACTGGTGCGTTCCGGTCTCGATGACACGATGCGGATTGCCTATCAGTCGATGGCGGATGTCTGGCACGGGCGCGACGATGTCGATGACCTGCGCACGGCCGCCTATCTTGTGGCGATCGGCAAGGTGGCCGCGAGCTATCAGGCCAAGGGGCTGTAACTCAGCCCCGGGCGGATCAGCGTCGCCGCCCGACAGTGAGATCTGCATGTAAAAAAGGGCGCGTCCGATACGCGCCCTTTGCTTTCGTGCTGTCCGGTCGGGTCAGTTGACCAGTCGCAGGTAAGGTATCTCGATGAAGTTCTCCGTTCCCCCACCATCACAAAAACCCATGTTCATGCTAGATGTACCTGTAATCACGCCATTAGAGATGAAAGAGACCCCTTCGACGCCATCGGCGTTTGCTGAGAATTCAATGTCTCCCTGCGCGAGGATCTGAGCGTTATATGCTGACAGATCGGAGGAAAACTTCACGCCTCCCTGTGTCATCAGAATGACCCCACCGCCTTCGGCGCAACTGTCGTCAATGCCGAGCTGTACGATTTCACCTTTGATGGACTCAACGTCATTATTTGTTGTTGCCAGAACCGCATCATGAAATGTGATCACCTGAGTACCGCTGCTTTGCAGGTTGATGATACAGTTAGTCTCAAAGATGAAATGGCCATAAACGCCGGGCTCGAAGGTGACAGCCGCGTTGTTGCCGCCGCCGTTGCAGGTCAGGTGGTAGATCGCGGGAACCGCAAATACTGTCGGATCAACTTTCCGGCCGGGCAGAAGCGTGACCGGAAGGACCAGCGGGGGATAGGTCAGCGTGGCCATCCTCGCCTCGGC
>NZ_JAHEHZ010000127.1:3500-9918 GCF_024639605.1 Roseobacter sp. | reverse complement strand
GTGTCATCGCCGAAATATTCGATGCGGATGCTGTCAAAATTGTTGCGGCCGACGTTAAAGGCAAGGTCTTTGCCCCAGTAATCGGGATTGCGTTTATAGACGATGCGGCGGTTCACATCGACGCTGTCGATCATGTAGGGGCCGGACCCGGGCGAGACCTCAAGCCGGCTTTCGTCGAGACCCGCGCCTGTTTCCTCATACCACTTTTTCGACCAGGCAGGAACAAACCCGACCTGATCAATGAGACTGCGCCGGGAGATGCCTTCGGTGAAGTAGAATTTGATGGTGTGGTCATCGATTACTTCGACTTCGGGGATGCGCTGGCGCACGGCGTCGGCATAGGATTTCAGCCCCTCGTCGAGCAGCAGATTGTGGCTGAAAGCGATGTCATGGGCGGTGACAGGTGAGCCGTCCGAAAACCGCGCCTCAGGGCGCATGTAAAAGATCACCCAGTCTTTGGTCTCGGGGTATTCCACCCGCTCGCAGAGCAGGCAGAGATATTCGCCGTATGCATCCGCAGGGGCAGATGCGCCGCCGGTGCCATCGCCCAGAAGGCTTTCATACATCACGGTCGAGAGCGCCCCGGCCCGGCCTTTGCGGGTGTAGGGGTGCATGGAATCGAAGGTACCTACGACACTCAGAGAAATCTCGCCGCCTTTGGGAGCGTCGGGGTTCACGTAATCGAAATGCGTATAATCTTCGGGATATTTCAGATCACCATAGAAAGAATAGCCGTGGCTCACCACCATATTGTCCTGAGCCCGCAGCGTCGTCGTCCAGAGCAGGGCAACGGCAGCGGTCAGCGCGCCCAGGGCTGCAAGGGTGCGGGTCCTGCGATAAGGTGCCGCAATGGTCCGGGTCCGGGGGGATGTCATCTGGAAATTCCTCCTGTGTGCCACCGTGTTCTTCCGGTGTCCTGCTCTGATGTAAGCTAACGGGACGCCGGGCCAAGATACAAGTTGCGAAAATGTGATTGCCCGCCTTCCGCACCGTCCTGCACAGCAAAAAGGCCGCCTGCATCACAGCAAGCGGCCCTTATGGTTAATTTCGGGTAAATATCAGTCGTCGAGACTGTCAAGATAGGCGATCAGGTCGGCCCGGTCCTGAACCTTGTTAAGACCGGCAAAGCCCATTGATGTTCCTTCGGCCCATGAGGACGGTTTCTCCAGAAAGCCGCTGAGGTTTTCCGGCGTCCAGTCACCGCCCATAGTTGCCAGTGTTTCTGAATAGCTGAATCCGTCCACCGTACCGATGCCACGACCGACGACGCCATAAAGATAAGGACCGACGCCGTTCGCGCCCTCCTCCAGCTTGTGACAGGCAGAGCACTTACGGAATACCTTGGCGCCGTCATCGACGCTGGCTGACGCCAGAACGGTCGCAAAATCAACGACTTCCTCCACCTCTGCTGTGTCAGCGTCTTCCTCAACCTCAATGACATATGAAGCTTCGCCATGCGAATCCACATGATACAGTTCTTCAGCAGCCCATTTGCCCAGAAGGAACACAAGCAGTGCGCCGCACACGCCGCCTGCCGCTTTGGTGAATGTCATTGTGTCAAACATTGAATCACGGTCCGTTGTTTTTGTTCCCGCGGTATCTATTGCTTCCCCTTCGCCGTGGCAAGGTGTAGTTACCGCGACCAAACGACCGGTTTCCAAAGAATTCAGCCAGGGATCCTCTCCGATGACTGCCGATACCCCCGCCCGCATCGCTTTTCAGGGAGAGCTCGGCGCCTACAGCCACGAAGCCTGTCACGCCGCTCGCCCGGAAATGACACCTGTTCCCTGCCGGACATTCGAGGATGCAATCGACGCCGTGCTGGAGGGCAATGCGGAGCTTGCCATGCTGCCGGTGGAAAACTCCACCTACGGACGGGTTGCCGATATTCATTCGCTGCTGCCGCAGTCGGGGCTGCATATCATCGAGGAATCCTTTGTCCGGGTGCACATCAACCTGCTGGCGCTGCCGGGCACCACTCTCAAAGACATCAAAAGCGCGATGAGCCACACGGTGCTGCTGGGTCAGTGCAAGAGCTTTCTGGCAAAGCACGGCATCCGGCGTGTCACGGGCGCGGATACGGCCGGCTCGGCCAAGGATGTGGCCGCAGGCGGGGACCCTTCAATGGCAGCGCTTGCCAGCGAGCTTGCCGGCGACATCTACGGATTGGACGTGCTCGCCCGCCACATCGAGGATCAGGGTAATAACACGACCCGCTTTCTGTTGATGTCGCCCGAGGCTGATCACAGACGCCGGGGTGATCACGGCATGATCACAAGCTTTGTCTTTGAGGTGCGCAACATTCCTGCGGCACTTTATAAGGCGATGGGCGGTTTTGCCACCAACGGGATCAACATGACCAAGCTGGAAAGCTATATGGTGGGCGGGTCTTTCACAGCGACACAGTTCTACGCGGATATAGAGGGCCATCCTGACGATCCGGCTGTCCGGCGCGCGATGGAAGAGCTGGATTACTTCACCAATATGATTGAAATCCTCGGCGTTTATCCTGCCAGCCCTGACCGCGACTGACAGCTCTCTCAGATCTTGCGGTCATGTCTGTCGCTGAGCGTCTGAACGAAACCGGCGATGCGGTCCTCGTATTTTCGCAAAACAGCACCTTTGCTCAGCTTCAGGGACTGCACCAGCAACCGCGCCGACAGACTGTGCGGTTGCAGCTCAAGTCCGACCAGCAGGCGCGTGCGCGACGGCGAGAGCGCTATGAGCTCAAAGGCAATGTTTCCGGTCAGCCCCGATGACGCCAGCCCAAGCGTCAGATGATCGCACGGATCGCAGCGGGTAACTTCAAGTGTCACATCCCGCATTCGTCCACGCAGGAAAAACCGGGCCGCCCAGGACACGCCGACCGCAGGTGCCGTATGATTGTCTGTCCGGCGGACTTCGGCGCCACGGCGCATTGCCGCCCGCTCAAAGGTTTCAAAATCAGTAAGCATTTTAAAGACATGTCCGGTGGGCGCGTCGATGTCTTCCTGGGTCTCAAACTTCATTGCCGGGGCCTGCTGCGTCAGTTGAACGTCACTGTCGTGTCAATCAAGTCTGTCCGCAAGCCAGTTTTCTATCAGAAAATGGGCAATTGCACCCTTCCGCGCCGGCAGCATGGTCGGATGCTCTCCTGACATCGCCAGCATCATCTCCTCGCGACTGACCCACATGGCCTGCTCGATTTCGACCGGGTCGATTATGATCTCGTCGCTGGTCGCCTCCCCCGCACACCCCATCATCAGTGAGGCAGGAAAGGGCCAGGGCTGGCTGGAGAGATAGGATACCTGCCCTACCTGCACGCCGGCTTCCTCAAAGACCTCGCGGCGTACTGCGGCTTCAAGGGTCTCGCCCGGCTCAACAAAGCCCGCCAGCAATGAAAACATCCCCTCCGGCCAGCCCGGAGAGCGACCCATCAGCACGCTGTTGCCGCGGGTGATCAGCATGATCACAACCGGGTCAGTACGCGGAAAGTGTGATCCGCCACAGGTGATGCATTTACGCTGCCAGCCAGCCTGTTCGATCGCAGATTCCGCACCGCAGCGGGCACAGAAGCGGTGTGTTTCGTGCCAGCCGAGAATGGCTTTTCCGGTTGCTGCGAGCTCTGCGTCACGCGCGCTGAGCCATGTCATCACGCGGCGCAGCTCGGCAAAGACCTCAGTGTCGCCAAGCGCCGGGTGCCGCTGTTCTGTGGGGTCCAGAAAGCCACCGAGCAGGCCAGGGTCGAGATCGTCCGGAGACCACGAGGAAATATCGAAGGCAAAACGCGCAGCACCGTCTTCCCGCCCCAGCAAAACGGGCGCTTCGGTCGCCGCCTCAAGCACCGGGTGATCCAACGGGAGCCGCACCAGGGACGCGGGTCTTTCATTCGATATCAGAGGCTTCCCACGCCAGAACAGGATTGCCCGCGCCCCGATGTCAGCCCGGGCGATTGCCACGGCAGACGCATCCGCACGCACTTCTCCTGCGCGGTCGAGCCCGGAGCCGCCGAATGTCACCGCTTCTGCAATTTTCATCTGCGGAGCTCCCCTGCGCACATCTTTTTTGGTGGAAAACCCGTCGCATGGCGCACAAAGTGTTGCAAGATGAAAGCTGAACGGCCTCGCCACTGGACTTTCCAACCCTTGCGTGATCTTCTCTGCGAGCTGCACGTAATGGTTGCTAATTGCAGCAACCCCGGGAGATCAAGACGATTAACGACCGCCACTCTTCGCATCACCGCGATACGACCGCCGGAGTGACCCTGCTCGCGACAAGCGATCTACACATGCAGATCACATCTTATGATTATGTGCGGGACTGCGCCGGTGAGGGTCCGAGCCTGTCACGACTTGCAACTCTGATTGCATCGGCGCGGCAGGAAGCTGCCGGCGCAGGACGTGAGAGCTTTCTTCTCGACAACGGTGACATCCTTCAGGGCACGCCGCTGGCGGCCTATCTCGCGCACTCCGGACGCGGGACGCCGAACCCGGTGCCGGAGTGTCTGCAGATGCTGGGATATGACGCTGTGGGTCTGGGCAATCATGACTTTGATCACGGCCTCGAATATCTGGATGCCACGCTTTCGCGCTACAGGATGCCGGTGGTCTGCTCCAACCTCGGCGGCGCGGGCATTCCCTCCATCCGGCCCCGTGCCATACTTGAGCGCGAGGTGCTCTGTTCCGACGGCACCCGGCGCCGGTTGCGGATCGGCGTGGTTTCCGTGCTGCCCCGTCAGACGATCAGCTGGAACCGGCACCAGCTGTCCGGACGCGCGTCGCTGTGTGATCCTGTGCAAGCGACCGCAGATGCCGCCAAAGCAGCCCGGGCAGAGGGCGCAGATCTGATCGTGGTGCTGGCGCATATGGGAATTGCCCGGTTTGACGAGGGCGTGCAGCCACAAAACGAAATAGTCGAAATTGCCCGTCTGGGCAGTGTGGATGCAGTGATCGGCGGCCATACACACCTGGTGTTTCCGGGGCCCGACCACGAAACCAACCGCAACACCGACAGCCGCCAGGGTAAGGTATACGGTAAACCCGTCGTGCTGCCCGGCTTTGCCGGCTCTCATCTTGGCTTGATCGATCTCGACCTCGCCTGGCCGGCAAACGGTGGCAGCATCAGAATCACCCGTTCAGAAAGCCGGCTGGCGAAGAGCGCGACGGACACGCCCGAAGACCCGGACGTTGCGGCGCTGGCGTCAGAGGCACATCTTGCTACGCGCGAACATCTCAATCACGAGGTCGGGCGGCTGATGCGTCCGATGAACAGCTATTTCGCGCTGGCTCAGCCCAGCCCTGTGTCAGCCCTGATCGCAGAAACCAAACGTCATGTCATCCGACAGGCGATGGCCGGCAGCGACCTGGAAGAGCTGCCGTTGCTGGCGTCGGGTTCAACCGCCTCGACCGGCGGCTTTGACGGACCGGATAATTTCATCTCTCTACCGGGTGGTCCCGTAAAGCGGCGCCATATTGTCGGGCTTGATCCGTATTCCAATCAGGTCTGGGCCGTGCGGACGACAGGCGCGCGTCTGACAGACTGGCTTGAACGATCGGTGGTGATTTTTAACACGCTGCGCCGGGAAGATCCTGATCAGCTTCTGCTGAACGAGAACATCCCGGGGTTCCGCTATGATGCGATCTACGGGCTGAACTATGACATCGATCCGACGCGGCCGCCTAAATATGACCCCGCCGGCCGCCCCGGAGGGACGGGCGAGGGACGGATCAGCAACGTGACCTGGAAGGGCAGGCCACTCGAACCCGAACAGGAATTTCTGGTCGCCACATCAGATCACCGAACCGGCGGTGGGGGACAGTTACGCGCTTTTTCCGAGGATGAGATTGCTTTTCGCGGCCGGGCGCCTCTGGAGGACGGTCTGGTCAGTTATCTGCAGGCGCCCGATTGCGCTGCGGTGCGCGGGGCCGCGCCGTGGCGGTTCCGCCCCGATCTGAATGTCTCTGCTATCCTGCTGACGTCTCCTGATGCGGTAACACATCTGTCTGAAATCGCAGATCTGCGCCCGGAGCCCTGCGGCATATCGGAAAACGGATTTGCGCGGATCCGGCTGCACCTTTGAGCCTGCGCCCTTGCACCTCAGACGCGCTTTGCCTATATGACGCGTCGAGAGGTTGGCGCGGGCGAGCGCCTCGCCAACCCGGTCAGGTCCGGAAGGAAGCAGCCGTAACGAGCCCCGCTTGGGTCGTTG
Source organism: Roseobacter sp. (assembly GCF_024639605.1). Lineage (GTDB taxonomy): Bacteria > Pseudomonadota > Alphaproteobacteria > Rhodobacterales > Rhodobacteraceae > Roseobacter. Next base: position 3,731 of record NZ_JAHEHZ010000127.1, on the reverse strand, counting down.
TCCAGCCTCTCACCTCTTCCCTCAGAGCTGTCGTGCGCTGAACGTGTCACATGAGGCCATCTGGCCGCTGTCAAAGCCGCGCTCGAACCAGCGTGCGCGCTGCTCGGATGTGCCATGTGTAAAGGTGTGTGGCTGTGGCACCCGCCCGGCCTGTCGCTGCAAATGATCGTCACCGATTTTGCGGGCTGCATTCAGCGCCTCGGCCAGATCACCGCGTTCCATCAGGCCCTG
>NZ_JAHEHZ010000127.1:0-3400 GCF_024639605.1 Roseobacter sp. | reverse complement strand
CCGGTAAAATAGCCGATTGCAAGGACTGCAAGCACACCAACCAGACCCAGGCCGCCTGCCCGACCACCGCGCCCGGAGCCGCTCCTGACACGTACATTTCTGCTGGATCTTATGCCTCTTAACCGCATTATCTTCGCTCCCTGTGGCGCTGACACCTTGCATCCTAACGCACAAGCCACACAATAGGTCCATGGCAAACAACAATGAACTGGCCGAAGACAGGACCGACTGGGCCGAGGACAGAACGATCCTCGCCAATGAGCGGACCTTTGCAGGGTGGATGCGGACCGGGATGGCCTGCGTGGCACTGGCCATTGGTCTGAAGGCTGTATTCGGACCTTTTGAGCCCACGTGGGTGCCGAAATCCGTCGCCAGTTTCTTTATCCTGATCGCGGTGTTTATCTTCTGGGCTGCACGGCGGCAGGCCTGTGCCACGCAGTCGCGGCTGAACGAACACGAGGCCCAGGCGCAAAGCCGGAGTTATTTCACGGCACTGAGCATTTTTCTCAGCTGCGCCTCGGTGCTCACCGGCCTCATTTTGTGGTGGCTCTAGTTTACGTCCCCTTCCCGAGGACATACCCTGAACACCAGCGCGCGAATCTTGCCCGGGGCCTTCCATGACCGACAGCGAAAAAACTGAATACCAGGTTCTGGCGCGGAAATACCGTCCCGAAACATTCGCCGATCTGGTCGGTCAGGACGCGATGGTGCGCACCCTGAAAAACGCGTTCGAGGCCGACAGGATCGCCCAGGCGTTTGTAATGACAGGAATTCGCGGGACCGGCAAAACCACGACGGCGCGGATCATTGCTAAGGGGATGAACTGCATCGGGCCGGACGGCCTGGGTGGCCCCACCACAGAGCCCTGCGGCACCTGTGAGCACTGTGCCGCCATTATGGAAGGCCGGCATGTCGACGTGCTCGAGATGGACGCGGCCTCAAACACCGGTGTGGCCAATATCCGTGAAATCATTGATTCTGTGCATTACCGGGCAGCTTCGGCGCGCTACAAAGTCTATATCATCGACGAGGTGCACATGCTCTCGACCGGTGCGTTCAACGCGCTGCTCAAGACACTGGAAGAGCCGCCCGCCCATGTGAAATTCATCTTTGCCACAACCGAAATCCGCAAGGTGCCGGTGACGGTGCTGTCGCGCTGTCAGCGGTTCGATCTGCGCCGGATCGAGCCGGAGGTGATGATCGCGCTGATGTCGCGGATCGCAAAAGCCGAAGGAGCACAGATCACCGATGACGCGCTGGCGCTGATCACACGGGCCGCGGAAGGGTCCGCGCGCGATGCCACTTCGCTGCTGGATCAGGCGATCAGCCATGGCGCCGGCGAGACCACCGCCGATCAGGTGCGCGCGATGCTGGGCCTTGCCGACCGTGGCCGGGTGCTCGATCTGTTTGATATGGTGCTCAGGGGTGACGCCGCCGCAGCGCTGAGCGAACTTTCCGGCCAGTATGCCGAAGGCGCGGACCCGATGGCGGTGCTGCGCGATCTGGCCGAGATCACGCACTGGGTTTCGGTGGTCAAGATCACGCCCGAGGCTGCCGAAGACCCGACAGTCTCTCCGGACGAGCGCGCGCGTGGCCTTGCCATGGCGGAAAAACTGCCGATGCGGGTACTTACACGTCTGTGGCAGATGCTGCTCAAAGCTCTGGACGAAGTTGCGACAGCACCGAATGCTATGATGGCAGCCGAGATGGCAATTATCCGGCTGACCCATGTGGCGGATCTACCCGCGCCTGAGGATCTGCTGCGCAGGCTCAGCGGCACGACCCCGCCGCCCACCGGGCCCACCGGTGCATCGGGTGGCACTGCGGCGGCATCCGCGCCGGCGGCGCGTTCGGCTGCCCCTGCCGGCACTGTCAGTACAGCACCGCGTGCGTCAGGCGGATCAGGAGCCGGCCCCGCCACAGCGCTGGCAGCGGACGCCGATGCAGCGCTCGCGCGGTTCCCGACTTTTGAGCATGTGGTCGAACTCATCCGCGCCAATAAAGACGGCAAACTGCTGGTAGACGTGGAAACCGACCTGCGCCTTGTCACCTACCAGCCGGGGCGCATCGAATTTCAGCCCACCGACCGTGCGCCGCGTGACCTGGCGCAACGCCTCGGTCAGCGGCTGCAGAACTGGACCGGCAATCGCTGGGCGGTGACCGTTGTCAGCGAGGGCGGCGCGAAAACGATCGACGAGGTGCGCAATGCAGCGCGATACGCCATGGAAGAACAGATCCGGCAGCATCCGCTGATGCAGGCCGTTCTGGCGCAGTTTCCGAAGGCTGAAATCGGCACAGTGCGCACCCCCGAAGCCATTGCCGCAGCGGCCCGTCAGGAAGCGCTGCCGGAGGTCGAGGACGAATGGGACCCCTTTGAGGACAGCTGATCCTCTTGTTCCCGGCGCGCGCCTTCACATATAAAATGCAAACTGTCTCACAAAGGATGATCAGATGTTCAAAGGTTTAGGCGGTCTCGGCGATATGGCCGGGATGATGAAGAAAGCCCAGGAAATGCAGGGCAAAATGGCCGAACTGCAGGAAGACATGCAGAACATCACGGTCGAAGGCGAATCCGGTGCCGGCCTCGTGAAAGCCACCTGCACCGCCAAGGGCGAGCTGAAAGGCCTCGACATCGACCCGTCGATCTTCAACGGCGACGACAAAGAAGTGGTCGAAGATCTCATTCTTGCCGCGATCAAAGACGCACAGGGCAAGGCGTCCCGGCGCGCACAGGAAGAAATGGCAAAACTGACCGAAGGCCTCGGCCTGCCGGCAGACATGAAGCTGCCCTTCTGAGACGGGTTTTTCCGCCTCCCGGCACGCCCGCCGTTGGTTGCGGACTTTTCCCGTGCAGGCCCCTTTGAAAGGCGCACGCTTTGAGCAGCACAAAAGACATCGATGCTCTCATAGAGCTGATGGCCCGGCTGCCCGGCCTCGGGCCGCGATCGGCGCGGCGTGCGGTGCTGCACCTGATCCGTAAACGCAGCCTGTTGCTGATGCCTCTTGCCGACACCCTGCGCACGGTTGCTGAAACAGCCCGGGAATGCCTGAACTGCGGGAATGTCGGCACCACGGATATCTGTGACATCTGCACATCGGAAAAACGCGCCACCGGAGAGCTTTGCGTGGTCAGCGATGTGGCGGATCTCTGGGCGATGGAACGCTCGGGCGTATTCAAAGGCCGGTACCATGTGCTTGGCGGCACACTTTCAGCACTTGATGCGGTAGGGCCTGACGAACTGCGTATTCCACGCCTTCTCGACCGCATCCCGTCAGAGAATATCACCGAGGTCATTCTCGCGCTCAGCGCCACCATCGACGGTCTGACCACCGCACATTACATTGCCGACCAGCTTGAGGGGCAGGTTCGTCTGACGTCGCTGGCGCAGGGCGTACCGGT
>NZ_JAHEHZ010000029.1 GCF_024639605.1 Roseobacter sp. | reverse complement strand
GATCCCGGAAAAGAGTACCGCAGCACGGAAACCGGCCCGCACCCTTTCGAAATCGCGCGCTCCGTAATTTTGTCCCAAAATCGGGCCGACGGCCCCCGAAAGCGCAAAGACAACCGCGAACGACAGCATACTCAGGCGTCCCGTGATGGCCATGCCGGCGACCGCCGCCTCGCCATAAACAGCCATGGCGCGGGTCACGATCGCCTGCCCGACAGGCGTGGCCAGCTGCGTCAGGACCGCCGGCAGACCGATGGCCCCGAGCGGCACCAGATCACGCAGCATACCTGTCGCGGTCGGGCGTCCGATACCGCCATAGTGACGCATAACCGGCACTAATGCAGTCCAGGCAATCACAACCCGCGCCGCGACCGAGGCCAGCGCCGCCCCCGTCAGATCAAGCCCGAGGCCAAAGATCAGCACCGGATCGAGTACCGCATTGGTCACCCCGCCCCAGATCGTCGCCATCATTGAGCGCCGTGCGTCGCCATGGGCGCGCAGAATGGCTCCGGCCATCATTCCGATGACCAGCAGCGGCAGGCTGGGCACCACAATCTGCAGATAACCAACTGCCAGATCCGCAACCTCGCCCGTTGCTCCCAGACGCGCCACAAGCTCTGAAAGGAAGACCCAGACCAGCGCCGCAAATCCGAGGCTGAAAAGCACGCCGTAAAGCAACGAATGGGTGCGCCGTTCTTCGGCCAGGGCCGCGTCCCCTGCCCCCAGAGCGCGCGCCACAAGCGCACCGGCTGCAATCGCCAGGCCAATGCCAAAGGATGTTGTGAAAAAGAGGATCGTCGCTGCATAGCCCACTGCCGCAGCAAGCTCAGCTTTGCCCAGCATCGCGATGAAAATCATGTCGATAAAATCGACCGCGAAAATCGCAAGCAACCCGACCGACGAGGTCAGCGACATAACGGTGACATGCCTGAAAAGGCTGCCTGTCAGAAATTTCGCCCGCGCATCGTTCATCCCGCACCCTCAGCAGGGGCGCGGGATCTGTCAACCGCGGGCTTTGACAACCTGCAGCAGCGGCATCAGCGCAGACATGTCCGGCCCGTGGCTCTGACCCGTGAGCGCGTGGCGCAGCGGCATGAAAAGCCCGCGCCCCTTGCGCCCGGTGGCCTCTTTCACGGCCGCGGTCCAGGTGCTCCAGGTCTGATCATCAAAGGGGCCCTCGGGCAGCAGCGCCATGGCCTCCGCCACAAAGTCCTTGTCTTCATCAGCGATCACCGGCTCGGCACCATCACGCATCATCACCCACCAGGGTTCCAGATCGGCCAGTGTGGTAATGTTTTCGCGTGTAACCTCCCAGAAGCGCGCAGCCTTGTCATCCGGCACGCCGGCGGCAGCGATCTTATCGGCCACAGCTTCAAGCGGCAGACCGGCGAGATAGCGCGCTGTCAGAGGGAAAAGATCCTGCACATCGAATTTCGTCGGCGCAGAGCCGAACCGCCCGATATCAAACCCGTCAATGAGCCCCGACATCTCTGTTTGCAGCTCCACCGGATCGCTCGACCCCAGCCGCGCCATCAGGCTGAGAAGCGCCGCAGGCTCCACCCCCTGCTCCCGCAAATCACGCAGGGCCAGCGTGCCAAGGCGTTTGCTCAGGGCCTCACCCTGAGGCCCGGTGAGCAGCGAGTGATGCGCGAAGGAGGGCACCGTGCCACCAAGCGCCTCGATAATCTGGATCTGTGTCGCGGTATTGGTCACATGGTCTGATCCGCGCACTACATGGGTCACACCCATCTCTGTATCATCCACAACCGAGGCCAGCGTATAAAGCACCTGCCCGTCGCCCCGGATCAGCACCGGGTCCGACACACTCGCCGCATCGATGGAGATATCGCCGAGGATCCCGTCGTGCCATTCGATCCGCTGCTGATCGAGCAGAAACCGCCAGACACCGTTCCCGCGTTCAGAGCGCAGCGCATCGCGTTCCGTCTCAGAGAGCGCCAGTGCCGCGCGGTCATAGACCGGCGGCTTGCCCATGTTGAGCTGTTTCTTGCGCTTGAGATCCAGTTCAACGGGCGTCTCGAAGGCCTCGTAAAACCGCTCCATCTTCCGCAGCCGGTTTGCAGCATCATGATAGCGGTCCAGCCGCTCTGACTGCCGCTCCGTGCGGTCCCAGTTCAGCCCCAGCCACTCCAGATCCCGCTTGATCCCGTCGACATATTCCTCTTTCGACCGCTCCGGATCGGTGTCGTCGATTCGCAGAATGAACGTGCCCCCGGCCTTGCGGGCGATGAGATAGTTCATCAGCGCCGTGCGCAGGTTGCCGATGTGGATATAGCCGGTGGGCGACGGGGCGAAACGCGTGGTGGTCATCTGGTGTCTCCTATGCGCCCGTGCATTGTCACAGGGGGGGGCATTTGTCCAGCTAACCGCCCGTGGCCGGCATGATTTTCCACCGCTGTCCAAGGTCATCGAGACCCGCGCGGATCAGACGGGCCAGCACTTCTTCATCCACATCGCTCAGCTTGTTTATATAAAGACAGGCCTTGCCCTTTTTGTGCTTTCCCAGCTGCGCCAGAAGCGGGTCGAAATCAGCATATCCAGGCATGATATACACAGACAGCTTAGCCTTGCGCGGAGCAAACCCGGTGGCCAGATATGTCCCGCTGCGCCCGGACGCATAGGTATAGGCATAGCAGCCATATCCCAGGATACTGCCCGACCACAGACGCGGCATCCAGCCTGTCACCTCGCGAAAGATCCGGTCCAGATGCCGCGCGTCCGCCTGACGCTGCGGCGGGATGACCGTATCAAGATATGCTGCCACTTCTTCCGGTCCGCTCTGCCCCATTTCACCCTCACGAAATTCTGATGCCCGCTGACAAACAGTACCTGGGCAACCGCTGCAATCACACTACTTCCTGACCGTCTGACACAAATGGAGCCTTTTTCAATGTCACAAGCACCGTCGTTTTCCCGCCGTACAATCCTTTCCGGGGCCGCTGCCCTTCCGCTGGCTGCCGCAACCGCCGGGGCCACGCGCGCCGCAGCGCCCCTGACGGGCGCACAGATGGCTCACTATCAGCGCCTTAAAGTCGGCGAATTTGACGTGACAACTCTGCTGGCCGGCACCGCCACGCGCCCCGAACCGCAGACCATTTTCGGCATGAACGTGGACGCCGAAACCTTCAACACGGTCTCCGCCGAAAACAACCTGCCCATTGATGCGGCACAGTTCTTCTTTACGCCGACCATCGTGAACACCGGCAACGAGCTGGTGCTTTTTGACACGGGCCTGTCAGGTGCCGGTACCATCGCCGCACTTGAGGCCGCAGGCTATACCGCCGATCAGGTCGATGTTGTTGTGATTACCCATATGCACGGCGACCACATCGGCGGCATGACGATGGAAGACGGCAGCCTGACCTATCCCAACGCGCGCTATGTCACCGGCCGGGTGGAATTCGATGCCTGGGCGCAGCAGGACAACGACAACTTCAAAGCCAAGATCGAGCCCTTTGCCGAGCAGTTCAGCTTCCTCGAGGACGGCGGCTCTGTCGCCTCCGGCCTCACAGCCATGGCCGCCTTCGGTCACACGCCGGGCCACATGAACTACATGGTCGAGAACGGCGGCACGCAGCTGGTACTGGGTGCTGATTTCGCCAACCACTATGTCTGGTCGCTGGGCTATCCCGACTGGGAGGTCAAGTTCGACATGGACAAGGCCGCGGCCGCAGCAACCCGCCGCCGCATCCTCGACATGCTGGCCGCGGACAAAACCGCCTTCGTCGGCTATCACATGCCCTGGCCGGGTGTGGGCTATGTTGAGACGCGCGAAAACGGTTTCCGCTATGTGCCGCACAGCTACCAGCTGATGCTGTAATCAGACAACCGGGGCGGCTTTTCCTCAAAGCCGCCCCGCTTCTTTCAGCTGCTGCCAGCCGAAGCGCACAAACTCAGTGCGGAACGAATGCCCCCCCTCGAAAAGGCAGAACGTCAGCATATCGCCCGCGTCATTGGCCCGGGCGTCACAGGTCAGGGTGCCATACTGCTGCCCTTCGGACACCGGGGCAAAACCGCCGAAATCACTGTACATCGCCAGCGCTGCATCCACCTCACCCTGTTTACTGGGTCCGATAACCCGACCATCAAGCGGCACCGTGCTGTCGTTGTCGCCATGTATGTGGATGATGCTTGTGACAGGCGTCCCGCAACTCTCCGGCGGCTCCATCCAGAAGGTTCCCGCTACAGGCACAAACCCGGCGAATATGGCGCTCCTTGAGCAGGCGAGGTTCCAGGTCATCATCCCGCCGCTGCTGAAACCCGTGGCCATAATTCTTTCAGAATCAATGGCAAAACGCCGGGCTGCATCAGCCAGAACGGCATCCACATAGGCAAATTCTGCTGATCCGTCAGCTTCCATATGGCTTGGATGATAGGGCAGCTGCCAGGTGCCGGACACAGAATTGAACGCGATCAGGGCCGCACCAAGCTCATCCGCGAGCCCGCGCAGTGACCCGTTGCGCATCACCCCCGCAGCGGATCCGCGATAGCCGTGCGCAAATGCGATGGCGGGCACCGGCGTGGTGCCATCGTGCCCTTCAGGCATCGCAATGCGGTAGCTCCGGTCGCCGATCATACAATCGGTATCCGACCCGCAGGCCTGCGCCGCACCGGCCGCGAGAATGATCGTGGCAGCAATGGAAATATGTCGCATCAAGTCCCCCCGCTCCGGCACATCATAGCACACTGACGGGTGCTCATGGCAAAACCAACTCACAAAACCGTGCTCGCAGACCCGCGGCTCAGGACGGATCGCGCCAGCGGTTCACAATGGGATAGCGCCGGTCGAGCCAGAAGGCCCCCTTCGTGAGCCGCGCCCCGGGTGCCGACTGAAAGCGTTTGTATTCAGAGATATAGATCAGGTGCTCGACCTTTCTGGCCACCTCCCGGTCAAACCCCGCCGCCACGCAGTCCCCGATTGAACCGGCCTGATCCACGAGGATCTCCAGCATCGCGTCCAGTTCCGGATAATCGGGCAGGCTGTCGCTGTCTTTCTGGTCCTCGCGCAGTTCGGCGGAGGGCGGCTTTTCGATGACCCGCACCGGGATTACTTCGCCTTTTGGCCCCGACATCCAGTCACGGTGATTGTCATTGCGCCAGCGGCAGGTCTCGAACACACGGGTTTTATACAGGTCCTTGATCGGGTTATACCCTCCCGCCATATCGCCGTAGATCGTGGCATAGCCCACAGCCACTTCGGATTTATTGCCCGTGGTCAGCAGCATCTCGCCGAACTTGTTGCTGAGCGCCATCAGCAGCAGACCGCGCAGCCGCGACTGGATGTTCTCCTCCGTCAGCCCCGGCTCCAGCTCCTCGAAAAGCGGCTCCAGCGTTTCAGTGATCGCCGCACGCCCCTTTTTTATCGGGACATAATCATAGCGGCAGCCGAGCGCCTTTGCGACGGCTTCGGCATCCTCCAGTGAGGAGTCCGACGTATATTCCGACGGCAGCATCACACAGCGCACATTATCTGCACCCAGCGCATCGACCGCAATCGCCGCGACAATCGCCGAATCCACCCCGCCTGAAAGCCCCAGCAACACTTTCCTGAAACCCGTCTTGCGCATGTAATCGCGCAGGGCGGTGACCATGACCCGGTAATCCTGTTCGTACTCCCCGGGATGTACGGCCTTCTCACCTGGCACGATCCGCCAGCCCTCAGGCCCGCGCTCCAGATCCACATGCGCGATGGTGGCGTCAAACGCAGGCAGCTGCACCGCAAGCTCACCGCCCGGATTAAGCCCGAAAGAGGCCCCGTCAAAGACCTGGTCATCCTGCCCGCCGACCATGTTGAGATAGATCAGCGGCAGGCCCGTCTCTATAACGCGGGCGACCATATGATTGATGCGGGTGTCGAACTTGCCGCGGTAATAGGGCGATCCATTGGGCACCAGCAGGAACTCCGCGCCGGTTTCCGCCAGCGTCTCCGCCACGTCCTCGTGCCAGGCATCCTCACAGATCGGGCTGCCCACACGGCTGTTTCCGACCGAATAGGGGCCCCCGAGCGGACCCGCGTCAAATATTCTCACCTCGTCGAACACCGTCTCATTGGGCAGATGGTGTTTGAAAACGGTGGAGGCGATCTTGCCGCCTTTGAGAATCAGGTAGGCATTATAGAGTTTCGTGCCCTCAACCCAGGGCGCCCCTATCGCCAGCGCGGGCCCGTCGGCGCAGTCAGTCGCCAGCGCCTCGATATGCGTCATCACATCAAGCTGAAACGCGCGCCGCATCACCAGATCCTGCGCGTTATAGCCGGTGATGAACATCTCCGGCAGCGCCACCAGATCAGCACCTGCGTCGCGGCCCGCCTCCCAGGCCTCACGCGCGAGGGCTGCATTGCCCGCCAGATCACCAACGGTCGGGTTCATCTGCCCCAGTGTGATGCGAAAACGATCCGACATTGCGCACGGCCCTTCCAGTACAATGACGCGTGATGTAGCAGATCAGCGCCTGGTGAAAAGCCCCGCCCACCCCATCGCGCCAAAAGAGCGTTGCTCCCGCGCCGGGCATTGCTTAAGTTTGCCCGGGGGCCTTCAGGGGACAGGTTCCGACATCACACGCTATACGGGTTGACCATGATACTTCGCGCAACATGCCTATGCCTTGCACTTCTTCCGGTTTCTGCCATTGCGCAGGACGGACAGGTGCTGACAAAGCAATATGACGACGGCGGTGTCTATGAGGGCACCTTCAAAGGCGGGGTCCAGCACGGCACCGGCACCTACAAGCTGCCCAACGGCTATGAATACTCAGGCCAGTGGATTGACGGCGAGATCAAGGGCGACGGCATCGCACGCTTCCCCAACGGCTCTGTGTATGAGGGCACCTTTGCCAAGGGCAAACCCGATGGCTTCGGCAAAATCACCTTTGCCGATGGTGGCACCTATGAGGGCACCTGGGCCGAGGGCGCGATCACCGGCCAGGGCATCGCGCTTTATGCGAACGGCGTGCGGTACGAAGGCGGCTTCCGCAATGCCCAGCACCACGGTACCGGCACCATGCAAAGCCCCGGCGGCTATGAATACAAAGGCGACTGGATCGACGGCGTCAAAGAAGGCACCGGCACCATTACCTACCCCGACGGCGCGGTCTATGAAGGCCAGATCATCGACGGCAAACGCAACGGGCAGGGTACGCTGACGCTGCCCGACGGGCTGGTCTATGTCGGGCTCTGGCGCGACGGGCAGATCGATGGCACCGGCAAGCTCACCCAGGCCAATGGCGACGTCTATGAGGGGGAACTTGTCTCAGGCCGCCGTGAAGGCACCGGCAAAGTTACCTATGCCAACGGCGACATATATGAGGGCGAGTTCAACGCCGATCTGCGCAACGGCCAGGGCACGTTTACCGCCCGGGACGGTTACGTCTATGCCGGCTCCTGGGTTGAGGGCGAGATTGAAGGACAGGGCCGTGTGACTTATCCCGACGGCTCCGTTTATGTAGGAAGTTTTGCGGATGGGCTCGCGGACGGCACAGGTACGATCACCTACCCCGACGGCTCCACCTATGAAGGCGAGTGGGCCGCCGGCGTGATCGAAGGCGAGGGCAAAGCCACCTATACCAACGGTGTGGTCTATGAGGGCGGTTTCAAAGACGCGAAAAACCATGGCACGGGCGTGATGACCTATGCAGACGGCTACCGTTATGAAGGTAACTGGGTCGAAGGCCAGCGCCAGGGCACAGGCACAGCTACCTACCCCGACGGCACTGTCTATGAGGGCGAGTTCGACGACGGCCAGCGCCACGGCACCGGCAAAATCACCATGCCCGGCGGCTTCAGCTACGAAGGGGCCTGGGTACGCGGAGAGATCGAGGGCGAAGGGATCGCAACCTATGCCAACGGCGACGTCTATGAGGGCACCTTCAAAGCCGGCAAACGCCAGGGCGAAGGCACCATGCGCTATGCCACCGGCGAAGAAGCCAGCGGCGACTGGGAAAACGGTGCACTGACCGACGGCGGCTGAGCGCGGGGGACCGTGACCGGATCACAGGCCTGAGCGACGCAGCCAGCAACCGCGGCGAAGGACCGCTTCGAGCCCATTTCGCAAAGTGCCGCACTCGAACCCGGATCTGCTGTTCAGATATTCCGAGTTTGTCTCAACCGCTCTCTGATCACAGTTTCCCGGCATACTTTTCCACGCCACTCTGCACTTCGGGACAGCGGACTGCGTTGACGCAAAGGGTCTCAGGCGGCAGTCTGAACCCCTGTCCCACATGAGGTGTCGCCATGGATCTGACCAGAATACCGGCATTGATCGCAAGCCTTGTCGGCGAGCCTGATGTGCCGGACCGCTTCACACCTTATTATCGTGGCGGGGACGTCGCCGCCTACCCGGTCACCGTGGCGCCATGTCCGGCCCCGCTGGGTCGGGATGAAATCGAAGGTGAGACGATCATTTGCGGCACAGTAAACGTGCCTGAAACTCACGATGCACCCGAAGGACAAAGGATTGACCTTTTCTTTGCGGTTATGCGGGCTCAGTCGACCTATCCCGAGCCAGATCCTGTGCTGCATCTGCATGGCGGCCCCGGCGGCGGTATCGTATCCCGCATCGAAATGTTCGCTGAGATTTTTGAGCCGATGCGGCGCACACGCGATGTCATTGTGTTCGATCAACGGGCATCTGCACTGTCGGCGAAATCGACGACATGCCGCGCGGCCCTCGACCAATTTTTGGGCGACGTCATAACCGGCACATTTACCTTCACTGAAACATCCCCTGACGGGGGCTCAGCTACACCAGCGGCTTTGTTGCGCGATTGCATTGAGGAGATCGAGGCATCAGGCACCGATCTTGCGGCCTACAACACCCCACAGAATGCAAACGATACCGTCGCACTCATGCAAGCACTGGGCTACGACAGATACAACATTCACGGCATTTCCTATGGCACGCGTCTTGCACTGGAGATCCTGCGTACACATCCCGGGAACGTCCGCGCGGCGGTCATAGATGGCGTGGCCCCTCTGCAAGTCCCGCTTTACGACACGCTGGCGGTACCCGGATCAGAAGTGATTGATATCACCCTCGCAGAATGTGCGGCGGATGCTGAGTGCAATGCGGCCTTCCCGGACCTTCGGGAGGTGCTGCGCGATACGCTGGACCGCGCCGCGGCTGGTGAACTCCTGAGCAAATCCGGCGACCCGCTTCCGGTCATTGCCGTGCTGACGCCTTTTCTCTCCCGCAATGGAACTTACGCCGATCCAAGTGCCGCGACATCCCTGATCCCTGCATTTGTGTATGAGATCGCGCGCATGGCGGACGGTGGCCCCACGCCCGTTGTGGACCGGATAATAGCGACTGACGGGTATCCCCGCCGCGCGTCGCCGTTAGATGGTGTCCGTGACGGACTGCTCGATACCGAAGTTGCCGCGCTCGATGAAGCGGAGAGCAGTGCGAAGGTCGCAGCTCAATCGGACGCCGCGCTGGACGGAGCGATTGACGCTCTGCGTAAACGATTGCTTGAGACCGAAGCGCCTCTGGCGCGTATTTTCGACGACGAGATGATCAGGGGTGCCGGTGAGGTATTGCAGGACGCGGATCGCCGCCGCGCCGCTCTTCTGGGGTATGCACAGTTGCGCGAAGGCGAACCCGACCCGAACGCGTTACGGGCGTATGTGCGCGAGACCTTCCCCGACGAGAGCCAGACCCGGCTTCTCGGACTGATCGACGCCATGTCGGAAACCGAGGTCGCAGCCATTTTCGACAACGTCGGGCGCGGTGTCAGTCAAACACTGAAAGAGACCGCCGGAAATCTGCACACCTGGATATATGCCTGTCAGGAAAGCATTCCGTTCAACAGTCTTGAGGGCTTCCGCGAGACGTCTGCAGCGCTGCCATGGTCTGAAGTCGGATTGATATATGAGGACGTCGCTCAAGAGTTTTTTGCCGCCTGCGATGCTTTCACTCCGGTAGAACAGCCGGGCTTTCACGAACCGGTAGTTTCGGACATTCCGGTTTTGTCGATCGGTGGCACATGGGACATGCAAACCGCTCCAAGCTGGCCTGCCCTCGCGGCGGAAACACTCTCCAACGCGCAGACATTTCTCATACCGGAAGCGGGCCATGGCGCGATCGCCTATCAGAACTGCGTGGCTGACATGACACAAGCGTTCCTGACAGACCCGATGCGGGCGTTGCCGGAGACCTGCGCACTGCAAACTGTGCCGAAGTTTCACATCCCGAAATAGCGGAATGATGACATAATAAATACAGTTTCTGACCCTCCGGGACCGGTCTTTCGGCTGAAAGTTGACCTTGGGAACCATTCACTGAACGGCTGAAAAGTTCCGCATAGCAGGCATACACCTGCGTGAGTACGAGACCTGCGGCGCACTCCCGCACCGCCCGCACGCAATGCAATATCCGGACACGGAACGACCCGCGCTCGGTCCTTGTCCAGGAAAAACAGCGGGCGCTCTTCTCAACCGGCCCGCCGTGGCCAAACGATGCAGAGGTTGCGCACGCAACCAGCATCTTCTGCGAGCAGAATTTCTTCATCATTTAAAGTGTTTACCTTCGATCCGCCTCGCCCGTCCCGGCGGGGACAGCCCAGCACCCGGTGTCAGACCTTCTCGCCCGCGTCCAGCCGTTTGAGGAAACCCGCAGCCTCTGACAGCACGGTCTCGCGCCGGTCTGCGTCCATGCGGTCCCAGGTGCGGTACATATTCCCCATACGCGGATTGCCCTCGAACCGGTCGCGGTGGCGGTCCAGAAAATGCCAGTAAAGCAGGTTGAACGGGCAGGCCCCCTCGCCTGTCTTTTTGCTCACCGAATACGCGCAGTGTTTGCAGTAATCCGACATCCGGTTGATATAGGATCCGCTGGAGACGTAGGGCTTTGAGGCTATCACACCGCCGTCCGCAAACTGGCTCATACCCACCGTATTGGGCGCCTCGACCCATTCGTACGCATCCGCGTAAACGGCCAGATACCATTCGTGCATCTGCCCCGGATCAACGCCCGCCAGCAGCCCGAAATTGCCTGTCACCATCAACCGCTGGATATGGTGCGCATAGGCTTCCTCGCGGGTCTGTTCCACTGCACGTGCAAGGCAGTTCATTTTCGTCGCCCCGCCCCAAAAGAGATCCGGCAGGTCGCGGTCGTGACCAAGGCCATTGCGCTGCGGATACTCCGGGCCTTCAAGGAAATAAATGCCGCGCACATACTCGCGCCAGCCGATAACCTGGCGGATGAACCCTTCGGCCGCATTAATCGGGACATCGCCGGCTTTCCACGCCGCCTCGACCGCTTCGCAGACTTCCAGCGGTGTGAGCAGCCCGATGTTGAGATAAGGCGAAATGATCGCGTGATAGAGAAAGCGGTTATTATTCAGCATCGCATCCTGGTAATCACCAAAAGACGGCAATGCGTGTTTGACGAAATGGGTCAGCGCCCGGCGCGCCTCAGTGGTGGTGGTGGCAAACCAGAACGGGCGTAACTCACCGAAATGGTTTCCAAAACGCGCTTCGACCAGATCCAGTACTGCCTTAGTTGTCTCATCCGGTGTGAACTGCATCGGCCCGCCGAAATCCACCTCATCGGGGGCAGGTTTCCGGTTGTCGTGATCGTAATTCCACTTGTCGCCGGCGGGTTTGTCGCCCTCCATCATCAGCCCGGTTTTGCGGCGCATGTCGCGGTAGAAATACTCCATGCGCAGCTGTTTGCGCCCTTTGGCCCAGCTCTCGAATTCCTCATGTGAGGCGATAAATCTGTCATCGCTCAGGATGCGTACTTTCAGCGGCGCGTGTTTCAGCGCGCTGATCAGCCGCCATTCGCCGGGCTCCGTGGCCAGCACCTCATCCGCACCGGTTTCCTCTGCACGGCGAAGCAGTTCTCCCACAACGGAGCCCGCATTTCCGGTGTCATCAAGTTCGCTGTAGCGCACGGTCCAGCCATCGCCGCGCAGCGATTGTGCAAACTTCCGCATCGCCGCGAACACTAGGGCGATTTTCTTCGGATGGTGCTGCACGTAAGAGGCCTCATCGGCCACCTCCGCCATCACCACGATATCGCGCTCCCGGTCGGCCTCGCGCAGCGCAGACAGCCCTGCGTTCAGCTGATCGCCCAACACCAGAACCAGCCGGCTCACCATGGCACCGCCTTGCCGGCCCAGTCATAGAAAAGACCGGTGTCCTCAGGCGTTAGCCCCTCAAGGACCCCGATCAGATTATCCGCGGCCTCCTCAGGAGCCACCGCAGGATGCCGCCCGAGATATTTTTCGGTAAAGGGTGTGGCCACGGTCCCCGGGTGCAACGCAACGCAGATGCTTTTTGGATGGGTCCTCGTCAGCTCGATCGCCGCTGTGTGCACAATCTGGTTAACCGCCGCTTTGGCGCTGCGGTAACTGATCCAGCCGCCGATGCGATTGTCCCCGATCGATCCCACCCGCGCAGAGAGCACTGCAAAAACAGCACGTTCCTCGCGCGGCAACAGATCGCCCGCATGCCTCAGCACCAAAGCAGGACCCACCGCATTAAGCGCAAACTGATCCAGCATCGATTTCTGTGTGACCGCGCGAATGCTTTTCTCCGGCCCGGCCCCCTCAATCTCAAGCGCGCCGGTCGCAACAACAACCGCATCAAACGTCCCCGTCAGGCCGCTCAGAACGGACCCGACCGAAGCCTCATCCGTCAGATCCATGCCGTTTGCCGACCGCGACAGGGTCACAACGTCGCTGCCCCGGGCTTTCCAGCCCGCGACCAGCGCAGACCCCACGCCGCCAGACGCCCCGATAACAAGTATTCTGCTCATCCCCGCCGACCTAGCCGCAAGTCACCGACCTTCAAGGCCCGCCTGGTATACGCGCGCGGATCGCGCCCGCGCGGGACCCCGATAACTGCCCCCGGCCGGCGCGCCGGAATCAGCACCCGCTCCAAAACCCCTTCCCATTTAGAATCACTGCGGTATAACGATTGCCATGAGATCTGCTGCACATATCCATTCCTGCGCCCGCACCCTGCGCGCGCCCGCAGCCCTGCTTCTGCTAAGCCGCCTCTGAGCGTGCCCTTCCTGGCGCGCCCGCTCAGAGGGATCGCCGGCGCGCCTGAGAAACAGAAGACAATGAAAGAACCGACACATGACAGATACAGACAAACAGGACCGTGTCCTGATTTTTGACACCACCTTGCGGGACGGCGAACAGTCCCCCGGTGCGACGATGACCCACGCTGAGAAGCTCGAGATTGCGGGGCTTCTCGATGAGATGGGCGTCGATATCATCGAGGCCGGCTTTCCGATCGCCTCTGACGGTGACTTCAATGCAGTCGCTGAGATTGCAAAGCTTGCCAACCACAGCGTGATCTGCGGTCTGGCGCGTGCGCAGCCCGGCGATATCGATCGCTGCTGGGATGCGGTGAAACACGCAAAACGTCCGCGAATTCATACCTTTATCGGCACATCGCCGTTGCACCGGGCGATACCGAACCTCGATATGGACCAGATGGCCGAACGCATTGAGCAGACGGTAACGCAGGCTCGCAACCTCTGTGATAACGTCCAGTGGTCGCCGATGGACGCCACCCGCACGGAGGAAGATTATCTCTGTCGGGTCGTGGAAATCGCCATTAAATGCGGCGCCACGACCATCAACATCCCCGATACCGTGGGCTACACCGCGCCGCGCGAATCCGCAGCGCTCATCCGGATGCTGCTGGAGCGGGTGCCCGGTGCGGATGAGATCACTTTTGCAACGCATTGTCACAATGATCTCGGCATGGCCACGGCCAACAGTCTGGCCGCCGTCGAGGCCGGCGCGCGCCAGATCGAATGCACCATCAATGGCCTGGGCGAACGCGCGGGCAACACCGCCCTCGAAGAGGTTGTCATGGCCCTGAAGGTCCGCAACGACATCATGCCCTATCAGACCGGCATTGATGCCACCAAAATCATGAATATCTCGCGCCGGGTCGCGGCGGTTTCGGGCTTTCCGGTGCAGTTCAACAAGGCGATCGTCGGCAAGAACGCTTTTGCGCACGAATCCGGCATCCACCAGGACGGCATGCTCAAAAATGCCGAAACCTTCGAGATCATGCGGCCCGAGGATGTTGGCCTCTCCGCGACCAATATCGTTATGGGCAAGCATTCGGGACGCGCCGCTCTGCGCTCCAAACTCGAAGATCTCGGTTTTGAACTTGGCGACAACCAGCTCAAAGACGTATTCGTACGCTTCAAAGAGCTCGCGGATCGCAAAAAAGAGATCTACGACGACGATCTCATCGCCCTCATGCGGACCTCCTCCGATCCTGAGAACGACCGTATCCAGCTGAAATCGCTGCGGGTTGTCTGCGGTACCGAAGGGCCGCAGGAAGCCGATCTGACCCTCGTCATTGACGGACAGGAGCAGCGGACAAAACAAACAGGCGACGGCCCTGTCGATGCTTCGTTCAATGCGATCAAGGCGCTTGTTGATCACACCGCGCGTCTGCAGCTTTATCAGGTGTCGGCTGTGACAGAAGGAACCGACGCCCAGGCAACTGTTTCCGTTCGCATGGAAGAAGACGGGCGCATCGTCACCGGCCAGTCGGCGCATACCGACACGGTCGTAGCCTCTGTACTTGCCTATATCCACGCACTCAACCGCCTGCTGGTGCGTCGCGAAAAGGGCGGCAAAGATCGCCGCGAGATCAGCTACAAGGACGTTGGCTGAGACGAAAGCCTTATGATCCCGGGGGCCCTGTCATCTGCGGCGGGGCCTGCGGCGACCTCTCTGCAAAAATCGGCTGCACAGGCTCTGATTTCTGTTAAAGTCATCCAAAGCAGAACACGCCGTACCGTTTTTGGGGGGACACATCCATGCGCATCATTCTTTCAGCCGTAATCGCCCTGCTTGCATTGCCGGTGGCCGCCGGCGCGCAAACGCTTGATCGCATCAAGTCGACCGGCGAGATCCGCTTCGGTTTCAGAACCGACGCAGCACCGCTGTCATATCAGGCGGATGGCCGCCCTCAGGGCTATACTCCGATTGTCTGTTTTGCCCTTGCCCCCCTGATTGGCGAGCAGCTTGGTCTTACCGACATCAATGTGATCTTCGAACCCGTGGATACCGGAAACCGCTTTGAAAAAGTGGCGAATGGCGAGATTGACCTGCTCTGCGGGGCATCGACGATCACTCTCTCGCGCCGCGAGATCGTGGATTTTTCCGAGCCGGTTTACGTGGATGGCACGGCGGTGGCCCTGCGGCGCGACGCGCCCGAAACGCTGAGCGGCCTGTCGGGTCAGAAAATTGGCGTGCGTAGCGGCACCACAACAGCAGAAGCGCTGGAAAACACACTGAGCCGGGAAGGTCTGGAAGCGCAGATCGTCTCTTTCAGCAACCACCCCGACGGGATGACCGCGCTGGAGAACGATGAAATTAAGGCCTATTTCGCCGATCAGTCGATCCTGATGGATATGGTGCTGAACAGCGATAACCAGAACAAACTGAAGATCTTTGAGGGTATTCTCACCGTCGAAAAGCACGGGCTTGCGATGGCCCGCGGGGACAGCGATTTCAGGCTCGCCGTTGATCGGGCGTTGTCAGAGCTTTATGCCAACGGATCGATGGCGCAGGCTTTCCGCAAGGCCATCCCTGATGCCGAGCCCGGCGCTGCGATCGAGGCCATGTACCTCATCGCGCCGACCCTGCCCTGAACGCTTTATGGAAAGGTGCCTCACAGGGAGGCCACTCCGTGTGCATTTTTGACACGAAAAAGCAAGATGACGCCGAGATCGTCGTTAACGCCCCTTTCACCAAACTGCGCCTAAGCATATAACACATGCCAACCGGCCCGATCAGGGCACGGACCAATGAATTCGGGCAAGGTTTATCTTCATGGGTCTATTTGACAGCTTTCGTGGTCTTTTTTCGTCGGATATGGCGATTGACCTCGGCACGGCCAACACGCTTGTTTACGTCAAGGGCAAGGGCATCGTGCTCTCCGAACCGTCGGTGGTCGCCTATCACATCAAGGATGGCGTCAAAAAAGTACTCGCCGTCGGTGAGGATGCCAAGCTGATGCTCGGCAGGACACCCGGCAGCATAGAAGCGATCCGCCCGATGCGCGAAGGTGTCATCGCCGATTTCGATACCGCAGAAGAAATGATTAAGCATTTTATCCGCAAGGTGCATAAACGCTCGACCTTCTCCAAACCCAAGATCATCGTCTGTGTGCCCCACGGTGCCACCCCGGTTGAAAAACGTGCGATCCGTCAGTCGGTTCTGAGCGCCGGCGCGCGGCGCGCAGGTCTGATCGCAGAACCCATCGCGGCCGCCATCGGCGCCGGTATGCCGATCACAGATCCCACCGGCAATATGGTTGTGGATATCGGTGGCGGTACCACCGAAGTGGCCGTTCTGAGCCTTGGCGACATTGTTTATGCCCGCTCCGTGCGCGTCGGCGGTGACCGGATGGACGAGGCGATCATCAGCTACCTGCGCCGCCAGCAGAACCTTCTCGTGGGCGAGACGACCGCCGAACGGATCAAGACATCCATCGGCACGGCGCGTATGCCGGACGATGGCCGGGGTACCTCGATGCAGATCCGCGGGCGTGACCTTCTGAACGGTGTGCCAAAGGAAATCGAAGTGACGCAGGCACAGATCGCCGAAGCGCTGGCCGAACCCGTGCAGCAGATCTGCGAAGCGGTTATGACGGCGCTTGAGACCACACCGCCCGACCTTGCGGCTGATATCGTGGACAGGGGTGTGATGCTCACCGGCGGCGGCGCGTTGCTCGGAGATCTTGATCTGGCACTGCGCGAACAGACCGGCCTTGCGGTTTCGATCGCGGACGAGTCGCTCAACTGCGTGGCACTCGGGACCGGCAAAGCACTGGAATACGAAAAACAGCTGCGTCACGCTATCGACTACGAAAGCTGACCGGCACAAAGTTACGTAACTTCGGATTGCGGCAGAATGCCCTGCCTGCACCCGGGCGGGAGACAGCGGGCCAATGGCCAGAGACCGATCACAAAGCAGCGACTATACCGGCCCCCTGCGCCGGTTGCTGCTTGTTGCGGTGGCACTCTGTCTGCTCGGCGTTTTCCTGCTCTGGCGCATCGACAGCCCGCGCGTGGAAAGGTTTCGTGCCCAGATCACCGACCGGTTTGTGCCCGGCTTTGAATGGGCCATGGCGCCGGTCACCGGTGCGGTGAACCTTCTGCAGGATTTCCAGAGCTATCAAAGGCTTGCCGAACAGAACCGCGAGCTGCGCTCAGAGTTGCGCCAGATGCAGGCCTGGAAAGAGGCCGCCGTGCAGCTTGAACAGGAAAACGCCCGGCTGCTTGATCTCAACAACGTGCGGCTTGATCCGCGCCTGACGGTAATTTCCGGTGTGGTGCTGGCCGACAGCGGCTCGCCCTTTCGCCAGTCCGTGCTTCTGAACGTGGGCGCGCGCGACGGGATCGTCGATGGCTGGGCCACCATGGACGGCATCGGCCTTGTCGGACGAATTTCCGGGGTCGGTCAGAACACTGCCCGCGTGATCCTGCTGACCGATGCTTCCAGCCGCATTCCGGCGTCAATCCAGCCTTCGGGTCAGCGCACAATCGTGGCCGGCGACAATACCGCGGCGCCGCTTGTGGACTTCATCGAAAACCCCGGCCAGATCCGCCCCGGCGACCGGGTCATAAGCACCGGCGACGGCGGTGTTTTTCCTGCGGGTCTCCTGATCGGTCAGGTGGCAAGCGACCCGTCAGGGCAGTTGCGTGTCCGGCTTGCCGCGGATTTTGAGCGGCTCGAATTTCTGCGGGTGCTGCGCCATCACGGCACCGAACCCGTACCCGACACGCCGTCGGTGATTGGCCCGCAACTCCCCGAGCTTGCCCGCGAAGAGGTGAGCCAGTGAACGACGCACCGGTCACCCGCCTTTGGGGCAAGCGGGTCAGCTTTGCGCTGCTGGTCTGTCTGATCCTGTTTTTCCATCTGTTGCCGCTCGATACCACGCCGCGCCGCTGGGTCGGCCCCGATATCCTGCTGGCGATGGCCTGTGCGTGGTCTGTGCGGCGTCCTGAGTATGTGCCCGTGCTGGCGCTGGCGGGCCTGTTTCTGCTGGCCGATTTTCTGTTGCAGCGGCCACCTGGTCTCTGGGCCCTTATGGCCTTGCTGGCCTGCGAAAATCTGAAGTCCCGGGCGCGCGGGCTGCGCGATGGCAGCTTTGCCGGTGAATGGCTGTCGGTCTGTATCGCGATTGCCGGTGTCGCTGTCGCATACCGGGTCGGTCTGATCATCACGATGGTGGATCCGCCCCCTCTCGGGCTGTCATTGTTCGAAATGGTGATGACGATGTTGTTCTATCCACTTGTTGCAGCGGTTACCCATGGCATAATGGGTGTGCGCAAGGCGGCTCCGGGCGATCCTGAACCCGGCGGACGCCGCATATGACCTGGTACCATGCACGACACCCGGACTCTGACGGAGCACACGCATGAAACGCACACGCGCGGAAACCGATGTCAGCCACCGCTCGATCTCGCGGCGGGCGGCCCTTCTGGGCGGCGCACAGCTTCTCTTTATGGGCGGACTGGCGGCCCGGATGCAGTTTCTACAGGTTGATCAGGCAGATCAGTTCCGTTTGCTGGCCGAAGAAAACCGGATAAATATCCGCCTGATCCCACCCTCGCGCGGGGAGGTCTTTGATCGCAACGGTGTCAGGCTTGCCCAGAACGCGCCGTCCTACCGGATTGTGATCGTTCGCGAAGACGCAGGCGACGTGGATGCAACGCTGACCCGTCTTTCGCAGATCATCACGCTGGACACCGAAACCATAGACCGCGTCAAAGAAGAGCTGCGACGGTCTGCCCCGTTCCTGCCAGTCACCATCGCCTCGGATGTCACCTGGGCAGACATCAGTCGCGTGTCCGTGAATGCCCCGGCGCTGCCGGGTGTCACACCCGAGGTCGGGCTCAGCCGTGTCTATCCACAAGGGTCTGATTTTGCACATGTTCTGGGCTATGTCGGCCCGGTTTCAGACTATGATCTGTCAAAGATCGATGACCCCGAGCCGGTACTGATGATCCCGCGGTTTCAGATCGGCAAAGTCGGCGTCGAAACCAAGCTGGAACCACTGCTGCGCGGCAAGGCCGGTGCCAAGCGGGTCGAGGTCAATGCAAGTGGCCGCGTGATGCGCGAGCTTGACCGGCGCGAAGGTATTCCGGGGTCCGATCTTCAGCTGAGCATCGACGCCAAGCTGCAGGGCTATGTCCAGGCCCGGCTCGATGGTGAAAGCGCAAGCGCTGTGATTATGGACTGTGACACCGGTGATCTGCTGGCCTGCGCCTCTGCGCCGACCTTTGATCCCAATCTCTTTGTGCGTGGTATTTCGTCGAAAGACTATGCAACGCTGACCAGCAACAAATACCGCCCGCTGGCAAGCAAAACGGTTCAGGGCGTCTATCCTCCCGGTTCGACCTTCAAGATGATCACTGCACTGGCAGGTCTTGAGGCAGGTATCATCGGCCCTGATGACACTGCCTATTGCCCGGGCCATCTTGAGGTTTCCGGTCGCCGCTTTCACTGCTGGAAACGCGCGGGCCACGGCTGGGTCGATCTCGAAACCTCTCTGAAACGCTCCTGCGACGTCTATTACTACGATCTGGCGATCAAGGTCGGCATCGAAAACATCTCCGCCATGGCCCGCAAATTCGGTCTTGGCATCCGCCACGATGTGCCGATGTCAGCGGTTGCCAAGGGGCTCGCACCGACGATGGACTGGAAATCACAGACCTACGGACAAAGCTGGCGCGTCGGCGATACAGTCAACGTCTCGATCGGCCAGGGGTTCATGCTGACATCTCCGATGCAGCTCGCCGTAATGACCGCGCGCATTGCCACAGGGCGGTCCGTTGAACCACGGCTGGTAAAATCCGTAAACGGCGTCGAGGAGCCCTCGCGCGCCGGAGAGCCGATCGGTGTCAGCGAGATCAATATGCGCCGGATGCGCCGGGCGATGTATGAGGTCGTAAATAACCGGCGCGGTACGGCCTATGGCTCGCGCATTATCGAAGAAACGATGCGCATGGCCGGAAAAACCGGCACCAGCCAGGTGCGCAATATCACCGCCGCAGAACGGCGCGCGGGCGTGATCAGCAATGAGGATCTGCCCTGGGAACGTCGCGATCACGCGCTGTTTGTGAACTTCGCGCCCTATGACAATCCAAAGTACGCCGTCGCTGTGATTGTCGAACACGGTGGAGGTGGCTCCAAGGCCGCAGCCCCGATTGCACGCGACATCACGCTGCAGGCGCTCTACGATGGACCGCCACCGCTCGAGGCCTATCCGTCGAAAGACCGCGAACACATTGCCGAGCAGCAGGAACGCCTGCGCGATATGCAGCCGCTTGTTTCCGTACCCGGGAGCGACCAGGCGTGAGTTATCTGGAGTATGCGGTCAAATCGACGCCCACGGGATGGCGCAAGATCCTGCATCTGAACTGGCCTGTGGCACTCTTGCTGGCCTCGGTCTCCGGCGCCGGCTTTCTGATGCTTTACTCAGTTGCAGGTGGCTCTTTCACCCCCTGGGCCGAGCCGCAGATGAAGCGTTTTGCGCTTGGTTTTGTTCTGATGATCATGGTCGCGATGGTGCCGATATGGTTCTGGCGCAGTCTTTCGGGCGTCGCATATCTCGGGGCGCTGCTGTTGCTGATCGCGGTTGAGCTTTTCGGTACCGTGGGCATGGGTGCGCAGCGCTGGATTGATCTGGGGTTCATGCGGCTTCAACCCTCTGAGCTGATGAAAATCACGCTCGTGATGTTGCTGGCCGCCTATTACGACTGGCTGCCGGCCCGCAAGACATCGCGCCCCTTCTGGGTGCTCATACCGGTTCTGATCATTCTTGTACCGGTGGCGCTGGTATTGAAACAGCCCGATCTCGGTACCTCCATCCTGCTGCTCGCAGCCGGCGGCGGGCTGATGTTTCTGGCCGGTGTGCACTGGGCCTATTTCGCCGCTGTCATTGCCAGCGGTATCGGGCTGATCAGCGCCGTCTTTCAGTCCCGTGGCACGCCATGGCAACTGCTGAAAGACTATCAGTACCGCCGCATTGATACCTTCCTCGATCCCAGCACTGATCCGCTGGGCGCCGGCTATCACATTACCCAGTCAAAGATCGCTTTGGGCTCGGGTGGCTGGACAGGGCGCGGGTTTATGCAGGGCACCCAGAGCCGGCTGAACTTTCTGCCCGAAAAGCATACCGATTTCATCTTTACCACTCTGGCCGAGGAATTCGGCTTCATGGGCGCGCTGTCGCTGCTGGGGCTTTATGCGCTCATTATCATATTCTGTGTGTCCTCTGCGCTGATGAACAAAGACCGTTTCGCGTCGCTTCTGACGCTCGGTATCGCGCTCAACTTCTTTTTATTCTTTGCTGTCAACATGTCGATGGTCATGGGGCTGGCGCCAGTTGTCGGCGTCCCGCTGCCGCTGGTGAGCTACGGCGGCTCAGCGATGCTGGTGCTGCTGCTGGCCTTTGGCCTGATGCAGAGCGCCCACGTCCACCGCCCCAGATAGAAAGACCACCAGATGCCTGTGAATATTCTTTTTGCCGCGCGCCAGGAGCGCTGGGACACCTATGCGGAACCGCTGCGCTCTGCCCTGAAAGAGGCCGGTTTTCCGGACGCGGTTCTGTCACAGGACCTTCCCCCTGCCGATGTGGATTACATCGTCTATGCCCCGAATTCCGACGTGCAGGATTTCACGCCCTTCACCCGGACGAAAGCCGTCCTGAACCTGTGGGCCGGCGTCGAGGCGATTACCGGCAATGACACACTGACACAGCCGCTGGCGCGCATGGTTGATCCGGGCATGACGCGTTCAATGACCGAATGGGTCACCGGGCATACGTTGCGCCACCATCTGGGAATGGATACCCATATCACCGACCAGTCCGGCGCATGGAACCCGGTCACCCCGCCGCTCGCCGAAGAGCGCATTGTTGCCATTCTGGGTATGGGAGAACTCGGCTCGTCAGTGGCGCAAAGCCTGCTCGCCCTGCAGTTCAGAGTACGCGGATGGAGCCGCACCCCCAAAGAGGTTGACGGCGTCGACATGTATCACGCCGACAGCGGGCTTGATGACGCATTGCGCGGCGCGGATATTGTCATTCTTTTGCTGCCGGACACACCGGCCACGGAAAATACGCTGAACGAACAGCGGCTTGCGTTGCTGCGCAAAGGCGCATTTGTGATCAACCCGGGGCGGGGTCCGCTGATCAAGGATGACGCACTCATTGCGGCCCTCGACAGAGGTCAGGTAGCACATGCTACACTGGATGTGTTCCGCACCGAACCCCTGCCCGCGGAGCACCCCTTCTGGGCGCATCGTCAGGTAACGGTCACGCCGCATATCGCCGCCGAAACGCGGGAGCTGACAGCCACACGTGTGATCGCCGAAAACATCCGCCGGGGTGAGGCGGGCGAGCCGTTTCTTTACCTCGTGGACCGGG
Source organism: Roseobacter sp. (assembly GCF_024639605.1). GTDB lineage: Bacteria > Pseudomonadota > Alphaproteobacteria > Rhodobacterales > Rhodobacteraceae > Roseobacter. The sequence goes on along the minus strand of NZ_JAHEHZ010000029.1, from coordinate 7,651 downwards.
AGCGCGGTTACTGACGCGCCGGTTATTCCGCAGCCAGACCGCGCCCCTTCAAAAGCGCATCGACACCCGGCAGACGCCCGCGGAATGCAGTATAAAGCTCGGCTGCATCCCGGCTGCCACCGGTCGAAAGGATATGCTCTTCAAGCGAAGCCGCACGGTCCGCATCAAAGGCCGACCCCGCCTCTTCAAAGGCCTCAAAGGCGTCTGCGTCCATCACTTCGGACCACATATAGCTGTAATAACCGCTGGAATATCCGTCGCCGGCAAAAACATGGGCAAACTGCGGCGTAGCATGGCGCATCGTGATCGCTGCCGGCATACCAAGCTTTTCCAGAACATCCGCCTGCATCCGGAGTGGATCGGACGGGGCCGGCCCGTCATGAAATGCCAGATCCACAAGGGCAGAGGCCACATATTCAACGGTCTGGAACCCCATGTCGAAATTGGCAGCACCCAGCACCTTGTCCAGCATTTCCTGCGGCATCGGCGCGCCGGTTTCGGCGTGGGTGGCGAATTCCGACAGAACTTCGGGGACTTCCAGCCAGTGCTCGTAAAGCTGGCTGGGCAGCTCAACAAAGTCACGCGCCACGGACGTGCCCGACACGCTCTCATATGTCACATCCGACAGCATCTGATGCAGTGCATGACCAAATTCGTGAAAGAGTGTGCGCGCGTCATCATAAGACAGCAACGCCGGATCCCCCTTGGCGAAATTGCATACGTTCACCACAACGGGTGTCTGGTTTTCGGGAAATTTCGCCTGTGACCGTATCGCGGAACACCAGGCCCCTGAACGCTTGGACCCGCGCGCGAAATAATCGCCTATGAACACAGCCAGGTGCTCACCGTTGCGCGTCACCTCCCAGGCCCGGCAGTCCGGGTGGTAAAGCGGCACGTCGAGCGGTTCAAACTCCAGCCCGAAAAGCCGGGTCGCACAGGAAAATGATGCATCAATCATCCGGTCGAGCTGAAAATAGGGTTTCAGCTCCGCTTCATCGAGATCATGCTCTGCCGCGCGGCGTTTTTCCGCATAATATCGCCAGTCCCATGGCGCAAGCGGCCCGTTCACGCCGTCGGCCTGCATCATATTTGTCAGAACCTCTGCATCGGCTTCGGCCCGGGCGCGGGCAGGTGACCAGACTGCCATCAGCAGATCGCGCACAGCCTCAGGCGTGCCGGCCATTTCGGTCTCAAGCTTGTAAGCAGCAAAGCTTTCATACCCCAGGAGCTTTGCCCGCTCTTCGCGCAGCGCCAGTATCTCAGCCGCAATGCCACGGTTGTCCGTTTTACCACCGCCAGCACCCCGTGCCGCCCAGGCCTTGAAGGCCTTTTCGCGCAGATCCCGGCGCGGCGAAAACTGCAGGAACGGCACAATCAGAGACCGTGAAAGCGTGATCACCGGACCGCCTGCGTCTTTTTCATGACCGGCGGCACGCGCAGCAGAGATCACAAAATCCGGCAATCCTTTAAGATCGTCTTCTGCAAGAAGCATGAACCAGTCACGCTCATCCGCCAGCAGGTTCTGGGTGAACTCTGTACCGAGGACCGCAAGCCGGCTTTTGATCTCTTTCATCCGGACATCCGCGTCGCCCTCAAGTGCTGCCCCGGCGCGCACAAAACCGCGGTGCGTCAGCATGAGAACGCGCTGTTGCTCTTCGGTCAGCGGCAGATCCCCGCGGGCCTGCCAGACGGCAGCAACCCGCGCAAAGAGTTTTTTGTTGCCGGAAATATCCGAGAAATGGGCCGAGAGCTTAGGCGAAAAGAGCCGCTGCAACTCTTCGCGCCGCGGGTTGCTGTCGGCCCCGGCGATGTTGAAAAAGACGCCCAGTACCTTGTCGAGCGCCTGACCTGCTGCTTCCAGCGCACCAATTGTGTTGTCGAAATCCGGGGCATCGCCAGATCCCGCAATCGCGTCGATCTCGGCCCTGTGCTGCATCAGTGCGGTTTCAAGCGCCGGCTCAAAATCATCGTCTGAGATATGGTCAAACGGGGGAAGCTCAAACGGCGTATTCCAGTCCTGCAGCAGCGGATTTTTCATGGGGGTTCTCCTTTGCGCTCAAGCTAGGGTGGCGACCCCGGCTGCACAACCACCGCGATGCGGATACCACGCCAGAAACGTGCCGGCGCGCTAAACTTCCGCGCAGGTGGGGCAGTCGTCCCGGCGCCTGACCCTGATCCGCCGGCTCTCACCGTAAAGCGCATCATAGATCACCATATGCCCGCGCAGAACAGCACCCGCGCCGGTGATGATCTTGATCGCCTCGACCGCCATCATGGCGCCGATCACACCGGGCAAAGGCCCGATCACGCCGGCCTCTGCGCAGGAGGGTGCAAGCTCTGCGGCAGGCGGTGCGTCAAAGACGCAACGGTAACAGGGTGCTCCGGCGGACGGGTCAAAGACGCTGATCTGTCCTTCCCACTGGCTCAGCGCACCGGACACCAGCGGAATACCTGCCGCCACTGCGGTTTCATTGACCAGATATCGGGTGTCGAAATTGTCGGTCCCGTCCAGCACCAGATCGTAATCGGCAAAGAGCCGGGCGGCGATGTCCGCCGTCAGCCGCCGATGATAAGGGCGCACAGTGACGTAAGGGTTCTGCGCTTCCATTTCAGCCTGCGCCGAGAAAACCTTGGGCGTACCGATGGCGCTGTCTTTGTGAATCACCTGGCGCTGAAGGTTGGCGTTTTCGACACTGTCGTCATCAACTACCCCGATGGTGCCGACACCTGCCGCCGCCAGATACTGCAGCGCCGGCGCACCCAGACCGCCCGCCCCGATCACCAGCACCTTTGCCTCTTTGAGCGCTTTTTGTCCGGGACCACCGATTTCCCGCAACACGATATGGCGCGCATACCGGTTCAGCTCAGTATCCGAGAACGCAGGAACCGGGCCTGTTGCCGCGCGCTCTGCCTCGCCGTCATCCGCGCGGGCCCGCAGACCTGCAAGAACACGGCGGTACCCCCAGACCAGCACCGCAAACCCGCCGACAATCAGCCATAGAGCCGCGCTCTCTCCGGTCGCCATGCGCAGCGGGTGACCATCAGGCAAAAGCAGGTGCAGGGCCAGCACGGCGATATAGAGCAGACCGATCATCAGGATACGCGCAGAGCGTGGCGCACCCATCAGATGCCCGACGCCCCACAAAAGAGCGGCCAGTGCCAGAACAAGGATCATCAGCCCACCCCGGTCGAGCCGAAACCACCCGCCCCGCGCGCGGTGTCATCCAGCGTACCGGCACGTGTAAACGCCGCCTGCACCACCGGCGCCACGACCAGTTGCGCGATGCGCAGACCGTGCGTGACCTCAAAGGGCGCTTCGCCGGCGTTCAGAACGATTACACCGACGGGGCCGCGATAATCGCTGTCGATTGTGCCGGGGCTGTTTGCCAGCATCAGCCCGTGTTTCAGCGCAAGCCCGGAGCGGGGGCGCACCTGAACTTCAAAGCCGGGCGGGATTTCCATCTGCAGACCGGTGGGCACCAGCGCCCGCTCGCCTGGTGCGATGATCATCGGCCCGTCCGGCAGATATGCCCGCACATCCGCGCCTGCAGCGCCGCTGGTTTCGTAACCGGGCAGCACGACATCCGCTCCGTCCACAGGCATAATTCTGATCTCAACCACCCCGGAACTCCCTGCCTTGATCTCAGCTCTGCGCCGCGCCGAGAGCATCAGCAATACGCTGTGCCAGACGCTGCGCCACTTCGTCCTTACTCATGCGCGGCCAGGTTTCGGCACCTGTCGCGTCGATCAGCACAACCGCGTTCTCTGTGCCGCCCATGATACCCGTGGCCGGAGACACGTCATTGGCCAGGATCCAGTCGCAGCCCTTACGCTCCCGTTTGGCCGTCGCGTTGGCAATAACGTCGTCAGTCTCCGCCGCAAACCCGACCACCAGCCCCGGTCGGTTTTCCCCCAGCCCCGAGACATGCCGGAGGATGTCCGGGTTTTCAGCGAAAGCCAGAACCGGCAACCCGTCTTTTGATTTTTTGAGCTTGCGCGTATTGGCTTCGGCCATGCGCCAGTCTGCGACGGCTGCGGCAAAAATACCGGCATCGGCGGGCAAAGCCGAGATCACAGCATCGTGCATTTCCTGCGCGGTCTGCACCTCAATCACGTGCGCACCGTGCGGGCGCGGCGCATCCGCCGGGCCGGTCACAAAGGTCACCTTCGCGCCGAGCGAGATCAGTGCCCGTGCAATGGCGCTGCCCTGCGCGCCCGAAGACCGGTTCGCGATGTAACGCACCGGGTCAATGGGCTCATGGGTGGGCCCGGAAGTCACCACGATATGACGGCCTGCAAGGGGTCCGCCGCTCAGCGCGCCTTCGATGGCGGCTACAATTTCCAGCGGTTCTGACATCCGCCCCGGCCCGTATTCTCCGCAGGCCATATCTCCGGACGCAGGACCGACAACAAAGACCCCGTCAGCGCGCAGTTGTTCCAGATTGCGCTGCGTCGCGGGGTGCTCCCACATGCGCACATTCATCGCAGGCGCTATCATCACCGGCGTATCGGTTGCCAGCAACAATGTGCCCGCAAGATCACCTGCAAGCCCGTGCACCATCTGCGCCATCAGATTGGCAGTGGCGGGAGCAACAACGATCAGATCAGACACCCGGCTCAGCTGAATATGACCCATCTCCGCTTCATCGGTCAGATCAAAAAGATCGCGGTAACACTTCTGACCAGCCAGTGCCGACACGGCAAGCGGTGTGACGAACTGCTCTGCCGCTGTTGTCAGTACCGGTGTTACTGTGGCACCCCGTTCACGCAACCGCCGGATCAGATCAAGCGATTTATAGGCCGCAATTCCGCCGCTGATGATCAGCAGAATATGTTTACCTGTCAGCATGATAGCGCTCATTTCACCGGATACTTCGCCCGGATCATAGGATGAGCGGCTCCGGACCACCAGCCCGGATTACTGCGACATCCCGGCCGGTTTCAGCGAAACGCCTCGCAGGGATCGCCCCTGTCAACCGGCCCGGCGTCCGCAACCTGGTCGAAATCGCCCCCGGGCGGGTCGCCGTTCTCGCCCTGACCCAGCGCAAAAACGGCCAGATCGGGTGCTGCGCGTTTCAGCAGCGCAGGCGCACCCCAGTCGGTACGGGCATGACCGTTCCCGGTGATGACAACCACAGGCCCGCCCCTCTCCCGGAATGCATCAAGCGCCCGTGCCGCCAGTGTGGCATCGCGCAGCCGCTGCACGTTGACCATGCCGGGCAGCATATCCTCAGGCAGCGCATCACAGTGGGCTGCGGCCTGCAGCGCTTCGCGGGCTTCCTGTTCGGCATCGCTGAGTGGTTCATCCAGTCCGAAAGCTGCGGAAACCGCCGGATCCCCTGCTGTGCCAGGATCCTGCCGGACCGCCGCCTGCAACGCCTCACGCGGGACCGCGGCACCGGCAATCCGCGCCACCGGGGCCGCAGCGAAAATCGGATAATACATCGCAAAATCGGGCCAGCCGGATGCCTCCCACCCAAGCGTTTCGCCAAGGACCTCCGCATCATCACGATTCTCAGGCGTCACACGGGCGGCCTGTTCCGGGGTCAGCATCTCGAAAACCAGAGTCTCAGGGGCAATTTGCGCCACCCAGGCGGCCTGGCGTGCGTGATGTTCCGGATTGTCATGAAGTTCGCCCAGAAACACCACATCCGCCGACCGGGGTGCAGGCAAGGGAGCGTGCTGCGCAATAAGCGCCGCCGGAAAGGCAGCGCTCAGTGCAAAGATCAGGCCGACGAAACGGTGTGTCACGCGAGGAAATGCAGTACTTCCCGGGACTGGTTCTCCAGAGACTTGCGCATCTTGCCAAAAGCTGCTGCCTCAAGCTGGCGCACACGTTCTTTGCTCAGGCTCAGCTCCTGACCAAGGCTCTCCAGCGTACGTGGCGCCTCACGAAGCTTGCGTTCGCGCACGATAAAGCGCTCGCGCTCATTCAGGTCGTTCATCGCATGCAGCAACCACTCGCGCAGCTGTTCTGTATCGTGAGCGTGCTCAACCGTTTCAGAGGCCTGCGCGCTGTCGTCTTCCAGCGCATCAATCCATTCACGACCCTCGTCTTCGGTCGACTGCGTGGCGTTGAGTGAATAGTCAGACCCAGACAGGCGCCCTTCCATCATCTCGACATCATGCAGTGGCACTCCGATCTCGGTCGAAATCATCTGGCGCAGCTGATGCCTGTCAAGTGTCTCGCCGGCGGCAGCGCTCTCACGCTCAAGCCGGGCCTGAACGCGGCGCATATTGAAAAACAGCGATTTCTGCGAGGACGTGGACCCGGTGCGGACCATGGACCAGTTGCGCATCACATAATCCTGAATGGAGGCTTTGATCCACCAGACAGCGTATGTGGAAAAACGCACGCCGCGGTCGGGGTCAAACTTGTCAGCGGCCTTCATCAGGCCCAGACCGGCTTCCTGAATCAGATCGTTCATCGGGGCGCCATATCGTTTAAATTTTGACGCCATCGAAATCGCGAGCCGCATGTAAGCCGTAATCAGTCGGTGAAGTGATTGCTCGCAGCGCTCGTCACGCCATGCATAAGCCAGCCTGAGTTCAGTTTCCGCGTCCAGAAGCTCAGCTTTCATTGCAATGCGTGAAAGCGACATATCTCTTGCAGTGTCCAGTGCCATAGCGACATCTCCCAGTCAGATGAAGCACACCTTGCCGTGCACAATTGATATAGTTACGCACCATATACCGGATTGGTTCACCGCAAAGGTTGATAAAATGTTGCCAAAGCTGACGTTCGTTCTAGGCGGGGCCGCCTCGGGAAAATCTGTCTGGGCTGAAAACTATATATTAAGCAGTCGTTTAAACCCTGTTTACCTTGCGACATCGAGAGCCTTTGACGATGAAATTAAATCACGGATTAAGGTGCATAAATCTCGCAGAAGTGATCAGTGGCGCACGCTTGAGCATGAAACAGACCTCGGCCCGGGGCTGCAGACCATCACGGAATCAGAAGCGGTCCTGATCGATTGTGCAACAATGTGGCTGACAAATCTTATGATGGACGAACACGATATTGGTCGCGCCCGGTCCGGCCTGTTATCGGGTATGGCGGCGTGTCGCGGACCGGTCGTGCTGGTCTCTAATGAGGTGGGCCACGGTATTGTGCCGGAAAACGCGCTTGCCCGCCGTTTTCGTGACCTCCAGGGGCGGCTAAACATCGCGCTGGCCGCTCAGGCAGACGTGGTTGTTCTTGTGACAGCCGGATTGCCGCAGGTGCTCAAAGGACAGCTGCCATGACCACCTGGCACTGGGTCCGCCACGGGCCGACACATGAAATGGCCTTTGTCGGATGGCGGGATGTGCCGGCGGATCTCTCTGATACGGCACAGATCAGCAGGCTGCGGCAGACGCTCCCCGGCCAGGCGCTGGTCATTTCTTCGGATCTCCTGCGTGCTTCTGCGACAGCAGATGCGATCACCGGCCCGGGTCACAACCGGCTCGATCACCATGCCGGCCTGCGGGAGATGCATTTCGGCGACTGGGACGGCATGCATTTCGAAGCGGTGGCCGAACGCGACCCTGTCCTGAGCCGGTCGTTCTGGGAAGAACCCGGCGATGTCAGTGCGCCCGGTGGCGAGAGCTGGAACATGGCCGCGCGACGGGTCAGCGCCGTAGTGCAGCAGATGAATGTCGCACACCCCGG
>NZ_JAHEHZ010000028.1 GCF_024639605.1 Roseobacter sp. | reverse complement strand
GAACATCGCCAGAAAGCAGATAAACCTCATGAAATCAGGCACCTGCCCGTCATCTCCGCAGGCGGTTCAATGCCCATCAGATGCAGGATCGTCGGCGCCAGATCGGCCAACCGGCCGTCAGTGATCTTTGTGCCTTCCGGCGCGCCGATGACGGCCACCGGCACCGGGTTCAGCGTATGCGCCGTATGCGGCCCGCCTGTCTCGGGGTCAATCATCACGTCGCAGTTGCCATGATCGGCACAGACGACCATCGCCCCGCCTGCCGCCTCAAGTGCCTCCAGCACCCGGCCCAGTCCCTGGTCCACGGCCTCACAGGCTTTGATCGCGGCCTGCACATCGCCGGTATGACCGACCATGTCGGGGTTGGCGTAGTTCACCACAATAAGGTCGTACCCTTCGCGGATTGCACCGACAAAAGCATCCGTGACTTCGCCCGCCGACATCTCAGGCTGCAGATCATAGGTTGCCACGTCAGGTGACTTCGGCATCTTGCGGTCTTCGCCGGCGAAAGACACTTCTTCACCACCGTTCAGAAAGAATGTCACATGCGGATATTTCTCGGTCTCCGCCAGCCGGAACTGGCGCAGCCCTTTCTGCGCCACCCAGTCGCCCAGCGTATTGGCGATCTCGGGCTTGGGATACATCACCGTCATATATTCTGAATGCGCCTGGGAATACTGCGCCATACCCATCAGCGCGGACCAGTTGACCCTTGCGCCCCGGTCAAACCCATCAAATTCCGGCGCTCCGATGGCCGCCATGATCTCGCGCGCCCGGTCCGCCCGGAAGTTCAGACAGAAAACCGCGTCGCCGTCCCGCGCCCCTGAATAGTCACCGATGACCGTCGGTGCGATAAACTCATCGGTCTCCCCGCGCGCGTAGGCGGCCTCAACGGCCGGGGCCGCATCCTGCGCCTGCTCACCCTTGCCCCGGATGATGGCGCGATATGCTTTTTCCACCCGGTCCCAGCGATTGTCTCGGTCCATGGCAAAATAGCGCCCGGTCACAGTGACTATCCGCACCGTCTCCGGCAGCGCCGCCGTGAGTGTTTCAAAAAACCCTTCAGCGGATTTCGGGCCCACGTCGCGCCCGTCCGTCAGCGCATGGATCACCACATCGACGCCCGCATTATCCAGCGCCTTTGCCGCCGCCACCATGTGACTGAGATGGCCGTGTACCCCGCCGTCGGACACAACCCCCATGAGGTGCGCACGCCCGCCTGCACCTCTCACCGCATCGATATAGTCTCTGAGGCGGGGGTTTTCTGCGAATGTTCCCTCTTCGATCGCAAGGTCGATCTGGCCCAGATCCATCGCGACGACCCGGCCTGCACCGATATTGGTGTGACCCACTTCCGAATTGCCCATCTGCCCGCGCGGCAGGCCAACATCAGGTCCGTGGGTGATCAGCGTAGCATTCGGACAGTTCGCCATGATCCGGTCCATCACCGGCGTATCCGCCAGCAAAGGGGCATTTCCCTCCCGGCGCTCAGAAATGCCCCAGCCATCGAGAATACACAATGCAACGGGTTTTGGCGGGCTCATCTGCGCGTCTCCTCTGGTGGGCCTGTGGCCTTTTAACGGCTGTGATGCCGGGGGTGAACCACTTTCCGGGTCCGCCTGTTTCTTCGTGGCTCAAATCCGCCCGCGCGCGGCATTATTCCTGTCGTCTGCCCGTCCGGCGGGCGGTGTCAGACGGTCGCGTAAAAGCGCCAGTGGGTGCGCTTTGAGCGTGAGCCGCATGGCCACGTAATCCTCCACGACCTCTTCGCCCGCTGTCATTTCGGGCAACAAAGCTGCGGGCTCATCAATCGCCTCCCCGTCCATGTCGTCTGCAAAAAGCGGCAGCGGCGCGCCGGGAACAAGCGCCTTTGCTTCCCAGAGCGCTTCCCTGCGCGGCAGGCCCAGCACGGCAAAGACATCCGCCTCCGCCAGCCGCGCCACCACACCCGGCGCCAGCCCCGCCCGGCGCCAGACATCGCGCACCGACCGGTAGCCGTTGCCGCGCGCCGCCGTGAGCCAGCCGGTGTCCTCTTCGCTGAGGCCTTTGATCTGCCGGAACCCCAGGCGCAGGGCAAAACCGCCCTGCCCGTCCTGCTCCAGCGTGTTGTCGCCGAAACTGGCATTGATGCAGACCGGACGCACTTCGACACCGTGCTCGCGCGCATCCCGCACGATCTGCGCCGGTGCATAAAACCCCATCGGCTGGGAATTCAGCAGCGCACAGGCAAACACCGCCGGGTAGTGACATTTCAGCCAGCTCGACGCATAGACCAGCAGCGCAAAGCTTGCCGCATGGCTTTCAGGAAAGCCATAAGAGCCAAAGCCCTCGATCTGCGAAAAACAGCGCTCTGCAAACGCCATATCATAGCCTTTGCGTTTCATGCCGCGCAGGAACAGTGCTCTGAACTCGCTGACGTTACCATGCTTTTTGAAGGTCGCGAGCGAACGGCGCAGGCGATCCGCCTGGTCAGGAGTAAACCCGGCGCCGACGATGGCGATCTGCATCGCCTGTTCCTGGAAAAGCGGCACGCCCAGGGTTTTGCCCAGCACCTCGCCCAGTTCATCCGAGGGAAAGGAGACCTCCTCCTCGCCGTTACGCCGACGGATATAGGGATGCACCATATCGCCCTGGATGGGCCCGGGACGGATGATCGCCACTTCAATCACCAGATCGTAAAAACACCGCGGGCGCATGCGCGGCAGAAAGTTCATCTGCGCACGGCTCTCCACCTGAAATACCCCGATGCTGTCGGCACGGCAGAGCATGTCGTAAACCACCGGGTCCTCAGGCGGCAGGCTGGCCAGCGAATGGCTGAGCCGGTAGTGCGTTTTCAGCAGATCAAAGCTTTTGCGGATGCAGGTCAGCATGCCGAGGCTCAGCACATCGACCTTGAGAATGCCCAGAGTTTCGATGTCGTCCTTATCCCAGCAGATAACCGTGCGACCCTCCATCGTGGCATTCTCAACCGGTACCAGCTCGTCAAGCCGCCCTTCGGTGATCACAAACCCGCCCACATGCTGGCTCAGGTGCCGGGGAAAGCCGTTGATCTCATAGACGAGTGCCAGGGTCTGCTGCAGTCGCCGGTCACTGGCGTCAAGCCCGATCTCGGCCATGCGTTCGGCTTCGATGCCTTTGGTGGAGAAGAACCCCCAGAGCTGCGAGCTGAGCGCGGAAATCGTATCTTCGGTCAGCCCCATGGCGCGGCCCACCTCGCGGATCGCGCGTTTGCCCCGGTAATGCACCACCGTGGCACAAAGCCCGGCACGGTGGCGGCCATAGCGTTCATAGATGTGCTGGATCACCTCTTCGCGGCGTTCATGCTCAAAATCCACGTCAATGTCGGGGGGCTCGTCGCGCGCCTCAGAGACAAAACGCTCAAACACCATGGTGCCGATCTCGGGACTGACAGAGGTGACACCGAGGCAGAAACAGACCACAGAGTTCGCCGCAGAGCCACGGCCCTGGCAGAGGATGTCGCGCGACCGGGCAAAAGCCACGATATCACGCACGGTCAGAAAATAGGGCTCGTACTTCAGCTTGCCGATCAGCGCCAGCTCGTGCTCCAGCAGGCGGTGCACCTTATCCGGGGCACCGGCAGGATAGCGCCAGTCGAGCCCTTCACAGGCCAGACGGCGCAGGCGCTCCGTGGGTGTTTCCGTCTCAGTGCCCTCGAGAGGATATTCGTATCGCAGCTCATCCAGCGAGAAATTCAGTCTCTGTGACAGGGCGTATGCGCGATCAACGGCATCTTCAAAGCCGGCAAAAAGGCGCCGCATGCCGGCTTCCGAGCGCATGCGCGCCTCAGCATTGGGCAGCGCGTCACGGCCCAGATCATCGACCTTGCGGCGCAGGCGGATCGCGGTGACCACATCGGCAAGCTTGCGGCGGCTGCCGTGATGCATCAGCGGTGCGGCACTGGCCAGAGCGGGCAACCCCAGGCGCGCGGCGCGCTGCGTCAGGGTGGCGAAACGCGCGCTGTCCCGACCGTCATACGCGGGCGACAGACCGATATGCAGTTTGCCGGCAAAGCAGCGCGTCAGCTGTTGCGCTGTCTGCACCCATCCGTCCGCGCCGGTCTGCCCTGGCAGGGGCTGCGGCCAGAGGATCAGCTGCAGATCGCCCGCTCTCTTCATCAGGTCAGCAAGCTGCAGATCGCAGGATCCTTTCTCCGCTCTGAGCCGTCCTGCCGAGAGGATCCGGCAAAGTGCGGCCCAGCCTGCGCGGTTTTCCGGCAGCACTGTGACCGGACAGGCATCGGTGAAGACCAGACGTGCTGCGGGCAGCAGACGCGGCGTGGCATAAAGCAGGCAACTTTCGCCCCGGTGCAACCCCGGTGGCAACGGCGGGCCCATCTGACCGTGCTCTGCGTCCCAGGCATGCCGCTCCGCCACCTGCCGGGCGATCTCGCGCGCCCGCGCATGGGCCCGAACGATGCCGGCAACCGAGTTCTCATCGGCCACAGCGATGGCGCTGATGCCCAGAGCAGCAGCCCGGGACATATACTCTTCGGGGTGCGAAGCCCCTTTGAGAAACGAAAAGTTCGTGGTGACGCTGAGCTCTGCAAACATGGTACAGTCTTTATATTCACCTTTTGTTCTCACCTGGAGTCCTTTTTACAAGGATGTGTGACTGCGCAGATACCGGGTCACCGGTGGTTACGGAAAACCTTTAAGTCAGACCCTGAAAGCTGCTTTCAGGGATCCGCGCGGGACCTTCATCCATGTCCGGTCTGCGCAGAAAAACTTTCATCTGTTATGTCTCGACCGGAACGGTCGGAAGGATGACAATTCCGCCCCGCCAGCATCACGAGCAATCCCGAAAAGGTACCACCTCAGAAAACGGCAGACCTGCGCACGCCCTGTGAGACGCAACCGGCCGGTCGGACAATCAACCGGGCTTGCGGGCCAGGCCGGCATTGGTCATAACAAGGCCAGCCAGACCCGAGGAGCACGCCATGACTTTGCAAGCGCCCGAAACCCGGATTGTTGACAAATTTCGCGTCGCCTGCGACGGCAGCGAAGGCGCACTGGGCCATCCGCGCGTCTGGCTGCAGATCCCCAGGGACACCGGCTGGGTCGAATGCGGCTATTGTGACTGCCGCTTCATCCACAAAGATTTCAAAGACAAAGTCTGACGCCGCGTCCGTGCCTGCCGCTCGGTTCGGATCCCTGCGGCGCATATCCGACCAGAAAACGCAGACCCCGCGCTCACAGAACGCACGCTCAGGTGCCGCCCCGGTTTCCGGCAGGTCCGCGTCTTTGCCGGGAAACGCGCCAGCGACGCGGTGCGCAAAGGGTCGTCATTCCCCCGGCCCTCATGTAAAAACCGCAGCAGACAGTAAGGGGGTCATTTCATGAGCGACAGCAGCTTTGGCAAAGGGTGTCATCTGCACCTGATCGACGGGTCGGCATTTATTTTCCGGGCCTATCACGCCCTGCCGCCGCTCACGCGGAAATCCGATGGTCTGGTGATCAATGCGGTGCATGGTTTTTGCAACATGATCGAGAAATATGTGCGCGAAAACACCGGGCCGGATGCGCCCACTCATGTGGCCGTCATCTTTGACAAGGGCAGCCATACCTTTCGCAACGAAATGTATGACCAGTACAAGGCCAACCGCGACGAGATGCCCGAAGACCTGCGGCCTCAGATCCCCCTGACCCGGCGCGCGACCGAAGCCTTCAACATCGCCTGTAAAGAAAAGGAAGGGTATGAGGCAGACGACATTATCGCCACGCTTGCAGTACAGGCGCGGGCGGCCGGCGGGCGCTGCACGATCATCAGCTCGGACAAAGACCTGATGCAGCTGGTGGGCGACGGTGTCGAGATGCTGGATGCCATGAAGAACAAACGGATCGACCGCGAAGGTGTTTTCGAAAAATTCGGCGTTTACCCAGACCGCGTTGTCGATGTGCAGGCGCTGGCCGGCGATTCGGTTGATAACGTGCCCGGAGCGCCCGGGATCGGGATCAAGACGGCGGCTCTGCTGATCAATGAATACGGCGATCTCGACACGCTCCTGGAACGTGCCGAAGAGATTAAACAACCCAAGCGCCGGCAGACCCTCATCGATCACGCCGACCAGATCCGGCTGTCACGTCGTCTGGTGCTGCTTGAAGAAAATACCCCGCTGGATTTCACGCTGGATGATCTGGAGGTACGCGATCCGGTGCCCGATCAGCTGATGCCGTTTCTTGCGGAGATGGAATTTCGCACGCTCACCAAACGAATCGCGGAGCAGCTGGGCGTGGAAATGCCCGAGATTGACGACACGCCGGCCAGCGCGCCGGATGCGCCTGAGATCGAGGACATCCCCTTTGATAAAGCGGGCTATGAAATGGTCGGTGACGCCGCTGCCCTCCAAAGCTGGATCGACCGGATATATGAACGGGGATATGTCGCTGTCGATACCGAAACCACCAGCCTTGATGAGATGCGCGCGGACCTGGTGGGCATTTCGCTCTGTGTCGAGCCGGGCAGCGCCTGCTACATCCCGCTGACGCATAAAGCGCACCGGGGCGATGACCTTTTTGGCTCGGACGATCTCGCAGAGGGTCAGATGGCCCTTGATGAAGCGCTGAAGATGCTGAAGCCCGTGCTGGAGGACCCTTCGATCCTGAAGATCGGACAGAATATGAAGTACGACGCCAAGATCTTTGCTCAGTTGAGCATCGACGTGGCCCCGATCGATGACACGATGCTGATGTCTTATGCGATGCACGCAGGCCTGCACGGGCATGGTATGGACGCTCTTGCCGAACGCTATCTGGCTCACACGCCGATCCCGATAAAACCCCTGTTAGGCTCTGGTAAATCCGCGATTACCTTCGACAAGGTCCCGCTGGAAGATGCTGTGCCCTACGCCGCCGAAGATGCGGACATCACGCTGCGGCTCTGGCAGCAGTTCAAACCGTCGCTGCACCGGGCGCGGGTCACCCGCGTGTATGAGACCATGGAACGCCCGCTGGTGCCGGTGCTCGCACAGATGGAGCGGACGGGCATCGAGGTTGATCGCGACACGCTCTCGCGCATGTCGAACGCCTTCAGCCAGAAGATGGCCGGTCTGGAAGACGAGATTTATGGCGTGGCAGGACGCAAATTCAACGTAGGTTCGCCCAAACAGCTGGGCGAGATCCTCTTTGACGAAATGGCTCTTAAGGGCGGCAAAAAGGGCAAAACCGGTGCCTATGCAACCGGCGCGGATGTGCTGGAAGACCTCGCGACCGAGCACGAACTGCCGCGCCTCATCCTCGACTGGCGGCAGCTCAGCAAGCTGAAATCGACTTACACCGACGCGCTGCAGGACCATATCAATCCTGACACGGGGCGCGTGCATACATCCTACTCTATCGCCGGCGCCTCGACTGGCCGGCTGGCCTCGACTGATCCGAACCTGCAGAATATCCCGATCCGCTCAGAAGAAGGCCGCCGTATCCGTGAAGCTTTTGTCGCAGGAAAGGGTAAAACCCTGGTGGCGCTGGATTACAGCCAGATCGAGTTGCGCATCCTCGCTCACATCGCCGATATCCCGGCGCTGAAGCAGGCCTTTGCTGATGGTCAGGACATCCACGCCATGACCGCGTCCGAGATGTTCGATGTACCGATGGAAGAGATGACGCCCGACATCAGACGCCGTGCCAAGGCGATTAACTTCGGGGTGATCTACGGCATCTCGGGGTTTGGACTGGCGCGTAACCTTCGCATCCCGCGCTCAGAGGCGCAGGGCTTCATCGACCGCTATTTCGAACGCTTCCCGGGCATCCGGACCTACATGGACGACACTAAGGCATTTGCGAAGGAAAATGGCTATGTAGAGACGCTTTTCGGGCGCCGCATCCATACGCCCAACATAACAGACAAAGGACCCCGCGCAGGTTTTGCCCAGCGCGCGGCGATCAATGCGCCGATCCAGGGAACCGCAGCCGATGTGATCCGCCGCGCAATGATCCGTATGCCGGCAGCGATCCGCGATCTGCCGGCGAAAATGCTGCTTCAGGTCCATGACGAGTTGCTGTTCGAGGTGGATCAGGGCGCCGAGGACGATCTGATCCCGGCAGCGCGGGATGTCATGGAGAACGCCGCTGATCCGGTCGTGAAACTGGATGTAAAGCTGACTGTCGATGCGGGCCAGGGCGCAAACTGGGCCGTTGCACACTAACATGCGGGCGGTTGGGACAGCGTCGCACTCAACTTAGCCGGACCATCCATCCAAGCGTTTTCTCAACCGCGCCCCGGGGTCGGTAGCTTGCGGTGACCCAGCCGGTGTACCCGATTTCATCAAGGACCTGTTCAAGAGCTGCCGCTGAAAATCCGTCCGCCACTGACTTGTCCTGCGGCGGCGCGGTCAGTGTAATATGCTTTATCAGAGACGCATTTGCGCGCAGATCATCCTGCCAGCCCCGTGAGATTCCATCCAGCGGCCACTCCATCCGCAGCACCGGCGTTCCGGCACCGGACACCAGCTGCGCCACCTGATTGCCGGTCTGCAAAAACGCGTCGGCTCCCGGCTCGGGGCCCACCAGCAGCGTGATGCTGGCCGGGCTGCGGTCCACCGCTTTGTTCAGATTGTCGCGGAGCGTCCCGGCGGCATCTGACCCGCTTGCATCGCCTGCGAGGACGCGCAGCGCCGGCACGCGCAGCGCCTCGCAATAGCGCAGCGCCCGCCGCAGATCATGCACAAACCTGTCCCCTGCCCCCGGAACAGCCGCAAAGCCGCGCGCCCCACCGGTATAATTAGGCGGCGGGGTGGCAATCATCACCAGCGTCAGACCATTGCGCAGCAGCGCCATCTGAGTGTCTTTCGCCGGATTGTCATAAGGGAAGGGCACGACAACACCGGAAAACCCTGCCATGGCGGCCGCCTCGAACCGCTCCGCCCAGGGCAGGCCGGTCCACAAAATACTCAGGTCAGCCGCCAGTTTCGCCATCCGGTTCCGTCCCTTTTGCGCCCCGCCCGGAGCGGCTCTGTCAGAAAGTTTCGACCCAGGGCCGCAACGTAATTTCACTGCTCCAGGCGGACCGGTGCTGCTCAATCAGATGCTGATAGCTCTCCGCAATCGCATCCGGGTCCAGCATTGCATTGCTGCCGTCATCCCCGCGCCCTTCACGGTCGGGGTTTGAGATGCCCCCGTCGATATTTACCCAGGCCACGTGAATGCCTTTGGGGTGCAACTCGCGTGACATCGACTGTGCCAGACCGCGCTGTGCGAACTTTCCCATCGCAAAAGTGGCAGAACCCGCAAAGCCCTTTACCCCGGCAGAGGCCCCGGTAAAGAGAATTGTCCCTTTTGTCTCACCGTCGTTCTGCAGCATGAGGCGGGCGGCTTCGCGGCCCGTCAGAAACGATCCGAAGGCCGTGACCTCAATCGCCTTGCGCACCGTTTCAGGGTCTAAATCGGCAATATCGCCCCTGATCCGCGCAGAAGGATTATAAATCGCAACCCTGAGCGGCCCGGGCAGATCCGCATAAAGTGCTGCCACAGCTTCAGGGTTGCTGCCGTCAAGCGGGACACAGCGCGCGCCTGTGCGGTCCGCAATATCCCGCAGTTTGCCGGTGTCGCGCGCGCCCAGAACGATATCATACCCTGCGTCTGCAAGCCGAAGCGCAACCGATGCGGACAGACCGGTCCCGGCACCAATGATGACCGCTGTGCCTTTGTCTTTCATCTCAGACCCTTTTGCATGTTGTGACCTCTGCTTTCCTGCGCACTCTTTTGTTGCTCAGGGCAATTGGTCGCTCGGAATGACCCTGAAAAATGCGCCACCGGACCACAGCCCGAACCATCCGTCATGATAAACGCCAATATCCACCAGCCGGTAGAAACTTTTGCGGTCAATCAACGCCTCAAGACCCGCGCGGACATGCACATAAGGAGAGGGTTCACCGGTTTCAGGATCGCGCACCACGCGGATTGCATTGTCCGGCCCCGCCGTCACCTCGTCTTCGACCTGCGTGGTAAAACGCAGTGTCTGCTCTTCGCCGTTGCCGGACGCCTCAAAATCGACCGCGACAAAAGGCGCATCATCAACGGTGATTCCGACCTTCTCCACCGGCGTCACGAGGAAGTATTTTCCGTCTTCCATCTTCAGAATCGATGAAAAAAGCTTCACCAGCCCGGGCCGTCCGATGGGCGTACCCTGATAAAACCAGGTGCCGTCACGGGCGATGCGCATGTCCAGATCGCCGCAAAACGGCGGGTTCCACTTGTGAACAGGCGGTAAACCGCGTGTTTTTGTGGCAGTTAACGAAGCAGCAAGACTTTCTGCCGACGGTGTAACGGTTTTTTGTCCACTCATTGCTTTTGCCATTTCCCCTGAGCGCGATAGGATTACATCAGACATATAATTCATCGGAGCATATTGTCATGAGCGAAGCAGAAGACATGGTCGGACAGATCGAAGCGCTGGGCGAAAAACTCAAAAGCGCAAGAGCGTCGATCACCAACCGGTTCATCGGTCAGGAACGTGTCGTTGATCTGACACTGGCGGCATTGCTTTGTGGCGGTCACGGTCTGCTGATTGGTCTGCCGGGACTGGGCAAAACCCGCCTGGTGGAGACCCTTTCGACTGTGATGGGGCTCAACGGCAACCGGGTTCAGTTCACGCCTGACCTCATGCCTGCCGACATTCTGGGCTCCGAAGTGCTTGATACCGCCGCCGATGGCTCCCGCGCGTTCCGCTTCATTCAGGGTCCGATCTTCTGCCAGCTTCTGATGGCCGACGAAATCAACCGCGCCTCGCCGCGCACGCAATCCGCTCTGCTTCAGGCGATGCAGGAGAAAACAGTCACTGTTGCAGGCGAAAGCCGCAGCCTCGGTGTGCCGTTCCATGTGCTGGCCACGCAGAACCCGATTGAGCAGGAAGGCACCTATCCCCTGCCTGAAGCACAGCTTGACCGGTTTCTTGTTCAGATCGACGTGGCCTATCCTGACCGCGATACGGAACGTGATATTCTGCTGGCGACCACGGGGGAGGGAGAAGCGCAATCATCCGAAGTCTTTACCGCCGCTGAACTGCTGGCAGCACAGCAGTTGCTGCGCCGGATGCCGGTGGGCGAAAGCGTCGTCGAAATGATCCTCGATCTGGTTCGGGCCTTCCGCCCTGATGAACCCGGTGTCAGCCAGAGAGTGCGCGACACCGTGGCCTGGGGCCCCGGACCGCGGGCCGCTCAGGCACTGATGCTGACCGTGCGGGCGCGCGCGCTGTTGCAGGGACGGCTGGCACCGTCGTCCGAAGATGTGCTCGATATGGCCCGCCCGGTGCTCAGCCACCGGATGGCGCTCAACTTTGCCGCACGGGCGCGCGGTGACAGCCTGACCGACCTTATAGAGACCACCGCCGCAGAACTTGCCGGAGGGAAAGCGGCAGCGTGACCCCGGAAACCGTCCTTCGCGCCGCGGCAGAGACCGAAGCCGCCGCCCTGCCCGCGCTGCTGGCCCGCGCCGAGCATCTTGCAGGCTCCGTTCTGCTGGGAGATCACGGCCGGCGGCGCGCAGGTATGGGCGATGATTTCTGGCAATACCGCCCGGCGCAGGCCGGTGACAGCAGGCGTATAATCGATTACCGCCGCTCGGCGCGCGGTGACGTCGAATATGTGCGCGAACGCGAGCTTCAGATCGCTCAGTCGGTGATGTTCTGGGTAGATCAGGGTGCCTCGATGCGCTTCACGAGCGATGACGATCTGCCGCAAAAGGCCGACCGCGCCCGCGTCCTTGGTCTGGCCACCGCAATTTTGCTGGTGCGTGCCGGGGAACGTGTGGGGCTCACGGGCACTTCGCTGCCGCCCCGTCGCGGCAATCAGCAGATCCTGCGGCTTGCCGGTATGTTCACGCAGGATGCGACCGAAGATTACAGCCCGCCGGAACACCGCGCGATGATCCCCTCGGCCCGCGCCGTTTTTATCTCGGATTTCATGGGTGACATCGCCGAGGTGACGCTGGCGCTGACCAAAGCCGCTGACCGGGGGGTGCGCGGCGTGCTGCTGCACGTGCTCGACCCGTCAGAAGAGGCTTTCCCCTTCAGCGGGCGCACTATTTTTGAGAGCGTCGGCGGCAGTCTCAGCCACGAAACGCTCAAAGCCAATGATCTGCGCGACCGCTATCTGGAACGCCTGGCCGCCCGCAAAGATGAGCTGACGCAGCTTTGCGCCATCACCGGCTGGCAGTATGGCATGCATCACACCGACCGGCCGGCGCAGGCGGCTCTTTTGTGGCTCTACCGTGCACTTGATACCGGGGGGCTGCGATGACTGTTCTGGGAGGCATCGGGTTTACCGCGCCCTGGCTGTTGCTGGCGCTGCTGGCGCTGCCGGTACTCTGGCTCATTCTGCGGGCGGTGCCGCCGGCCCCTGTGCGCCGGCTTTTTCCTGGCGTGGCGCTTCTCCTCGGGCTTAAAGATGACGAAAGCGTGTCCGACCGTACGCCATGGTGGTTGCTTTTGCTGCGCATGCTGGCGGTTGCCGCCATCATCCTCGGCCTCGCCGGGCCGGTTCTGAACCCCGAAGAGGAGAGCGCGCAGGACAATGGTCCGCTGCTGATCGTGCTGGATGGCAGCTGGGGCGGCGCCACCCGCTGGTCCGATCAGATCGACGCGGTCGAGGCACAGCTCACACGGGCCGGACGCGCCGGGCGGCCGGTGGCCTTTCTCGATATGGCGCGCCCTGAGCCGCCGGTGTTTCAGGCTGCCGATGTCTGGCGCAACCGGCTTGCCGGGTTCAGCCCCGCCCCCTGGCAACCGGATGAGGCGCGCACCACCCGGGCCGCCGGCTTCGCGGCAGAGCTGGGCGCTTTTGATACGCTTTGGTTCAGCGACGGGCTCGAATATCCGGGCCGCGACCGGGTTCTTGACGCTTTTGAAAGCGCCGGTGCGGTTGAAGTCTACCAGACCGCTGCCAATGTGCTGGCCATGGCGCCTGCAGGTTTTGAGGATGGCGCGGTGCAACTGACCGCGATCCGCGCCACCCCTGGCCCCGAACGTCAGGTGATCCTGCAGGCCCGGGGGCGTGACCCTGCCGGAAACGCGGGCATTCTGGCGACCGCCACCGCGACTTTTGCCGAAGGCGACACAGAGGCAACAGCCGCCCTGTCGCTGCCTTCCGAACTGCGCGCGCGCATCACGCGGTTTGACCTGCAGGGGCAGCGCTCTGCCGGGGCGACGACGCTCGCAGATGACGCGCTGAGCCGGCGTGAGGTTGCCCTTATCGCCGGACGGGAAAGCCGTGAAGGGCTGCAGCTTTTGTCGCCGCTGCACTATCTCGAACAGGCGCTTGAACCCAATGCCGATCTTATTCGCGGATCGCTGGGAGATGTGCTGCCCGCAAACCCCGATGTCATTGTGCTCGCGGACGTGGCGACGCTGTCGCCGTCCGAAGCCGGCGGGTTGGGCGACTGGATCGAAGAAGGCGGCCTCCTGCTGCGCTTTGCCGGGCCAAGGATCGCCGCCAGCGATATTTCCCGCGTGGACGAAGACCCGATGATGCCCGTGCGCCTGCGCTCCGGTGGCAGGACGGTGGGCGGTGCGATGAGCTGGGGAGAACCCAAAGCGCTTGCACCGTTCAGAGAGAACTCACCCTTTTTCGGCCTGGACATCCCTGATGACGTGCAGATCACCAGTCAGGTCATGGCCCAGCCCGATCCGACGCTGGCCGAACGTGTCATTGCAGAGCTTACCGACGGCACGCCGCTCGTGACCCGCAAGACCCGGGGCCAGGGACAGATCGTGCTCTTCCACGTGACCGCCAGTGCAGACTGGTCCACCCTGCCGCTGTCGGGTCTTTTCGTGCGGATGCTGGAACGGCTTGCCGTGTCCTCCTCCGCCGGCACGCCCGATCTGACACAGATGGAAGGCACCACATGGACGCCTGAACAGGTGATGGACGGGTACGGCACCCTGTCGGACGCCGGTACGCTGCCGGGCGTCTCAGGCACGGATCTCATCGATGCGCCGGCCGGCCCTGATCTGCAGCCCGGGATATATGCTTCCGGCGACCGGGTTCTGGCGCGCAACGTGATCAGTACCGGCGATACTCTTGAGCAGGCCACCTGGCCTGCGGATATTCCGGTCCGTGGATTTGCCGTCGCCCCGGAACAACCTGTCGCAGGCTGGCTTCTGAGCCTTTCGGTGCTGCTGTTGCTGGCCGATGTGGTGGCATCACTGGCGCTGTCGGGCCGTCTGCTGGGGCGCGTTAACCGGACGGCTGTCGTGGTGATCGGTGCGCTGCTGCTGGCGTCACCGCAGGCCAAGGCGCAGAGCGCGGATGCCGCAGCCGATGAATTTGCGCTCAGCGCCACGGCCGAACTGGCGCTGGCCTATGTTTCCACCGGCAATGCGCGGGTCGACGATCTGTCGCGCGCAGGTCTCGCGGGCCTGTCACAGACCCTGAATTTCCGCACTTCCGTAGAGCCTGCGGCCCCGGTCGGCGTCGATCTGGAGATGGACGAGCTTGCGTTTTTCCCGATCCTCTACTGGCCCGTGACCCCGGACCAGCCGCGCCCCTCCTCCGAGGCCTATGCCAAGCTTAACGACTACCTGCGCTCCGGAGGTCTGATCCTCTTTGACACCCGCGATGCCGATGTCGCGCGCTTTGGAGGTGCCAGCCCCAACGGGCGCAAACTGCAGGATCTCGCGGCCCCGCTGGATATTCCGCCACTGGAACCGCTGCCCACCGATCACGTGCTCACGCGCACCTTCTATTTGCTGCAGGATTTCCCGGGACGCCATACCAGCCGCGATGTCTGGGTCGAAGCCGCTCCGCCAGATGCCGAACAGATCGAAGGCATGCCTTTCCGCAACCTCAACGACGGTGTAACGCCGGTGGTGATCGGCGGCAACGACTGGGCCGCTGCATGGGCGATTTCGGAGAACGGTGCACCGATGGTACCCGTGGGCCGCGGTTTTACGGGCGAGCGCCAGCGCGAACTGGCCTATCGCTTCGGAGTAAACCTGATCATGCACGTGCTCACCGGAAACTATAAATCCGACCAGGTTCATGTGCCGGCCCTTCTCGACAGGCTCGGACAATGACCGGCGCTCTGATCTTTGACCCGCTGGTCCCCTGGGCCATGGTGCTGATGGTTGCGGTCATCGCCGCGATCAGCGTGACCCTCGCGGTGCTGCGCGGCCTGAACGGCTGGCCCCTGCGCGCACTTGCGGCCCTGGTGGTGCTGGGTGCGCTCTGTAATCCGTCCTATCAGCAGGAAGACCGCGCGCCGCTCACCGATATCGTGATGCTGCTGGAGGATGAAACCGCCAGCCAGGGTCTGAGCGACCGCCCTGCGCAGCGCACGGAAGCTGCCGACGCGCTTGCCGCGCGCATTGCCGCGCGCCCCAACACCGAAGTCCGCCGCATCGTCGTCCCTGACGGCGACGGCGACGCAGGCACCCGCCTGATGACCAGCCTTTCCGGCGCGCTTGCCGAAGAGCCGCGCGCCCGGATTGCGGGCATCGTCGCGGTCAGTGACGGCCGCGTGCATGACGCCGGTCTGCCGCTTGATCTGCCCGCGCCGATGCACCTGTTGCTGACGGGCCGCGATACCGACTGGGACCGCCGCCTGTCAATCAGCAACGCGCCGGCCTTTGCCATCATCGGCGAGCCCGTGACGCTCACCCTGCGCATTGAGGATATGGGCGCGGCACCTGCGGGTGACGGTATCGCCCCACTGGAAATTTCAGTTGACGGCGCCGAGCCGCAACTCTTTCAGGTGCCGCTGAATCAGGACATAGAACTGCCTGTGACCCTGCCACACGGCGGGCGCAACGTCATCGAATTTACCGTGCCGATGGCCGAAGGCGAGCTTACTGACCGCAACAACCGCGCGCTTGTGCAGATGAATGGTGTTCGCGACCGCCTGCGTGTCCTGCTGGTCTCGGGAGAGCCACATCCAGGTGGGCGCACATGGCGTAACCTGCTGAAATCAGACAGCTCTGTGGATCTTGTGCACTTCACCATCCTGCGTCCGCCTGAAAAGCAGGACGGCGTGCCGGTCAGTGAGCTGTCCCTCATCGCCTTCCCCACGCGCGAGCTTTTTCTGGAAAAGATCGACGACTTTGACCTCATCATCTTTGACCGCTACAAACGCCGCGGCATTCTGCCCGCGCTTTACCTCGACAACGTGGCCAATTACATCCGCACCGGCGGTGCCGTTCTTGTCGCCGCCGGACCGGATTTTGCCGGCGCCGACAGTATCTTCCGCTCGCCGCTCGGTACTGTGCTGCCCGCAGCGCCCACGGCGCGTGTGGTAGAACAGCCTTACCGCCCTGTGGTGAGCGACCTTGGTAACCGCCACCCCGTGACGACTGATCTGCCCGACAACGGCGACTGGGGCCGCTGGCTGCGCCAGATCGAGATTACCGACCCCGACGGCAATGTGGTTATGACCGGTGCGGACGAACGGCCGCTTCTGGTGCTTAACCGGGTGGGTCTGGGCCGCGTGGCACTGCTCGCCTCCGATCATGCCTGGCTTTGGAACCGCGGCTATGAGGGAGGCGGACCACAGCTTGAGCTGCTGCGCCGTCTGGCCCACTGGATGATGAAAGAACCTGAGCTCGAAGAAGAAGCGCTGACCGCGCAGGCCACCGGCCTGACCATGCGCATTCAGCGCCGCACGCTGGAAGAGACGGTCCCGCCCGTGGTGCTGACTGACCCCTCCGGCAATACCGTCGAGCTGAACCTCAGCGAAATGAGCCCCGGCGTTTTCGGCACCACCTATGAAGGACCGGAGATCGGCCTCTACCGTCTGGAGAACGGCGATCAGATGGCGGTGATCGGTCTCGGCCCGGCCGCCCCGCGCGAGTTTGAACAGACCATCGCGACGGGCGATATTCTGGCACCTGTTATCGCGGGTCTGCGCGGCGGGATTATCCGGCTTGAGGATGGTCTGCCACGACTCAGGGATGTGCGCGAAGGCCGCCCGGCCGCAGGTCGCAACTGGATCGGCTTTACGCCGCGTGGTGCCTATGAAACACGCGACGTGCGCCAGACAGCGCTGTTGCCCGGCTGGCTGGTGCTGCTGCTCTCGGCCGCCCTGATTACCGCCGCCTGGCTGCGCGAAGGCCGCCGCTGACCGCACCCTGACCATCTGGCACAAAGAGCAACAGATCCCGGCGCAGGTGTGCGGTACTGCTTAAGACGATATTCACCGAAATCCGCAATACTGGCCGCTAAACCAGTGGTTTAACGAATGTATGTTGCGCGATGAGCCTGGCCAACAAAATGGCAGAGGAAAGACGCCGCAGACTCGCGGCGGAACGCCTGCTTGAGCTCAAGCAGGCCGAGCTTTTTGCCGCCAACAGAAAACTCGGACAGCACGCACGCAACCTTTCGGATCAGATCGTCGAGACCCGCGCGGAAGTTGCCACCGTGCGGGACGAAAACCAGCGGGTAAAATCAGATCTTTCTGCCGCACAGGAAAAAATCGAACGTGTCGAACGGCGCCTGTGGCATTCGATCGGCACCATCAAGGACGGCTTTGCCTTTTTCTCACCGGACCTCGAGCTGATCATGGCCAATCCGTCCTATCTGGCGGTCTTTGACAAGCTCGAGGAAATCCGGCCCGGGGTCAGCTATGTCACCATCCTCCAGGTGCTGACCGACGAGGGGATTGTAAACACCGGTGATCTGACGCCCGCCGCGTGGCGGCAGCTGATGATTGACCGCATGCAATCGCCGGACCCGCCCCCCCAGGTGATCCGGTTGTGGAACGGTCAGTACATAAAAATGCTCGATCAGCGCGGCCCGGACGGCGATATCATTTCGCTCGGTCTCAACATTACAGAGACTGTCGCCTATGAGAAAAAGCTGAAATCTGCTCGTCACAGTGCCGAAACCGCCAACCGTGCCAAATCTGCTTTTCTCGCCAATATGAGCCACGAACTGCGCACGCCCATGAACGGCGTTGTCGGTATGGCGGACCTTTTGGCAGAGGGCGACCTCAGCGAAGAGCAGCAGCTTTATGTTGAGACGATCAAACGCTCGGGCGAAGCGCTTCTGGTGATTATCAACGACGTACTCGATTACTCCAAGATCGAGGCCGAACGGCTGGATCTGCATCCCGAACCGTTTGATCTGGAAAAAGCGGTGCATGACGTCATGACGCTGTTGCAGACCTCCGCGCAGGAGAAGGGGCTGCGGCTTTGTGTCGACTATCAGATGCAGATCGCATCCCGTGTGGTGGGCGATCCCGGGCGCATTCGGCAGGTGCTGACAAATCTGCTGGGGAATGCGGTCAAATTCACCACCTCAGGGCATGTACTGGTGCGCGTGAAGGGTGCCCCGACGCCGGATGACGCTGCACTTGATATGACCATCACCGTTGAAGACACCGGCATCGGCATTCCCGACGAACTCATTGATCACGTATTTGGTGAATTCAACCAGGTGGAAAATGAACGAAACCGGCAGTTTGACGGCACCGGTCTGGGCCTCGCGATTACCCAGCGGCTGATCGGCATGATGGGCGGGAAAGTCTGGCTCACATCGCAGGAAGGGGTCGGCTCCTGCTTTGGGTTCGACCTGCGCATGGCCACGGACGGTCCGGCCATTCTGCCGGCCGCGGAACTGCCCCCGACGCTTCAGCATGTACTCGTCACCGGACGGGACTGGGCCGGGCGGGATATCATCCGCCGTCACCTCGAAGAATCGGGACTAAAAGTAACCACGGGCGAGGATGCAAAATCAGCGCTGGCCGCGATGCAGGCCGATATCAGTCTGGTCATTGCCGATCACACCGACGGCATCTCTGACGGTTTTGAAGTCGCGCGGGTTCTCGGAGAGGCAGGCCACCATGCGCCCGTTCTGCTGCTCTGCGGGAACGCCGGACTTGCGCGGCGCAACGCGGACCGGGATGCTGTGGACACGATCATGCAGCGTCCGTTCCTGCGCGTGGATCTGATCCGGTGGCTGTGCGAGGCCGAAGCGCGTGTCGCCCGTGAGGTCACCCCGGCCCCGGGGTTCCGCCATCGCGCTGCTCCTGACACCACCGCAAGGTCTGTTTCCAGGCAACTGGACGCTCCGGATGAATCCGGTACGAGACTGATGCGTATCCTGGCAGCGGAAGACAACAAAACAAACCGCCTCGTTTTTTCCAAAATGCTGAAATCGCTGAACATTGATCTGAAATTCGCCTGCGACGGCCAGGAAGCGGTGGATATGTGGAAAGAGTTTCGACCCGATCTGATCTTTATGGATATCTCAATGCCCCGGCTCGACGGAAAAGAGGCCGCCAGACAAATTCGCGGGATGGAAGCGGGTACAGGAGAACGCGTTCCGATTGTCGCCCTGACGGCTCATGCCATGGCCGGTGATGAGAAAGAAATCCTTGACGCCGGGCTGGATCACTACATGACAAAGCCACTGCGTAAACCTGCGATTATCTCCCGCATCCTGGTCCATTGTCCGGACGCGGTCCGGGCTCCGGTCGACGAACCGGATCAGGCCGCGGGATAGGGACGCAAAAAAACCGGCCTGTCGGGTTCTGACATCTCAGGCTGATAAGCATAGCCGCCGGTATCAAATGAAAGCAGATCCTCAGCGCGGTTCAGACGATTCTGAATGACGTAACGCGCCATTGCGCCGCGGGCTTTTTTGGCAAAGAAGCTGACCATTCTCGGCCCCTTCCCGTCCCCCTTATCTTCCATAAAGGCCGGCGTGATCACCCGCAGTTTCAACGCGTCGGGCGCCACTGCCCCAAAATATTCCTGGCTGGCGCAGTTCACCAGAAGGTCGGTGCCAAGCGTCTCTGCCTGCGCATTCAGAGCCTTTGAAAGATTGTCGCGCCAGTAATCATAAAGGTTCGCCCCCCGGCGGGTTTTCAGCCGGCTGCCCATTTCCAGACGGTAAGGCTGGATAGCGTCGAGCGGCCTCAGAACTCCGTAAAGGCCCGAGAGTATCCGCAGATGATCCTGCGCCCGGGCAATTTCATCGTCATCAAGGCTCGAGGCCTCCAGCCCAAGATACGTGTCGCCCGCAAAGGCAAAGGCTGCGGGCCGCGTGGTGTCAGTCGGGGGTTCGTCTTCGAAGGCGCGGAACCTGTCGCGGTTCAGTCGCGCCAGATCATCACTAAGGTCCATCAGATCGCGCAGATTGCGCAGCGTCAGATTCCGCGCCGTCCGTACAAGACGCACCGCATCTTCCCGAAACGCCGGTTCGGTCACCGGCCTGTCTGTTGCGTTCCAGTCGAGCCTCTTGGCAGGCGAAATCACCACCAGCATAAATCAGTTCCCCGAATATCTTTCACGGACCCCGCCCGCGCTCAGCAGGTGACTTAGCCCGCCTCCCGCAGAACGTCCAGAAATGCGGGGCCAAATCTCTCCGCCCGCCGCTCGCCCAGCAGTTTTTCCAGCGTGCGCACATCAGCCGCATGCATCTGAGCGACCTTTGCCAGCAGCGACGCGGAACAACTCAGCGGCTTGTCATGGCCTTCGGCGCCACGCGCCAGATCCGCCTGAACTGCGAGCAAGCGGTCGTAAACCGTACCCGCCGCTTTGCCCGCCAGATCGCGCCGCCGCGGATGCACCTGCGGCGCTTCGCCGGCGATGACCTCCAGAAACGCATCGCCGTATTTGTCGAGTTTTTTGGCACCCACGCCGCCGATCCCGGCCATATCGTCCAACGTCGCCGGGCGTTTTTCGGCCATTTCAATAAGCGTCCGGTCGTTGAAAATGATATAGGCCGGCAGCCGTGCCGCCTCGGCCAGTGCGCGCCGTTTCGCCTTGAGCGCCGACAAAAGCGGCGCGTCCTCATCAGAGACCATCGCCTTTACCGCCGGCCGCCGCGTGCCCGCTGCCGCCCGGATACTGTCACGGCGCAGCGAAATTGTCGCCTGATCGCGCAGCACCGGCAGCGCCGCATCCGTCATGCGCAGCGCGCCATGGCGGTCGGGGTCGGGGCGCAGCAGGTCGTGCCCCATCATCTGGCGGAAAATCGTCTGCCACTGCCGTTTGTCGTATTCCGTGCCAACGCCGAAGGTCGGCAACTTGTCATGCCCGCGCTGCAACACTTTTTCGGTTCTGTTTCCCAGAAGAATATCAATCAGATGGCCGGCGCCAAACCATTCCTCGGTGCGCAAAATCGCTGACAGCGCCTTGCGCACGGCCACGGTGGCATCGAAAACTTCGGGCGGCGTATCACATAAATCGCAACTGCCGCAGGTCACCCCGGCCTCGCCGAAATAGCCGAGCAGCGTCTCGCGCCGGCATTTCAGTGCCTCGGCCAGACCAAGAAGCGCGTTGAGCCGCGCATGATCGGCCGCGCGGCGTTCCGGCGGCGCCAGGCCCTCGTCGATCTGCGACCGGCGCAGGCGGATGTCCTCCGGGCCAAAGAGCGTCAGCGTCTCCGCGGGAGCACCATCGCGCCCCGCGCGGCCGATCTCCTGATAATAAGCCTCGATCGATTTGGGCAGGTCCGCATGAGCGACCCAGCGGATATCCGGTTTATCGACGCCCATGCCAAAGGCAACGGTGGCCACAACGATCAGCCCGTCTTCCTGCTGAAACCGGCGTTCGGCGATGCGCCGGTCTTCTGCGTCTATGCCGCCGTGATAATGCAGCGCCGTGTGCCCCGCCTCGCGCAGTGCACGGGCGATCCCTTCCGTCTTGGCCCGGGTGCCGCAATAAACGATGCCCGACTGCCCGCGGCGCGCGTCGGCAAAGGCGAGGATCTGCTGGCGCGGGCTGTTTTTCGCCGCGAAAGCGAGGTGGATGTTCGGTCGGTCAAACCCATGCAGAAACGCGCGGGGCTGCTCTCCGCCAAAAAGCTTTTCGGTAATTTCCACGCGGGTCTCAGCGTCGGCCGTCGCCGTGAAAGCAGCCAGCGGCACCCCCAGATCGCGCCGGAGCGCGCCGATACGCAGATAATCAGGCCGGAAATCATGCCCCCACTGGCTCACGCAATGCGCTTCATCGACGGCGATCATAGAGACGCCTACCCGACGCAGAAGGCCCGCAGCCCCTGAGGCCAGCCGCTCCGGTGCCATGTAAAGCAGCCGCAGGCGCCCCTCTTCGAGTGCTTCGAAAACCGCCTCGGTTTCCTCGGGCGTATTGCCCGAGGTCAGCGCCCCGGCGCAGACACCCGCCTCCTGCAGCGCACGCACCTGATCGCGCATCAGTGCAATCAGCGGCGAGATGACCACCGTCACCCCCTCGCGCATCAGTGCAGGTAATTGAAAGCACAGGGATTTACCGCCCCCCGTGGGCATAATAGCGAGTACGTTTTCGCCTGCAGTCACTGCATCGACGATCTCTTCCTGACCGGGGCGAAAGGCATCAAAGCCAAAGACATCACGTAACAGCGTGGCAGCGCCGGTCATGCGGAAAATCCTGTTTGTTTGTCTGCTCTTTTGATGCAGACTCACATACTAAGATTGTCTGAACAAGACCTGGCAGCCGCGCAGAGATAATTTAACGCGCCGGCAGGCACAGAGCTCAGGCGAAAGCCGCGTAATTATTGACCAGAATGATCCGCAGGGCCGCCACCGCGATCAGCACCGCCAGCGGTGCCAGATCAATCCCGCCCATCGGCGGTAAAATCCGGCGCACCGGCCCGTATATCGGCTCCAGCAGCCGGTTCAGACCATACCAGATCTGCGCCACCAGCTGTTGCTGCGTATTGAGCACCTGAAAATTAATCAGCCAGCTCATGATCACATGCGCGATGATGAAGAACCACAGCACGTTCAGCAAAAGCATCAGAATTTCGAACAGCGACTGCATCAGGTCCCCTCTTTTGACTTCTGCACTCAGTTAAGCAGGCCCGTCCCAAAGGGCAAGGCCCCGCCTCCCGCGGGTCAAAGCACTTCTTGCGTTAACGGGTTGTGGCTGCTTTAGCTTAAGATAACGATAAGAGGCGGGCAGCCATGACAGTGGAGAAAAAGCGTATCTGGGGGTGGTTTGCCTTCGACTGGGCGACGCAGCCTTTCTATACGCTTGGTCTCACCTTCATCTTCGGTCCCTATTTTGCCGGTGTCGCCACCGATT
This sequence comes from Roseobacter sp., assembly GCF_024639605.1. GTDB lineage: Bacteria > Pseudomonadota > Alphaproteobacteria > Rhodobacterales > Rhodobacteraceae > Roseobacter. Next base: position 7,224 of record NZ_JAHEHZ010000028.1, on the reverse strand, counting down.
TTTTTTCCGCCGGCGGCATGGCGGAAAATGCCGCAGATGCGCGCGCGCAATCGGTCTGGGCCAACGCGCAGCTGGTCGCAGGGCTGACCATCGGTCTGCTGGGACCCGTCATCGGGGCTTATGCTGACAGCACCGGCAAACGCATGCCCTGGATCATCGCCTTTTCGGTGATCTATGTGATTGCGGCTGCGGCGATGTGGTACCTGATGCCTGACGGCTCTGGCCTGTGGTTTTGTCTCGTGGCCTTCGCCATCGGCTTTGTCGCCGCCGAGTTCGCGCTGATTTTCGTCAATGCACAGCTCCCGGGTCTGGGCGACGAGAATACCATCGGACAGATCAGCGGCACGGGTGCGGCGCTCGGATACTGGGGCGGGGTGGTCTCGCTCTTTGTCATGCTGCTCTTTTTCTTCGAGGCCAACCCGGAGGCAGGCACCACGCTCATTGGCCTCGCCCCCGCCTTCGGGCTGGACCCCGCGCAAAGCGAGGGTACCCGCTTTGTCGGCCCCTTCATCGCACTGTGGTTTGCGCTTTTCATGATCCCCTATTTCCTTTGGGTCCGCGAACCTGCCCCGGTTGTAAAGCAGGGCGGCTTCGCCGAGGCTATGAGCGATCTCCGAGCGTCGCTGGCACAGGTCCTCAAACGCCCCAGCCTTGCTGCCTATCTGGGCTCGTCCATGCTCTACCGCGACGCTCTCAATGCGCTTTATGGCTTTGGCGGTGTCTATGCGCGTCTGGTACTCGACTGGTCCCTGACCAATATCGCGCTCTTTGGGATTCTCGGTGCGGTGACCGCCGCCATCGCCACATGGATCGGCGGGCGCTTTGACGCGAAATTCGGCCCTAAACCTATTATCAGGGTCTGTATTTTCATTCTCATAGCTGTCTGCTGCATCATCGTGGGCATGTCGCGGGAGGCCTTCTTCGGTCAGCCCCTCGCACCCGGCTCCACCCTGCCGGATGCGCTCTTTTACATCTGCGGTGCAGCCATCGGCGGGGCAGGCGGCGCACTTTATGCTGCCTCCCGCTCAATGATGGTGCGTCACACCAACCCCGACCGCCCCACCGAGGCATTCGGTCTCTTTGCACTGTCGGGTAAAGCCACGGCCTTTCTGGCGCCTGCGCTGATCTCGGTTGTCACCACCCTCACTGAAAGCGCGCGCATGGGCATCTCTCCGCTTATCGGGCTTTTCATCCTGTCCCTTTTCGTGCTGATCTGGGTCCATCCAAAGGGAGACCGCGTCCGATGACACTGCCCCGAATGATAACACTGATCTGTGCTGCCGGCCTCATACTGGCGGCCTGTTCGCAACCTGCGACAAACACCGCCCCTGCCGGACCGCTGCCCACCATCGGCACCTCAGGATCCGCCGATGCTCAGAAAGTCGCCAAATCCGTCTTCGGCGCAAAAACCGATGGCTCTGGCCAGGCCCCCGCGCCCTTTGGGAGCTACGCCAAAGGCTGCGTCGCGGGTGCCGCACAGCTTGCCGAAACCGGCCCGACCTGGCAGGCAATGCGCCTGTCGCGCAACCGTAACTGGGCGCATCCCGATACCGTGAATTTCGTCGAAGACCTCAGCCGCGCTGCCGCCCGGCAACCCGGGTGGAACGGCATCTATGTAGGTGATCTGAGCCAGCCGCGCGGCGGGCCGATGCTCTCGGGCCATCGCAGCCACCAGATCGGTCTTGATGCCGACATCTGGCTTCGGCGTGCGGATAACCTGTCGCTGTCTGCCAGCCAGCGCGAGAATATCTCGTCTGTCTCCATGCGCCGTAACAAGGGCGCTTTCGTCAACGACAACTGGACATCCGCGCATCACCAGATCGTCAAGGCCGCCGCTTCTGATCCGCGTGTCGCGCGGATTTTCATCTTCCCCGGTGCCAAGGTGCAGATGTGCAAGGACGCCAAAGGCGACCGGTCCTGGCTGAATAAAGTGCGGCCGTGGTACGGGCATCACTATCACTTCCACGTGCGGCTCGCCTGCCCGAAGGGCGCGCGGGGCTGCGTGAACCAGACGCCACCTCCTGCCGGCGATGGCTGCGCGGATGCCCAGGCCTGGGTGAACAACATCCTTAACCCGCCGCCGCCGGACCCCAACGCGCCCGCGCCGAAACCCCGCCGTGAATTGCGCGTTGCGGATCTTCCGGCACAATGCGCCACCGTCCTTTCCTCGCGCTGATCTGTCAAATGCCGCTGCAGGCAGACAGCGCGGCGGTCACCGGTCCACCCTGCGCAGAAGTGAGCGCAGTTCTGACACCTGATCCCGGGTGGGCCTGCTAGCAGCAGGTTCTCCGGTATTGATCTCACGCCCGGCGGTCGCGGATTTTTTATAGTCGCCGGTGCAGGTTACCTGCTGAACGATACGCTGGCGCGCGATAAAGGTGTCACGATCCCGCGCTGGCACGGCAACCGCGAAGCCCTCGCCGTCTGGCAGGATCCGGCAGACCATATCCGCCTTACTATGGTGCCGGGCGATAACAGTTTGGCGCTCCTGCGCAGCGCACTGACGGAATGCGTCCTCAAAGAGTGACTTGCGCCCCGGGCGGATGCAGCCTAAAGACCGCCCGTCCGCCACAGCGCGGACCAAGTGCCGCACCCTTGTCAAAACGGAAAAACAAACTCATGACCCGCGCTTATATCCCCGGCATTATTGCCATGGCCGCCATCGTGGTGGCGTCCAATATCCTCGTGCAGTTCCTCTTCGGGAATTGGCTGACATGGGGGGCCTTCACCTATCCGCTGGCCTTTCTGGTCACCGATATCATGAACCGCGTCTATGGCGCGCAGGCCGCCCGGCGCGTTGTGCTCGCGGGTTTCGTAGTGGGGGTCATCTGCTCTCTCATCGGCACGCAGATCACGGGTGAATTCGGGCCTCTCGTTACCCTGCGCATCGCCGTCGGATCAGCGATCGCCTTTCTCACCGCGCAACTGCTGGATGTGGCTGTCTTTTCCGCACTCCGGAATGGCGCCTGGTGGCGCGCGCCGCTGGCCTCAACGATCATCGGCAGCACCGTGGATACCGCACTCTTCTTCACCATCGCCTTCTCCGCGCGCCTTACATTCCTCGAACCCGGCAACGACGTGTCCTGGGCCGGCGAAGTCCTGCCCGTGCTGGGCGTGGGCCCTGTGGCGCCGCTCTGGGTGTCGCTCGCCGTGGCCGACTGGGGCGTGAAACTGGCGCTGGCGCTCATTGCCCTTATTCCCTTCCGGGCCCTGACCGCGAGGCTCGCGCCGGCGACCTGACCCCTCTGCCGGGGCTGCCTGCAAAACAATCACCGGCGGGTTTCCTTGTGGGCGATCTGTAAAAAAGGGCTTGGCGAAAGCGATTTGCTGTGCGACGATTCAGATAGTTTTAACAGATAGGTAAAGGAGGTGATCCAGTGTCAAGAACGGTATTGGAGAGAGGTGTCGGAACAGCTTTGGAGGTCGCCTGCTGAGGCAGCCCTTGGCGGGCAGAACCCCGAAGTGGACGGTCGTCTAACCGACCCCACCTCCGTAAACCATTCGATTGGGCCGCACGCATCCCGTGCGGCCCTTTTTCGTCTGCGCATTTCGTGGCAAAAGGCACCCTATGCTGAGGATCAATAAAGACATCGCCATCGAAGACTGGGAACTGACCGAGAACTTCATCCGCTCGTCCGGACCTGGCGGGCAGAATGTGAATAAGGTGTCTTCTGCTGTGGAGCTGCGCTTTGAGGCAGCCCGCTCGCCCAATCTGGCGCAACCGGTGAAAAACCGTCTGCGCCGCCTCGCCGGACGCCGCTGGACCACCGAAGGTGCGCTGGTGCTGCAATGCGACGAGACCCGCAGCCAGGCCCGCAACCGCGATATCGTGCGCGACCGGCTGGTCGAACTCATCCGCAAAGCCCTCATACCACCCAAACGCCGTATCCCGACAAAGCCCACATTAGGGTCGAAAAAGCGCCGCCTGAAGGCGAAAAAAGCCCGTGGCGAGGTCAAAGCACTTCGCGGCAATGTCCGCGACGGAGAAGTCTGACTGCAAAACCGGCACACGTCGCTGGCATGTCTGCGCGAGGGGCCTGATAATCAGACTCATGTGGTAAACATCATACTGTTCCCCGGGGCGCATCAGACCTCGTTCCCAGTCTCACATGTACTGATCGCCGATTTTTGTTTGTCTTCTGTTCTTGAGGTATAATCATACAAACATTCTATTCAAAACAGCGCTTTAGCAATTTTTGAGGTACGCCCCTCAAAAAAATCATCGACATGAGGTACGTCCCTCAATTAGCCTCTGATCAGTCAGCCACCGAATCGTCATCAAGCGGTCGGGCGTGACACATAGGGAGGAATCACATGAAATTTTCGAAACTGACCACGGTCAGCGCACTCAGCCTCGCAGCCGCGGGCATGAGCAGTGCCGCTCAGGCCGAAGAACTCACATTGTGCTGGGCTGCCTGGGATCCGGCCAACGCTCTTGTCGAGCTGTCCAAAGAATTCGAAGAGCAGTCCGGCCACACCATGAGCTTTGAATTTATCCCATGGCCCAATTTCGCCGACCGTATGCTCAATGAGCTCAACTCGGGTGGTAAGCTCTGCGACCTGCTCATCGGAGACAGCCAGTGGATCGGTGGCGGGGCGGAAAACGGCCACTACGTGAAGCTCAATGATTTCTTTGACGCCGAAGGCATTTCGATGGGCGATTTCGCAGACGCCACCGTTTATGCCTATTCCACATGGCCAAAAGGCACGCCGAACTATTACGCCCTGCCGGCCATGGGCGACGCCAACGGCTGGTTCTATCGCAAAGACTGGTTCGCACGCGACGACATCAAGGCGGCATTCAAAGAGGCTACCGGCCGCGACCTGGCGGAGCCGACAACCCAGAAAGAGCTGCTTGAAACAGCTCAGTTCTTCCAGGGCCGCGAGATCGACGGACAGACCGTTTATGGTGCCGCCATCTTTACCGAACGCGGCTCTGAGGGCATCACAATGGGTGTTACCTCGGCACTTTACCCCTGGGGCTTCAAATATGAAAACGAGCCCGGCTCTTACGATATGGAAGGCGCTGTAAACTCGCCGGAAGCCGTTGAAGCACTTGAGTTTTATAAAGAATTCTATAAGACAGCGACACCTCCAGGCTACACGAACAGCTACATGGGTGAAAGCCTTGATGCGTTCAAATCCGGCCAGGTGGCGATGGCGATGAACTGGTTCGCTTTCTTCCCGGGTCTCTATGCTGACCCCAATACCGGCGGCGAAAAAATCGACTTCTTCGTGAATCCGCCGCAAAATCAGGCGGGCTCGACGCTGGGCGGTCAGGGCATCTCGGTTGTCGCTTACTCCGAAAAGCAGGACGCGGCGCTTGAGTACATCAAGTGGTTCGCAAACCCCGAGGTCCAGCAGAAATGGTGGGATCTGGGTGGTTATTCCGCGCACAAAGCTGTGCTCGAAGACCCCGGTTTCGTGGACAGCGCGCCCTTTGCCGGTGACTTCCTCGAAGCCATGGGTGCCGTGCAGGACTTCTGGCAGGAGCCGGCTTATGCCGAACTGCTTCTGGCCATGCAGAAACGCATCCACGACTATGTGGTCGCCGATCAGGGCACCGCACAGGAAGCGCTCGACAAGCTGATCGAGGATTGGACAGAGACCTTCGAAGACGAAGGCAAACTCTGAAAATCACTTCAGGGTGGGGCACGTGCCTCACCCTGGATCTCTCCTGAACCGGTGAGGCGGCCCCCCGCCTTGCCACCGGAAAGCTGCGTTTAAATGTCCGACACCCCCATCACCCGCGCGGCCGAGGCCACGCCCCCCGTCATGGCCCGAAAGATCAAAGGCCTGAGCGACCGGGCCATCGCCTGGATCTTCGTGGCGCCCACGATTTTCCTCCTGCTGGCGATCAATATCTTTCCGCTGATCTGGACGATCAATCTCAGCTTCACCAACTTCCGCGCCAACCGTCTGAACCGCGACGTCGAATACGTGGGTCTGCGCAATTACGAACGCATTCTCAATGACACCGACATCTGGCTCAACATGCAGGCCACGGCGCATTTTCTGTTCTGGACGATTTTCTTCCAGGTGCTGATCGGCTTTACGCTGGCCTGGCTCATCAACCGCAAATTCAAAGGCAATGACCTCTGGACCACGATTATCGTGCTGCCCATGATGCTCAGCCCCGCAGTCGTCGGCAATTTCTGGAAATTTCTCTACCAGCCGCAGATCGGGCTCTTTAACTACATCGTGGCCTTTTTCACAGGCAAGGATCCGTCAAGCTTCGAGATGCTGGGCTCTGTTGATCTCGCCCCCTGGTCGATCGTCATCGTCGATACGTGGATGTGGACGCCCTTCGTGATGCTGATCTGTCTCGCCGGCCTCCGCTCCATTCCCGACTATATCTATGAGGCCGCCGAAATAGACCGCGCGTCCAAGCTCCGGCAGTTCTTCACGATCACCGTTCCGATGGTTCTGCCCTTCCTGATGCTCGCCGTCCTCTTTCGTGGCATCGAGAATTTCAAAATGTTCGATCTTGTGGTGCAGCTCACCGGCGGCGGCCCCGGCTCCACGACCGAGCTTACGTCGATCAACCTCAAACGCGAAGCTTTCGAGAAATGGCGCACCGGCTATGCATCGGCCTATGCGATCATCCTTTTCGTGACCGTCTTCGGCCTCGCCTCCATCTACGTCAAAGCCCTTAATAAGGTGAAGGAGCGCTGATCATGAAAATCACCATTCAGACCAGAAAAGCAGCCTCCCCGCTGATCGCCCGCGTCACTCTGTCAGGTCCCGTCAACCTCAACGCCGCACCCGGACAGAAACCCCCGGTCGACGACGCGCAACAGACCACCGGACCGGAGACCACGGAATGAGCAGCTTCTCTGTCACCGAACCCGGCAAACGGTCCAAATGGCTGGCCGGCACGCTGGTCATCACCTACGCGCTGATCACGATGATCCCGCTCGCCTGGATTATGCTCACCGGATTCAAATCCCCCTCGGATGCGATCAGTTACCCGCCAAAGGTCTTCTTTGAGCCAACGCTGGAAGGTTACGTGAACCTTTTTACCACCCGCACGCGCCAGACAGAGGAATTTCTCGCCGCTAACCCGCCCGAGACCTGGTATGAAGACATCGTGCGCCAGTACGATATGGTCATCGCCGGTCCTTCAAAATTTGGCGAACGCTTCCTTAATTCGGTGATCATCGGCTTCGGGTCGACTTTCCTCAGTATATTCCTGGGCACCCTCGCCGCCTATGCCTTTTCCAG
>NZ_JAHEHZ010000027.1:26734-30269 GCF_024639605.1 Roseobacter sp. | reverse complement strand
ATACCGAAAGCAGTTCTTCACACTTCTTAAGCGTCTATTTTATGTGGGGTATTATGTGGGGTAACTCGGCTGCTTGCCTGTTTTCTACAATAAAATCAAAGGAGAGTGGCGGACCCTAGAGGATTCGAACCTCTGGCCTCTGCCTTCGGAGGGCAGCGCTCTATCCAGCTGAGCTAAGGGTCCTGCAGGTGGCACGTATAGCCTGCAGCCGGCAGGCCTGCAATTGGTAAATCAACTGCATGTCAGGCAAAAAGATCATGCGCCAGTTCCAGCGCATCAACGAGCACATCGACCTCATCCGTAGTGTTGTAAAGCCCGAAGGACGCGCGGCAGGTCGCAGTCAGCCCCATATGCTCCATCAGCGGACCCACGCAATGCTGACCGGCCCGCACGGCGACCCCTTTCTTGTCGAGGATCGTCGAGATGTCATGGGCATGTGCCGCCCCGTCCAGCGTAAAACTGAAGATCGCGGCTTTGTCGGGGGTTGTGCCCTGCATTTGCAGCCAGTTCAGCCGGCCCAGACGCTCGACTGTATAATCGCGCAGCGTGTCTTCATGTGCCGCGATGTTCTGCATGCCGAGACCCATCATATAGTCAAGAGCGACTCCGAGGCCGATGGTCTGCACGATGCCGGGGGTGCCGGCCTCGAATTTCATCGGCGGGTCGCTGTAAGAGACCGCGTCTTTGGTCACCTCGCGGATCATGTCACCGCCGCCGATAAAGGGACGCATCTCGGCCAGACGCTCGCGCGTGACATAGATCGCTCCCGAGCCCGACGGACCATAAAGCTTGTGTCCTGTGATGGCATAGAAATCGCAGCCGATATCCTGCACGTCCACTGGCTGATGCACCGCGGCCTGGCTGCCGTCGACGAGCACGGGAACACCGCGTTTATGCGCCTCGGCAGTGATGGTTTTAACATCCACCCGGGTGCCCAGCACGTTTGACAGGTGCGAGATCGCCACGAGTTTTGTGCGCGGCCCGATGGCATCAATCACTGCCTGCGGATCAAGCGCGCCGGTGGCGTCCACATCGACCCATTTCAGCACGGCCCCCTGCCGCTCGCGCAGAAAATGCCAGGGTACGATATTGGCGTGATGCTCCATGACGCTGAGCACGATCTCGTCGCCGGCTTCCATCCGGGGCATCGCCCAGGAATAGGCGACCATATTGATGCCCTCTGTGGTACCGGAATTGAGCACGATTTCATCTTCGGAGCCTGCGTTGAGGAACTTTGCGATCACGCCCCGCACGCTTTCGTATTTATCCGTGGCGAGGTTCGACAGGAAATGCAGCCCTCTGTGAACGTTTGCGTATTCGTTTGAATAGGCATTGGTGATGGCGTCGATCACGACCTGCGGCTTTTGTGCCGAGGCACCGTTGTCGAGATAAACCAGCGGCTTGCCGTTTACCTCCCGCGACAGGATCGGAAAATCGCCGCGAATTTTGTTCACGTCATACATTCGGGGGTACTCCGATGGCGGCCACGCCGATGATTGAAAAGAGAATGGACAGGCTGAGCAGCAGACCCATGGTGCCAACGATAAGGACGCCGAAGGCCCGCATCATCGAGTTCAATTTCAGGCCGATATTCAGGAAATGCATGAAAATCCAGAGCGTCGCGACACCTACAAACAGCATTACGAAACTGGCCAGCACGGGCGATAGCAGGATCAGCACGATCATTACCGCCTGAGCCACAGTGCGCATCACCTGCAGCCAGATCATCAGCGTCAGCAGATCGCCCATGGTTTCCGCGCCGCCGAGCATCCGTCCGGTCCAGAAAAGCGCGTGAACCATCAGCACAAAGCCGCCGGCGATCAGTGTGAAATACAAAAACGGCGAGGCCAGAAACGTCTGAAGCTGTTCTGGTACCGGAAAGATGTAATTCGACAGGGTGGCAAGCCAGGTATTCACCACCGAGATCACCACCACGGCGCTCCAGAGTGCGTCTCGCGGCCATGGCCGGGACAGAATTACTGCTGCGGCCTCTCCGGGCGCGCGCAGCGTCAGCAGCATCATGGAAGTGAGTGTGGCCGGGGCAGTCATCCCTGCCCTTTCTCGGCTGTGATAAGTCCGCCGATCCAGAACCAGCCAAAGACCGAAACCCAGATCAGACCAACAAACTGCAACGCCGGTCCCGGACCGATGAAGCCGGCGACCAGCCCGTTGAGCAGAACCACCGGAGAGGACGCCAGCAGCGCCCAGAAGAGCGCAATGCGCGCGCCGTAAAATGTGCCCTTCCCGCGCATCAGTCTTGCCGCGATGTGGCTCAGGGCGGCAATGCAATAGAGCATCAGCGGCGCGAGAAACACCCAGGCCATCAGCGAAGCGCCCATAAGCATGTTAAGCTCCTGATCTTTGATATGTGCCTCACGGGCGAGCCGCGGCAGCTGCGCCACAAACATCAGCAGGCACCCGGCCATCAGATAGGCCAGAGCGCGGTCTTCACGCTCACCATGCGCCAGCAGCCGGCGCACTACCTTGCCCGGCCCGGTATAGGTGGCCGGAATGTCGCGTGTCACCGGCATCAGCTGCGATGCCGTTCCAGCCAGCCGCTGAGCAGGCCGTTGATCTCTTCGCGGAGCGGCTCGGCATCGATTTCCTCTACTGCTTCGGACAGAAACGCCAGCGTCAGCAGGTCCGTGGCAGGCCCCTCAGGCACCCCCCGCGAGCGCATGTAAAAGAGCGCATCCTCGTCGATCGCACCCGAGGTGGACCCGTGCGAACAGGCCACATCATCGGCATAAATCTCAAGCTCGGGTTTGGCCAGAAACTGGCTGTCGTCATCGAGCAGCAGCGACTGGCTGATCTGATAGCCATCGGTTTTCTGAGCGCCCGCTTTCACAAGGATTTTGCCCTGAAAAACGCCCGTGGCACCATTGCGCAGCACCTTTTTGAAAACCTGACGGCTCTCGCAGTTTACTGCGTCGTGGGTGATGAAAACCGTGTCGTCATGGTGAAAATCACCGTCTCCTACACAGGCGCCGGCCACATGGGCCACGGCGTTATCGCCGGTCAGCTCAATCACACATTCGTTGCGCGTGAGGACGCCGTTGACGGTGAGTGTGAAGGATTTGAAGGTGCTCTCTGTGCCAAGTCGCGTGAAGATATGTGTGGCCGCCCGGCGCTCGTGATCCCGCCCCTGGGCGCGCACATGATGGAAGGTCGCGTGATCGGCCACATCGACTTCCATCACCTTGTTAAACCGTGCTGCAGCGGGCCCGTTTTCAATCACGGTGAGCTCACAACCCTCATCAAGGCGGATCACGTGGTGCAGAATGGCGTCCGATGTTTCGGAGTTATGGCGGTATGTCAGGTTCACCGGCTTTTCGGCTTTGCCCGTCACATGGATCAGGATGCCATCAGGGGCAAAGGCCGTGTTCAGGGCCGCCAGAGGGCGCTCCACGGGCTTTTGTCCGCGCGCCTCAAGGCGCCCGTAAAGATCCTGTGCCCAGTGGATATCAGCACCGGCCTCGGCCAGGCGTTCGATCACGATGCCCGACATTTCCAGATCGTCAGAGGCTTCCGCGTC
>NZ_JAHEHZ010000027.1:0-26634 GCF_024639605.1 Roseobacter sp. | reverse complement strand
TCGGCGTCGATCTTCAGCTCCTTCGCGCGGGCGCGCACGACCTTCAGAAACTCCGCTGCTGTCATTTCTTCTTCGCCGCGCGCCTTACGCTGGGCGTTCACTGCTGTGCGCAGAAAGGTCATATTGCCGACCCCGGGAATTTCGACGGGGTACTGAAATGCAAGAAAGAGACCGGCGGCAGCGCGCTCTTCGGGCTCCATTTCCAGCACGTCCTCGCCCTCCAGCGTGACCGCACCGTCGGTGACCTCATACCCGTCTTTGCCCGAGAGCACGTAGGACAGCGTCGATTTACCTGAGCCGTTAGGGCCCATAATCGCATGAACTTTACCGGCTTCGATCTCCAGATCGACGCCTTTGAGGATCTGCTTGTCCTCTTCTTCCAGTTTGACCTGCAGGTTTTTGATGCTCAGCATGTTTCGTATCCTGTTATTGGTTTCGCGTCGGGCGAAAGCGTTCTTTCTCAGTGCGTTAAGTCAGTGTGTTCAGGTGATTGTCACAGCGGTGCCGGAAACCGATACCATCAGCATGCTGTCGCCGATCACCTCGTAATCGAGATCGATGCCTACCACGGCATTGGCCCCCAGCGTTGCAGCGCGCTCTTCAAGTTCGCGCATGGCCTCGTCGCGGGCGTCTTTCAGTTTGGTCTCATAGGCGCCCGAGCGTCCGCCGATCACATCCGTGACGGAAGCAAAGAAATCCCGCACAATATTGGCGCCCATGATCGCCTCGCCGACGACGATGCCTTTGTAGGCGGTGATAGGATGGCCCTCAATGGTGTTGGTGGTAGTGACAATCATTGCATCGTTCCGTCTTCTTCATCCACCGGGGCAAGACCGCGGCGCTGCGGCGACAAGAACACCACGGTGCGCAGAGCCGCCAGTGTCATCGCGCCACCGATCGCCAGAGCAACGACAAGATCAGGCAGAAAAACCAACCCGATGACGGCGCCGGTCACGGCCCCGAGCAGTGCGGCCACGGCCATGGCCCCCGCGACGCCTTTCGGGCCGGGCGGCTCCTGCGGCGGCATTTCCGGCCCCAGATCGTGTTTGTCGGGTTGAATGCCCATGGCTCAGCCCACCGATCCTTCGAGTGAGATCGCCACCAGCTGCTGCGCTTCCATGGCGAACTCCATCGGCAGCGCCTGCAGCACGTCTTTGCAGAATCCGTTGACCACCAGCGCCACGGCTTCTTCCTCATCCATACCCCGCGAGCGGCAGTAAAAGAGTTGATCGTCATCTACCTTGGAGGTCGTCGCTTCGTGCTCGACCCGGGATGAATTGTTGCGCACCTCGATGTAGGGCACGGTATGCGCCCCGCATTTGTCGCCGATCAGAAGGCTGTCGCACTGGGTGTAGTTGCGCCCCTCTTTGGCTTTCGGGTGCATCGAGACCAGGCCGCGATACGTGTTCTGGGCCTTTCCTGCCGAGATGCCTTTGGAGACGATGCGCGATTTGGTGCGCTTGCCCAGGTGGATCATCTTGGTGCCGGTGTCGGCCTGCTGCATGTTGTTGGCGATGGCGATCGAATAAAACTCGCCCTGGCTGTCATCCCCGCGCAGGATGCAGGAGGGGTACTTCCATGTCACCGCAGAGCCGGTTTCCACCTGCGTCCACATCACCTTGGCGCGGTCTCCGCGGCAGTCGGCGCGTTTGGTCACGAAATTATAGATGCCGCCCTTGCCGTTCTCATCGCCGGGATACCAGTTCTGCACGGTGGAATATTTCACCTCCGCGTCTTCCTCGATGATGATCTCCACGACGGCCGCATGCAGTTGCGCGATGTCGCGTTGCGGTGCGGTGCAGCCTTCCAGATAGGACACATAAGACCCCTTGTCGGCGATGATCAGCGTGCGTTCAAACTGGCCTGTGTTTTCGGCATTGATGCGAAAATAGGTGGAAAGCTCCATCGGGCAGCGCACGCCCGGCGGCACGTAGACAAACGATCCGTCCGAGAAAACTGCCGAATTCAGTGTCGCATAATAGTTGTCTGAGACCGGCACAACGGTGCCGAGATATTTCTTAACCAGCTCCGGATGCTCGCGGATGGCCTCGGAGATCGAACAAAAGATCACGCCGGCTTTTTTCAGCTCGTCCTGAAAGGTCGTGCCGACTGAGACGGAATCAAAGACCGCATCGACGGCCACTTTGCGCGGCTCATCGCCCAGATCTTCGGCCCCCTCGACACCGGCGAGGATCAACTGCTCTTTCAGCGGGATGCCGAGTTTCTTGTATGTCTCCAGAAGCTTGGGATCCACATCGTCCAGCGATTTGGGTTTTACTTCCATCGATTTCGGACGCGCATAGTAATACTGGTCCTGAAAATCGATTTCCGGATAATCGACCATTGCCCATTTTGGCTCTTCTTTCTGCAGCCAGCGCTCGTAGGCCGCCAGACGCCATTCGGTCATCCATTCCGGCTCTTCGTTTTTTTCGGAGATCAGGCGCACGATGTCCGGGCTCAGCCCTTTCGGCGCGTATTCCATCTCGATGTCCGTTGACCACCCGTACTTGTACTTGCCGCCAACCTCACGGACGGCATCGACCGTCTCCTGATCAACGCCGTCTTTGACCTGTACGTCAGCTGCGTCTGCCTGGTCGAGTGCTGCCATGTCTTCCTCCGGTCTCACGCCGCACGGGCGCGGAATTTCTTTTCGCTTTTCAGCCATGCCTCAGCAAACCTGAGCACGTCTTCTTTTGTCGTCTCCAGCCCCAGCGATACGCGGATCGCACTGGCGGATGTCTCATCGTCAAATCCCATTGCCCGCAACACGGCACTTGGCCGCACCTTTCCGCTTGAACAGGCAGACCCGGCGCTGATCGCGAAACCGGCCAGATCCATCTGAATGACCTGCGCCTCGCCTTTCCAGCCCGGTGTTGCGAAACAAATCGTGTTCGGAAGGCGTGTTGCCTCTTTCCCGACAAAAATAGTTGTCTTTGCGCCGGCTGCAAGAGCGTTTTCTAGAATCTTTCTAAGTTCAGCCACTTCGTCCCACCGTCCGGCGGCCACATCGCGGGATGCGGCCTCGGCGGCGGCGCCGAAACCGGCGATACCAATGATGTTTTCGGTACCCGACCGGCGGCCCATTTCCTGCCCGCCTCCGCGGATGATCGCCCGCGGATCTTCAGCAGTAAAGCTGATCAGTGCGCCGACACCTTTCGGGCCGCCGATTTTATGGGCAGAGAGGATCATATAAGACGGTCGCTTGTCGCCGTCATAGACCACCGGCATTTTACCGGCCAACTGCGTGATGTCACAGATCACTGAATAAGGGACAGTGCCGGCGCGTGCGGCATTGACTGCATTATCTGCCACCACCTTTGCGTCCGCCGGCATGACACCGGTTTCGCTGTTGGCCGCAGATATCGCCACAAGTGCGACAGGGCCACGGTCGGACCGCCATGCAGGGTCTGCGCGCTGTGTCATTGAATCGCTGAAGGCTGACGCACCGGAAGCGGAAAGAGCGCCGTTCCTGTCGTAAAGAGAGGCCAGTGCGTCGTCACTCCAGGCCGCCAGACAATCATGCTCCGTCGGCAGCGCGGCAAAGAACCCGCCGTGACGGTGCTTCTGAGCGACCGCAAGCGCTGCGGCCTCGGTGGCGCTTCCGGTAAAGATGACCTGACTGGGGGCGCAGCCGACAAGGGCGGCAACCTGACCGCGGGCCCGCTCCATCAGGGCTTTGGCAGCGCGTCCTTCTGCGTGCACGGATGCCGGATTGCCCGGCACGTCCATGGCCGCACACATTGCCTGCCGCGCTTCGGCACGCAGCGGGGTTGTCGCGTTGTGGTCCAGATAGGTGCGTGCGCTCACAGCATTCCCCGGGTCTCGTCAGGCATCGGCGCTGGTATCGTCGACCAGCTCGAAAAGATGCGGGACCGCCGGACAGGGCGCGAGTTCATTCGCGATCACATCCGAAAGGCGGGTCTGGTGCAAAAAGACGTAGACATGCGCGCTCAGGCCTTCCCAGAGGCGGTTTGTCAGCGATTGCGCACGGCTGCCCGAGGCACCGCCCGAGGCACCTGCCCCTTTGTGCATGGCGTTTACGGTTTCATCGACTGCCCCGAGGATATCAACCACGCGGATTTCGGATGCGCTGCGTGCGAGGCGATAGCCGCCACCCGGCCCGCGCACCGACGTGACCAGATCAGCCCGGCGGAGTTTGACGAAGAGCTGTTCCAGATAAGGCAGCGAGATCGACTGACGCACCGCGATGTCGCCCAGCGAGACCAGCCTCCCATCAGGCTGCAGCGCGATATCGGCCAGTGCGACCATCGCGTATCTGCCCTTTGTCGAAAGCTTCACGGTGTCCACCCTCCCCGTTGAGTGCGCGCCCCGCCATGTGATTGACGCGGCGCGTTAAAGTGCCTACATCCGGAACTCGCCCGCGCGACACACGCGCAGCCTGAATATTAGAACCGTTCTAAGGTGCCTGAGTGAATTCGTCAAGAATGCACAGTGTACCCGGACATCAGCACAGGGACGCACATGCCCGAGGTCATTTTTCCCGGACCCGAAGGCCGCCTTGAAGGCCGCTATCACCCGCAAAAAGAACGTGACGCACCGATTGCGATCATCCTGCACCCGCACCCGCAGTTCGGCGGCACGATGAACCACGTGATCGTGCACCGTATGCACTATGCGTTTTATAACATGGGCTTTACGGTGCTGCGGTTTAATTTCCGCGGTGTCGGACGCAGCCAGGGCGAATACGATCAGGGCATTGGCGAGCTGAGCGATGCCGCCTCAGCACTCGATTATCTGCAGTCGATGAACAACAACTCCAAGCATTGCTGGGTTGCGGGTTTCTCATTCGGTGCCTGGATCGGGATGCAGCTTCTGATGCGCCGGCCGGAAATCACCGGGTTTATCTCGGTCGCTCCGCCTGCGAATATGTATGACTTTTCGTTTCTGGCACCCTGCCCGGCGTCGGGTCTGATCATCAACGGCACCGCCGACCGCGTGGCACCGCCTGCTGATACTGAGACGCTGGTGAGCAAGCTGCATGAGCAGAAGGGCATCACCATCACCCATGAACAGGTGGAGGGCGCCGGGCACTTCTTTGAGGAGCCGCATCTTGATACGCTGATCGACACCTCGACCAGTTATGTCAAACGCCGCCTGACCGAAACATCAAGGTAAACTCATGGGTATTGTCGAAGACGTTGCGGACGAACTGGCGACGCAAAGCCTTGAGATCATCAACGCCACGGGCGATGATGCTTTTGTGGCAAAGGTTGCCGAGGCCATCGGCGGCTCTTCTCAGACCATGGAAGAAGCCTATCTGACTGCCGTGCGGGTGCGCCGCGCCGAACAGCGCGCGCGCAAGCTGCTGAACAATCTGCAGGCGCAGATTCCGAAAAAGCTGGCCGCACCCGGCAATGACTGACCGGCTCGACCGGCAGATCGCCTTTCTGTCGGAGGCTGACAAACTGAAATCCGTGCTGCGCGCCTCTCGCCTGCATGACAACTCCCGTTTCGAGAACTCAGCCGAGCACAGCTGGCACATCATGCTTTTCGCGCTTGTGCTCGCCGATCAGGCCGGCCCCGGGGTGTGCATCGACCGGGTGCTGCGCATGTTGCTCCTGCACGACATTGTCGAGATCGACGCAGGTGACAATCCGATCCACGGCACCGTAGACCGGGCAGCGGTCGATGCGGCGGAAAAGGCTGCAGCCGGGCGTTTGTTCGGCCTGCTTCCAACGGACCAGGGGAATGAAATCCGGGCGCTCTGGGAGGAGTTCGAAGCCGGAGAAAGCGCTGATGCGGTCTTCGCGAAATCCATTGACCGCGTGCAGACGCCTTTGGCCAATCTCGCCAACGGTGGCGGGTCGTGGACGGACTATGACGTCAGCTTTGAGCAACTGGACGCGCGCGTTGGCCGGCCTGTGCGTCGCGGGGCCCCTGCGCTCTGGGACTGGCTGATGCCGCGGTTGCGGGCATTTTTCGCTACCTGACCGTTGTTGCAAAGAATTGCCTGTGTTTTGGTCAGCCGGGGCTCTGATGCCGGACGGACCACAGGAGATTGCAATGTATACGTTTGCATACCGTTTTCTCCGGCAGCGATCTGCGCTACACCGCCCCGAGCGAATCCTCTTCCCCGGCACAGGAGCCCCCCATGACCCGGATTAAGGTAGAAAACCCCATCGTAGAACTCGACGGCGACGAGATGACCCGGATTATCTGGGACTTCATCAAGCAAAAGCTGATCCTGCCCTATCTGGATGTGGATCTGAAATACTATGACCTTGGAATCGAATCCCGGGATGCAACAGATGACCAGATCACTGCCGATGCCGCTCACGCGATCAAGGAACATGGTGTCGGCGTAAAATGCGCGACCATTACACCTGATGAAGCGCGCGTCGAAGAGTTTGGCCTCAAGCAGATGTGGCGCTCGCCCAACGGCACGATCCGCAACATCCTCGGTGGCGTGATTTTCCGCCAGCCGATCATCTGCCGCAACGTGCCACGGCTCGTGCCGGGCTGGACCAAACCGATTGTGGTTGGCCGGCACGCTTATGGTGATCAGTATCGCGCGACTGATTTCAAATTCCCCGGTAAAGGCAAGCTGACGCTGAAATTTGTGGGCGATGACGGCGAGGTGATCGAGCGCGAGGTTTTTGACGCGCCTGACAGCGGCGTTGTGATGGCGATGTATAACCTCGATAAATCGATCATCGATTTTGCCCGGGCGTCGCTGAATTACGGGCTCAGCCTTGGCTGGCCGGTGTATCTGTCGACCAAGAACACGATCCTCAAGCAATACGACGGTCGGTTTCTGGAATTGTTCCAAAAGGTGTTCGACGAGGAATTCAAAGAGCAGTTTGAAACGGCCGGCATCTGGTATGAGCACCGGCTGATCGACGACATGGTCGCTTCTGCGATGAAGTGGTCGGGCGGCTATGTCTGGGCGTGCAAGAATTACGACGGCGATGTTCAGTCAGACACCGTGGCGCAGGGCTTTGGTTCTCTGGGGCTGATGGCCTCTGTGCTGATGACGCCAGACGGCAAAGTGGTCGAATCAGAGGCCGCCCACGGCACAGTCACCCGGCATTACCGCCAGCATCAGAAAGGCGAGGCCACATCAACCAACTCCATCGCGTCGATTTATGCCTGGACCGGGGGCCTTAAGCACCGTGCTAAGCTCGACGACAACGCCCCGTTGTTGAAATTTGCGGAAACACTGGAGAAGGTTGTCGTGGACACGGTCGAAAGCGGCTTTATGACCAAGGATCTTGCGTTGCTGGTGGGCCCCGATCAGCCCTGGCTGACGACAATGGGCTTTCTTGAGAAGATCGACGAAAACCTCAACAAGTCACTGGCCGGGTAAGGATCAGCACCTCCGAACGGCGCAAAACAAAGGGCAGAGGTTTCGGGCTGCAACGGACTGCGTTGGCGCCGGGGCGTTGTCTGGGCTGTAAAACCCTGTCTTTGCAACGCTGTGCCGCGCCTTTGGTGCGGACGTAGCGGCTGCAATTGCGCTGTCGGATGACCATGCAGAGAAGGCCGCACCACGTCAGCATCATCGCCGCCGTCGTGCCTGCCGGGACTTTATGTATGGTAGAACGCGGTCGTGGCGTGCCCCGCGCCAGCTGAGCTCTGATGCTGCCGGCCCGCGTTGTGTCAAAATCGATAACAGATCCCACAGGCAGGCCATGGGCAGCAGGCGCGATGCCACGCCCGGCCCGCACGTCGGGTTTTACAGTGAACCGGCTGTCTGCCTGCCACTCCGCCCTTATCGACCAAAGATCGTCTTCCGCGGGCTTGAGGGCAGTATCAGGGAGGTTCTGGCCCGCAGATACCCCGAAAGCCGCAGGTATGCTGGTCTCGGCCATATACGTGGCGGCATGTGCGGGCAGCACTGAAAATAACATCAGAAAGGTCAGAATAGTGCGGCGCAAAGGGAGCTCGGATCATGGCAGGTGTGTCTGGCTTCACACCATGACCGGGAAGTCCTTTATTTTGGATTAAAGCCTTCCCGATTTTACATGAATTGTTCCGGTTAACTCTTTGTTATCAATTGTGACCGCGATTGTGCGTCCGGGCATAAAGCTGTGCTACGATCCGGCTTGCTGTCTTCTGACAGAGGCAGGGAATGAAGGCGTGTACGAGGGCTGCCATTGCGGCCAGAAACAAAGTACCGGCAAAGCGCAGCGCAAAGAGGAAATGCTGAAAAAAGCTTTCGTTTACGGTGGCGGGGTGATCGAGAAAAATGCGCTGTATCATGAAGTGTCTCCTGTGTTGTATGCACAATATCCGGGGGAGACTGAGAAACCCTCCCTAATTTTGATGAAAACCGTTTGATATTGGGAAAATTTCCACATATACGGCTAAATATGGTGATGATTGATGATGCCGACCGGCGCATCCTGACGGTGCTGCAGCGCGATGCTTCTTTGTCGCTGGACGCGCTCGGCGAAGAAGTCCATCTGAGCCGCAATGCCTGCTGGCGGCGTATAAGAGCGCTTGAGGATGCAGGCGTGATCCGCTCGCGCGTTACCCTGCTTGATCCGGCAAAGCTCGGGCTGAGCCTGACGGTATTTCTTCAGGTGCGCACCAATACCCATGCGCCGGACTGGCTGGAGAAATTCAGCGCCGCCACTCGTGGTATGCCGGAAATCCTGGGCGTATACCGTATGAGCGGGGATCTGGATTATCTGATCCGCGCTCAGGTGCGCGATATGGCGGATTACGACCGTCTCTATCAGCAGCTGATCCGCAAAGTACCGCTTTCTGATGTGTCTGCCAGCTTTGTGATGGAAGAGATCAAAGACACCCACCAACTGCCGCTCTGAGACGGAAGGCAAACGCCCATGCCCCTGCATTACATCTATCTCGTGATCGCTATCGCAGCCGAAACAATCGGCACAACCGCCTTGCAGGCCAGCGCACAGTTCAGCCGCCTCTGGCCGTCAGTTCTGGTGGTGCTGGCCTATGGTTTATCTTTTTATTTCATGGCGCTGGCCTTAAAGTTTATGCCGGTGGGCGTGGTCTATGCAATCTGGTCGGGACTTGGCATCGTGCTGATCGCGGCCATCGGATTTGTGGTTTTTGGTCAGAGGCTCGATCTGCCTGCGGTTCTGGGTCTGGTGCTGATTGTATCGGGTATCCTTGTGATCCATCTCTTTTCAAACAGTGCAACACACTGAAGACGCGGCGTCGCACCCGGCAAATAACCCTGGCTTTCTGCGGCGCGGCACGGTATGCGCGCCTCAAACGCGCGCGGGCTGCGCGCTTCTCCCCATCTGAAGGCATCCCACATGGACCTGCGAAACATCGCTATCATCGCACACGTTGACCACGGCAAAACCACGCTGGTGGACGAATTGCTTAAGCAATCCGGTACCTACCGCGAAAATCAGGCGACCGAAGAACGCGCCATGGACAGCAATGATCTGGAGCGCGAACGTGGTATCACCATTCTCGCAAAGGCCACCAGCGTTGAGTGGAAAGGCATCCGCGTCAATATCGTCGATACCCCCGGCCACGCCGATTTTGGCGGAGAGGTGGAGCGGATCCTGTCGATGGTGGACGGTGTGGTTCTGCTCGTCGATGCCGCCGAAGGTCCGATGCCGCAGACCAAGTTTGTGACCTCGAAGGCGCTGGCACTCGGTCTGCGCCCGATTGTTGTGCTCAACAAGGTGGACAAGCCTGATGCGGAGCCTGACCGGGCGCTGGATGAGGTTTTTGATCTTTTTGCCAACCTTGGCGCGGATGATGATCAGCTTGATTTCCCGGCCATGTACGCCTCCGGGCGTTCCGGCTGGGCGGATATGGAGCTTGATGGCCCGCGTGAGGATCTCTCGGCGCTCTTTGACCTTATTGTGGAGCACGTACCTGCGCCCGCGCAGCTGGCCGCGCGCGATGAGCCTTTCCGGATGCTGGCGACCACGCTGGGCGCAGACCCGTTTATCGGCCGGATTCTGACCGGCCGTGTTGAAGCAGGCACGCTGAAGGCCGGTGAGACCGTCAAGGCGCTGAGCCGTGACGGCACACAGATCGAATCTTTCCGGGTGACCAAAGTGCTGGCCTTTCGCGGGCTGACACAGCAGGCCATCGATCTGGCCGAAGCGGGCGATATCGTGAGCCTTGCAGGCATGCAGAAAGCCACCGTGGCCGACAGTATCGTCGCCCCCCAGGTGACAGAAGCCCTGCCCGCGCAGCCTATTGATCCGCCGACCATAACCGTGACCTTTGGCATCAACGACAGCCCGATGGCCGGTCGCGATGGCAAAAAGGTTCAGTCCCGTGTGATCCGCGAGCGGCTGATGAAAGAAGCAGAAAGCAACGTTGCGATCAAGATCAGCGACACACCCGGCGGCGAGGCTTTTGAGGTCGCGGGCCGGGGCGAACTGCAGATGGGCGTTCTGATCGAGAACATGCGGCGCGAAGGCTTTGAGCTCAGCATTTCGCGCCCTCAGGTTTTGTTCCGCGAGATTGACGGAGTGCGTCACGAGCCGATCGAAGAGGCCACAATCGACGTAGATGACGAATACTCGGGAGCCGTGATCGAGAAAATCACCGGGGTGCGCCGTGGTGAACTTGTCGAGATGAAGCCGGCGGGTGCGGGTAAAACGCGGATCGTGGCGCATGTGCCTTCGCGCGGGTTGATCGGGTATCACGGCGAATTTCTGACCGATACGCGCGGTACCGGCGTGCTGAACCGGGTGTTTCACGCCTGGGCGCCGCATAAGGGGCCGATCCCCGGACGTCGTGCGGGCGTGCTGATCTCGATGGAAAACGGAACTTCCGTGGCCTATGCGCTGTGGAACCTCGAAGAGCGTGGCAAGATGATGATCGGCGCACAGGCGGATGTTTATACAGGCATGATCATCGGCGAGCACAGCCGCGAGAACGATCTGGAAGTGAACCCACTGAAGGGTAAAAAGCTGACCAACGTGCGCGCTTCCGGAACTGATGAGGCCGTGCGCCTGACCACGCCGATGAGCCTGTCGCTGGAAGAAGCGATCGCCTATATCGACGACGATGAACTGGTTGAGGTGACGCCCAACGCGATCCGTCTGCGCAAGCGGTATCTGGATCCGCATGAGCGCAAGCGGATGGCGAAAGCGGGCTGAAAAGAGCTTCGGAGGCGACAGCCCCACCCGGAGATTTCAGGACCCTGGTATCAGAGGTTCTCGCTGGTTTCGATGATCATCAGCTCACGCTCCGACGCGTCGCGGGCATGGCTTAACGCACGCTGGTATGTATCTGAATTATAGCACTTTTCCGCCGTTTCAAGATCAGGGAAGCGGGCCACGACATTGCGGGGTCGTGCCTGGCCTTCAAGCTGCACGAAACGACCGCCCCGGGCGATAAATTTGCCGCCGTGCTCTGCGATCGCTTCTGTCGCAAGTGCCGCGTATTTTGCATAGGCTTCGTCATCAGTGACAGTGACATGTGCAATCCAGAGTGCGCCCATCGGTCTTATCCTTTCAGAATGTCTTCAACGGCGGCGATGGCCGCGTCGGCATTGGTGATGTCTTTTGCTCCGCCCTGGGCCATATCCGGCCGGCCGCCGCCGCCCTTGCCACCCAGTCCGGCAACCGCCGTACGAACCATATCCACCGCAGAGACTGTTTCGGTCAGATCGCCCGTGACGCCTGCCGCAACAGCGGCTTTGCCGTCGGCTTCGGCGATCAGCAGGATGGCCCCGCTGCCCAGTCGTTCCTTGAACTGGTCCACGAGTGCCGGAAGATCACGCCCCGTCACGCCGGAAAGCACCTGCGCCATGAAACTGACGCCGCCCACATCGCGGGCCTCAGGGGCCGCAGTGCCGCCACCTGACATCGCCAGTTCGCGGCGCAGCTGTGCGACCTCATTTGACAGGGCGCGGCGCTCGTCAAGCAGGCTGCGCACGCGCTCGGGCACATCTGCGGCCTGGGCTTTGAGCTCCAGCGCCACTTCCGCGAGGTAGTGATCCTGTGCGCGCAGGTAGGACATGGCCGCAGCCCCGGTCAGCGCTTCAATGCGGCGCACACCGGCGCTGCTGGCGCTGTCGCCCAGTGTTACGAAAGTGCCGATGTCGCCGGTCTGGCGCACATGGGTACCGCCGCAAAGCTCCAGTGAATAGGTGGCGCCGTCATGGCCCTTGCCGGATCCGTCTTTGCGGCCCATCGAGACCACCCGCACCTCGTCGCTGTACTTCTCGCCGAAAAGTGCCTGCGCGCCGATGGCGCGGGCGTCGTCAGGCGTCATGATCCGCGTCTCGACCGGGGCGTTCTGGCGGATATAGCGGTTCACGTCCGCCTCTACGGTGGCCAGCTGATCGAGGGTCAGCGCTTCGGTATGGCTGAAATCAAACCGCAGCCGGTCTTCCGCATTGAGTGAGCCGCGTTGGGCGACGTGATCCCCGAGCGCTTCGCGCAGGGCCTCATGCAGCAGATGAGTGGCTGAATGGTTGGACCGGATCGCGCTGCGCCGGTTGTGGTCGACCTCAAGGATTGCGGCGTCGCCGGTGGTGATGCTGCCGGTGGTGACTGTGCCGAAATGGATAAACACCCCGGCGGTTTTGCGGGTGTCGGTTATTGTCACCTCGCTCTCCGACGTCCGCAGCGTGCCACTGTCACCGACCTGGCCGCCGCTTTCGGCATAAAATGGCGTCTGGTTCAGAGCAATCTGAACGCTGTCGCCTGGCCCGGCGGTGTCGGTCGGGGCTCCGTTACGCAGGATAGCCACGATCTGGCCCTCGGCGGTTTCGGTGTCATAGCCCAGAAAATCGGTTGTGCCGTGTTTGTCGGCCACGTCGAACCAGACCGTCGCATCTGCGGCCTCGCCTGATCCCGACCACGCCGCGCGGGCCTTGGCTTTCTGTTCGGCCATCGCCGTATCAAAGCCATCGGTATCGACCGCCCGGCCCTGCTCTCGCAGTGCGTCCTGGGTCAGATCAAGCGGAAAGCCATAGGTGTCATAGAGCCGGAATGCTGCCTCGCCGGGCAAACTGTCGCCCTCGGGCAGGTCGCGCAACTCGTCATCCAGCAGCTTCAGTCCGCGATCGAGCGTCTGGCGGAAGCGTGTTTCCTCCTGCAGCAGGGTCTGCTCGATCATTGACTGCGCCTGGCACAGTTCCGGATAGGCGGCTCCCATCTGGCGCACCAGTGCCGGCACCAGACGGTGCATCAGCGGATCTTTCGCGCCCAGCAGATGCGCATGACGCATCGCACGCCGCATGATCCGGCGCAGCACATAGCCGCGCCCGTCATTGGAGGGCATCACACCATCGGCCATCAGGAAGGATGTGGAGCGCAGGTGATCGGCGATCACCCGGTGATGGGTCCTGCCCGCGCCGTCCGGATCGGTGCTGGTGGCATCCGCCGAGGCTTCGATCAGCGAACGCATCAGATCGGTGGCGTAGTTGTCGTTGGTGCCCTGGAGCAGAGCGGCTACCCGCTCGATGCCCATACCGGTATCGATCGACTGTGCGGCGAGATCGCGGCGGGTGCCGTCTTCAAACTGCTCATACTGCATGAAAACGAGGTTCCAGATCTCGACAAACCGGTCGCCGTCTTCCTCCGGGCTGCCGGGAGGTCCTCCCCAGATGTGATCGCCATGATCGTAGAAAATCTCGGTACAGGGGCCGCAGGGACCGGTCGCGCCCATCATCCAGAAGTTATCGTTGGTCGCAATCCGGATGATGCGGTCATCGCTCAGGCCGGCGACCTTTTTCCAG
Source organism: Roseobacter sp. (assembly GCF_024639605.1). Lineage (GTDB taxonomy): Bacteria > Pseudomonadota > Alphaproteobacteria > Rhodobacterales > Rhodobacteraceae > Roseobacter. The sequence goes on along the minus strand of NZ_JAHEHZ010000027.1, from coordinate 12,968 downwards.
ATCGAGGCGGCTTCTTCATCGGTGTGGTAGACCGTGACGTAAAGCCGGTCCTTATCAATGCCCAGATCGCGTGTGATCAACTCCCAGGCAAAGCGGATCGCGTCATCTTTGAAATAATCGCCGAAGCTGAAATTTCCCAGCATCTCGAAAAACGTGTGATGGCGCGCGGTATAGCCCACATTGTCGAGATCGTTATGCTTGCCGCCCGCCCGCACGCATTTCTGCGCGGTGGTGGCACGCTTGTAATCGCGCGTCTCAACGCCGGTGAAAAGGTTTTTGAACTGCACCATGCCTGAATTGGCGAACATCAGCGTCGGGTCATTGCGCGGCACCAGCGGGCTTGACGGCACGACCTCATGCCCCTGCTTCTGAAAGTAAGACAGGAAGGTTGATCGGATGTCATTCAGCGTCTGCATGGGCGGCGGGCCTTTGTCGGAAATCTCATTGCCGTGAGATACCTTCCCGGCGTCCGGCTGTCCACCAACCCTTAATGCATTCAGCATGCAAAAAACGGGGCGCTCCGATCTGGCGCGCCCCGTTTCAGTGGTAATTAGGAATACGGTGCCGCACGGGCGCGCGCATCAGGCCTCGAGAATATCTTCGTCGTCGGATTTCTCATGTGCGGGCATGTCAAAATCAAGCCCGTGTGCCGCGCGGATTTTATCTTCGATTTCCAGCGCCATCTGCGTGTTTTCCTTGAGGAAGGATTTCGCGTTTTCACGCCCCTGCCCGATCCGTTCATCGCCGTAGCTGAACCAGGAGCCTGATTTATCGACCACGCCGGCCGCCACGCCCAGATCGAGCAGTTCGCCCATCTTGGAGATGCCCTCGCCGTACATGATGTCAAACTCGACCTGTTTGAAAGGGGCCGCGACTTTGTTCTTCACGACCTTGACACGGGTGTGATTGCCTACGACTTCATCGCGGTCTTTCAGAGCGCCGATGCGGCGGATGTCAAGGCGAACGGAGGAGTAAAATTTCAGCGCGTTGCCGCCGGTCGTCGTTTCGGGCGACCCGAACATCACACCGATTTTCATGCGGATCTGGTTGATGAAGATGACCATACAGTTGCTGCGGCTGATCGAGCCTGTGAGTTTGCGCATCGCCTGGCTCATCAGACGGGCCTGAACACCCACTGAGCTGTCGCCCATGTCACCTTCAAGTTCGGATTTAGGTGTCAGGGCCGCTACCGAATCCACCACGACCATATTGACCGCACCGGACCGCACCAGCGTGTCCGTGATCTCAAGCGCCTGCTCACCGGTGTCGGGCTGGCTGATCAGCAACTCGTCAAGGTCGACACCGAGTTTCTTGGCATAGGTCGGATCGAGCGCGTGCTCTGCATCGACAAAGGCGCAAACACCCCCGGATTTCTGCTGTTCTGCCACGCAATGCAGGGTCAGCGTCGTTTTGCCTGAGCTCTCAGGGCCATAAATCTCAACGATCCGGCCCATCGGCAGACCGCCTATCCCCAGAGCGATATCAAGGCCGAGCGAGCCGGTGGAGCTTGCTTTGATGTCCTGAACTGCGCCTTCGGCGCCCAGTTTCATGATTGAACCCTTGCCGAACTGGCGCTCAATCTGCGCCAGCGCTGAGTCCAGCGCCTTTTGCTTGTCTGCCGACTTTTTGTTGTTCATGCTCAATAGATCTGCCGTTGCCATTTGCGTTTCCTCTTAGTGTCACAGATCGCCCGGGGCGGCAATCATTGCCGGCGGGCCCAATGTGAATGTTCTGCCTATGTTCCTTATGGGATCAAAAGGAGAACATTTCAATCAAAATTTCTGAAAATGATACTGGTACGAATCTGGTTAAGGACAGGTTTAGAGCGCTGAAGCAATTTCGATGGCCTGCAGGGATACTTTGCAACCGGTCTGTGGCAGTGAGGGCCCGGGCCGTCACGACAGATTACCCGACGGATGTTGCTGTCACAGGCATGTAGCGCTTCACAGGGTGCATGTCTCCATGGGGCTAAGCATCCGGTATCAGGCTGTAATACCTCAGTGCAGCTGTTCGTGCACAGTATCCGTCAGGTCGCTGAGTGAGAATGGTTTTGGCAGGAAAACGGAGTTGGGGATCTTCATCTGTGTCTCGCCGAAACTGTCTTCGGCATAGCCCGAGACGAAAACGACGCGCACGCCCGGGCGTTCTTTGAGGGCCTCACGCACCCAGCTCGGACCATCCATGCCGGGCATCACGACATCGGTGACGAAAACATCGATGTTCAGGCTTTCGTCCTCAAGTGTCTTGAGGGCAGACTCGGCAGAATCAGCTTCCAGCACCGTATACCCGCGCAGCCGCAGAGCCCGGCTCGCAAAAGCGCGCACGGGGGCTTCGTCCTCCACCAGCAGGATCACACCGTCCCCGTGTTTCCCCGAAGCTTTTGCCGCGGATTTCCGCGGCTGCGGCGTGATCGGCTCTGCTTCTTCCAGCACCGGGAAATAGAGCGTAAAGCAGGTGCCCGCCCCGAGCGTGCTGTCCACGAATATATACCCGCCTGTCTGTTTGATGATGCCGTATGCTGTGGAGAGCCCCAGACCGGTGCCCTCTCCCGTGCGTTTGGTGGTGAAAAAGGGCTCAAAGACCTTTTGCAGTTTGTCCGCCGCAATACCGACGCCGTCATCTGCGACCTGAACCGTTACATATTTTCCCGGTGGTACGGAAACGCGGTCACGCTCCAGCGGCTCGGTCAGGTCGGTGCATTCGGTGATAATGCGGATTTCGCCGCCCTGGGGCATCGCATCACGTGCGTTGACCACCAGATTCATCAGCACCTGTTCAAGCTGGCGTTTGTCCGCCCTGATCGGGTGCAGCACCGGATCATGGCTCAGCGTCAGCATGACTTTTTCACCCACAAGCCGGTTCAGCAGGTGCGTGAGGTCCGCGAGCGTGTCGCGCATATCCAGCGTTTCAGGGCGCAGCGTCTGTTTGCGCGAAAAGGCCAGCAACTGGCCGACAAGGGCCGCGGCGCGATTGGCGTTCTGATTGATCTGTACCAGATCGCTGAAATCAGGGTCGCCCTGATCGTGACGCAGTAACAAAAGATCACAGTGGCCTGAGATGGCGGTCAGCAGGTTGTTGAAATCATGTGCCACGCCGCCGGCAAGTTGCCCGATGGCCTGCATCTTCTGGCTCTGTACAAACTGGGCTTCAAGCGATTTGAGCTCGGTCGCATCATTAAGGACGGCGATCAGCGCGGGCCTGCCTTCTTCGGTTATCCGGTTCAGCGTGACCTGGACAAAGACCTCTTTATCAGTGCGTTTCAGCCGCAGAAATTCTGATTGCTGTGCAGCGCGCCCCGCCACCGTTTCCTTCAGCCAGTCCGTGATCGGCCGCCCGAGCCCTTCCATCAGATCGCTCAGGTGTACCTTGTCCGTGAGCGCGTTGCCGATCAGCCCGGCCGAGAGCCGGTTATATGCCTCGATCTCACCTTCCGGGCTGACTTTAAGGAGTGGCACCGGCAGATCCTGGAAAACTTCCCAGCCGTCGCGGGGCATCATTTCGCTGCCGGGCGGCAGCAGGAAGAGCGCGCGGCGCCCTGCCCCGGCCTCGACTTCGCTCACCAGGACGCGCGTCGTTCCGTCGGCGCCTGTCAGTTCGCAGACCGTACCGGGGATCACCGGCAACCGGTCAAAGAGACGGTCGAGCGTGCGCACCCGGCCGCCGGCCAGCTTGCGCGCCTGATCGTTCATATAAAGTACGGCATTGGTGCGTCCGACGAGGATCATCGGCAGCACCGGCCCCTCCTGCGTACCTGCCGCCGTGGGCACGTCTTCAAGACGCCAGATGTAGGTGTCGGTGCCCGCCTGGTGAACCGCGAGGCGGATATGTCCCTTGCGGGTTACCATGTCTTCGCGGGCTGATCCTTCAAGATCGGCACGGGTCTTGAGGCGAAACACGATGCCGCCCGGGTTGGCCACCGTCGTCTGAAGAGTGCCGGTGATGGTGTCTTCGAGATCTTTGTCAAAGCGCTTGCGGGCTGCCATGTTGACCGACAGAACATCACCCTCGCCATCGGTCACGAGGGTGGGGCTTGCGTCGCGGTGGGTGAACTCATTCAGCACGCTGAGCGCCTGTGCATTGCGGCGCCGGTGCCTGCGTGCCAGCAATACCAGCACGCCGCAGAGCACAATCAGCGCGGCGGATGCTGCAAAAAGCGCCTGTCGTGCCAGAAGATCCGGTGAGGCGAGCGCCAGGACGCCAAAGAGAACAGCAATCAGGACAAGAGTACCAAGTCTGCGCTGTGCCTGAAGGGCAAAGCGGGTCAGTCTGGAGGGCGTAAAGGCGCTTCGCGGCAAATTCAGGCTCCCTGCGGGTGGAATCACACCCGTATTAAAGCGCCCCATACCTTAATCCCGGCTTAACCATGAAAGCACTCTATCAGGAGTTGAGTACGATTATTCCGGCAATCGCGTCAAGTGTGCCGCAAAAAACCCGTCGGAATACTGCGACAGGTTAATCCGCCGGGCATGGGTGCAGGTCCATCCGGAGTTGCGGCTGAGGAAGGTCTCCACCGCGTCTTCATTCTCCACACGCAGCACGGAACAGGTCGCATAGGCCAGCACGCCCGCAGGCGCGACCAGGGCCGCCGCCGCGTCAAGGATCTGCTGCTGCACTGCTGTGAGCTCTTCAAGACGCTCAGGCGTCAGCGTCCACCGCCCGTCCGGAGAGCGCCGCCAGGCGCCACTACCGGAACAGGGCGCATCGCAGAAGACCACATCAAAGGGTGCCGCAGCGGAGAGGTCGCCTGTGGCAAGCTCTGTGACATGCGCTCCCGCTCGTGCGGCACGGTGGCCGAGATCTTTCATGCGCCGCGGATCGATATCATGCGCGACAACGTCGCGCGCAGGGTCCGCCGCGATCGCCAGGGCCTTACCGCCGCCACCGGCGCAGTAATCGAGGACACGCGTGCCTTCCGGCAGGCCTGTGGCGACAGTCTGGGAGGCTGCATCCTGCAGTTCGACAAACCCTTCGGAAAAGGACGCTGAATTGCGGATCCTACGGGCGCCTTCGGTGACATCAAGCGCGGTTTCTGCAACCGGGTTCGGCGCGGTGATCATGCCCTCTGCCGCCAGTCTGGCGATGGCATCGTCCCGGGTGATCCGTCTGGTGTTGACGCGCAGGGTTATCGGCGCGCGGGTGCCGAGCAAGCAGCCTGCCTCCTCTGCGTCATCTCCCAGGCTGCGGCGAAATTCAGGCAGGAGCCAGTCAGGCAGGTTCCACCTGGTGCCGTCGTCATCCGGCACCGCCGGAACCTCTCTTTCCTGATCCGACAGGGGCGCGGGGGCGTGCCCTTCACCGGTAAAGAAGTTTTCAGGTGGCAGCTTCAGGAGCCGCAACGACCCGATCATAAGCGCCCGCCCGTCGGTGCCTGCGCCCGCGGCCGCAGCACTGCGGCGCCGGCGCAGGACATCAAAAACGTGATCGCGGACCGCCGCGCGGTCTTTGGAGCCGGCATAACGGCTGCCGCGCGCCCAGCGGGTCAGCGCCTGCTCCGCGGCCTCGCCTTCCCCGATTGCGTCAAGAATACCGATGGCTGCGGCAACCCGCGCGCCGGGGGTCACGCGGCCGCTCCTGTGTCAGCAGAACGTCGCATCAGCCGATCCGGTAGTTGGGGCTTTCGCGGGTGATCTGCACATCATGCACATGGCTCTCTTTCAGCCCCGCGCCGGTGATTTTCACAAACGCGCAGTTCTGGCGCATCTCGTCCACGGTCGCACAGCCGGTATAGCCCATGGCCGCGCGCAGGCCGCCGACCAGCTGGTGGATCACCGCATTGGCGGAGCCTTTGTAAGCCACCTGCCCCTCGATGCCTTCAGGCACCAGTTTGTCGGAGGCTGCGTCTTTCTGAAAATACCGGTCGGCGGAGCCGCTGGCCATTGCACCCAGGCTGCCCATCCCGCGGTAGCTCTTGAAGCTGCGCCCCTGGTAAAGAATGACCTCACCGGGCGACTCGTCGGTGCCCGCGATCATCGAGCCGACCATGGCGCAGGACGCACCGGCGGCAATCGCCTTGGCGAAATCACCGGAGAATTTGATGCCGCCGTCAGCAATGACGGGGATATCCCCGGCCGCGCGGGCACAGTCCATGATCGCGGTGAGCTGCGGTACGCCGACACCTGCCACCATGCGCGTGGTGCAGATCGAACCAGGGCCGATGCCCACCTTGACCGCGTCCGCACCTGCGTCGATCAGCGCGCGTGTGGCCTCGCCGGTGGCGACGTTGCCTGCGACGATCTGGACCTCGTTGCTGAGCGCTTTGGCGCGGCGCACGGCTGCGGCGACACCTTCGGAATGACCATGCGCGGTGTCGATCACGATCATATCCGCACCGGCGTCCACCAGTGCCTCGGAGCGTTCAAAACCGGCATCCCCGACGGTGGTTGCCGCAGCGACCCGCAGGCGACCCAGATCGTCCTTACAGGCGGTGGGGTTCAGCACGGCCTGCTCTGTGTCTTTCAGCGTCAGCAGCCCGGTGAGCTTGCCGTTCTTGTCTGTCACCAGCAGCTTTTCTATACGGCGTGCTTTCATCAGGCTGATGGCTTCGTCCCGGTCGGCAGGTTCGTGCAGAATGGCAAGGTTTTCCGAAGACATCATAACCGACACGGGCGTTTTGTCGTCACTGGCAAACCGCATGTCGCGGTTGGTGACGATGCCCAGCACGCGGCCCTTTTCATCCACAACCGGAAAGCCTGTGACGCGGTAGCGGTCCTGCAATGCCATTGCATCCGCCAGGGTCTGGTGCGGTCTCAGCGTGATCGGGTTGTAAACGATACCGCTCTCAAACCGCTTCACCCGGCGCACCTCGCGGGCCTGTTCGTCGATACTGAGATTGCGGTGCACCACGCCGATCCCGCCGGCCTGGGCCATGGCAATGGCCATGCGGCCTTCTGTGACGGTGTCCATGGCAGAACTCAGGAGCGGGATGTTCATTGCAATCGACCGGGTCACCCTGGTGCGGGTGTCAGCGGTGGACGGCAGAACCGAGGACGCGCCCGGAACCAGCAGTACATCATCAAAGGTAAGTGCCTCACGAATCTCCATTTGCAACCTCGCTTGCCGGAGTGGTTCATTGGCAGTTTCCTATTTCACGGCGCCGGCAGAATGAAAAGGGCAAAAACGCCGCATCCCGCCCCTGCCCCATTGCCAAAGCCGTAGCGCGCGGCAAAGCTGCAGCGCAGGTCAGCAGAGGAGCCCGGGGCATGGCGGAACACGGATATGACAGCGGCAGGCTCGATCTGCCCTTTGTGGGGATCTCCACCTTTGGGAAACGCCCTTATGTGGCCGACTGGAGCGGGATTGAGGCGGATGTCGCTGTTCTGGGCGCACCCTTTGACGCCGGCACCCAGTGGCGGTCGGGCGCGCGCTTCGGGCCGCGCGGGGTTCGTGAGGCATCGACCCTCTTCAGCTTTGGCCATGCAGGCGCTTATGATCATGAGGATGACGCGACCTACCTGCCCGCCGATGTGCGTATTGTCGACCTGGGCGATGCGGATATCGTTCACACTGATACCGAAAAGAGCCACGCCAATATCGAGGCCGGTGTACGCGCAGCCCTCGCCGCAGGTGCACTGCCGGTGGTCATCGGCGGTGATCATTCTGTGAATATTCCCTGCATCCGTGCCTTCAGCGGGCCGGAATATCAGGGAGGTCCGTTTCACATCCTTCAGATCGATGCGCATCTCGATTTCGTCGATGAACGTCACGGGGTGCGCCACGGGCATGGCAACCCGATGCGCCGCGCGGCAGAGCAGGATTATGTCACCGGCCTGAGCCAGATCGGCATACGAAATGTGAGTTCCACCGCACGCGAGGGCTATGACGATGCCCGCGCTATGGGCTCCACAATTGTCTCCGTGCGTCAGGCCCGGCAGATGGGCCTCGCCGGCCTGCTGAAAACGATCCCCGGGGATGCGAAGGTTTATATTACCATCGACATCGATGCTTTCTGCCCGTCGATAGCGCCCGGCACGGGAACGCCGAGCCATGGCGGGTTCCAGTACTACGAAGTGCTGGAATTATTGCAGGGCGTGGCAGAAACGCATCCGGTGGTAGGCATTGATCTTGTGGAGGTTGCCCCGGATTATGATCCCACCGGGTCCACCTCAGTTCTCGCAGCCCAGGTTCTGCTGAACCTCCTGGGATTTATCTTCCATGCACGTGCGCGCCATCCGCAGACGTGGCCCTGAAACGTCTGTCCGACGCAAACTCATAATGAATATGATTATTTCAGACGCGCCATGCCGCGCCTGGTGCATTATGTGACGCTGAACGGCGACCGGAGCATGCGGCAAACGCTATTCTGGTCCGGGTAAATTCAAGGGTGACCGATACTTATGAGCCAGGATCCTCTCGTGGTTTTCACGCCTTCGGGCAAACGCGGCCGGTTTCCGGTCGGAACGCCGGTTCTGACGGCGGCGCGCCAGCTTGGCGTCGATCTCGATTCTGTCTGTGGCGGTCGCGGTATTTGTTCGCGCTGTCAGATCACGCCAGGGTACGGCGAGTTTTCCAAACACGGGGTCACCGCCCGCGACGGCGCGCTGTCTGAATGGAACGCTGTAGAGCAGCGTTATAAAGACAAGCGCGGGCTGACCGAAGGGCGCAGGCTCGGGTGCCAGGCCACGTTGCAGAGCGATATCGTGATCGATGTGCCGCCCGAAAGCCAGGTGCATAAACAGGTGGTGCGCAAACGCGCAGAGGCGCGCGATATCGTGCTCGACCCCTCGACCCGGCTCTTTTACGTTGAGGTGGCAGAGCCTGACATGCACGACCCTTCGGGTGACCTGGAACGGCTGCGCGACGCGCTGCGCCAGCAGTGGGATCTGCACAAGATCACCGCCGATCTGCACATACTTCAGGAAATGCAGCCGGTGTTGCGCAAAGGGGGCTGGAAGGTCACCGTAGCGATCCACCTTGGCGACGAGGAAAACAACCCGCGCATCATGCAGATCTGGCCCGGATATTACGACGGCACGGTTTACGGGCTTGCCGTCGATCTCGGCTCTACCACCATTGCAGCTCACCTGTGTGACCTTCAGACCGGTGAGGTGCTGGCCTCCTCGGGTCTGATGAACCCGCAGATCCGTTTCGGCGAAGACCTGATGAGCCGGGTCAGCTATTCGATGATGAACCCCGGTGGTGCTGCGGAAATGACCCGGGCGGTGCGCGCGGGCATGCGCGATCTTTTCACCCGGATCGCAGAGGAAGCAGAGGTTGATACCGCGCTCATCGTCGATGCGGTATTCGTCTGCAACCCGGTGATGCACCACCTCTTTCTGGGCATTGACCCCTTTGAACTGGGCCAGGCACCCTTTGCGCTGACCACCAACAGTGCGCTGCGTCTGCGCGGGGATGATCTGGAGCTCAATATTCACCCTTCGGCGCGCGTCTATCTGCTGCCCTGCATCGCGGGTCATGTGGGGGCCGATGCGGCCGCTGTGGCGCTCTCGGAGGCACCCGATAAATCCGATGATCTGGTGCTGGTCGTGGATGTCGGCACCAATGCCGAAATCCTGCTGGGCAACAAAGAGCGCGTGCTTGCCTGTTCTTCGCCCACTGGTCCCGCATTCGAGGGCGCGCAGATCAGTTCGGGCCAGCGCGCGGCCCCGGGTGCCATTGAGCGGGTCGAAATTGATCCGGTGACAAAAGCGCCCCGGTTCAGGGTCATCGGCAGTGATCTGTGGTCTGACGATCCGCGTTTTGTGATTGAGATCGGCGCCACGGGCATCACCGGTATCTGCGGCTCCGGGATTATCGAGATGGTGGCCGAGATGCGCATGCAGGGTATCGTCGATGCACACGGGCTGATCGGTTCGCCGGAGCAGACCGGATCGGATCGCTGCTTCCAGGATGGACGCACCTATTCCTATCTGGTGCATGACGGCACCGCCGACGGCGGGCCGCTCATCACTATCACCAACCGCGACATCCGCGAGATCCAGATGGCTAAGGCCGCACTTTACTCAGGCGCGCGCCTGCTGATGGATAAATTCGGTGTGGATAAGGTGGACCGCGTTGTGCTTGCCGGCGCCTTTGGTGCGCATATCTCTTCCAAACACGCGATGGTACTGGGGATGATCCCGGATGCCCCACTGGACAAGGTGACATCGGCTGGGAATGCGGCAGGCACAGGCGCACGCATTGCGCTGCTGAATACGGCCGCCCGGGCAGAGATCGAAGCCACGGTGCGCGCCATTCATAAGGTGGAAACCGCCATCGAGCCACGGTTTCAGGAGCATTTTGTAAACGCTTCAGCCATTCCCAATGCCGTTGAGCCCTTCCCGATCCTGAACTCGATCGTTACCCTGCCGACAGCGACATTCAATACCGGCGCGGAAGGCGGTGGCCGTCGCCGGCGACGGGGCTGAGCGGCGCGGATCCGGGCACGCCGGCTCATCGGTTGCAGAGGCACAGAGGAGGCTGCCGTCGCAGAGGAAAACGCAGATCAGAAAGCGTTCCGGGAGAGCCAGGCGGCTCACTGTGTGACCTCTCAGACTGACCGCGACAGGGTGATGGCGCCAGCGCTTGACCGGGTTTTTGACCTTGCAGACCTCAGGCCAGGTCAGAGGGTCATGGACATCGTCTGCGGCACCGGCACCAGCACGCGGCTTGCGGCAGAGGCTGTTACGCCAGGATCGGTCCTGCGTTACGGGCGCAGGAGTATTTCGGGGCGGAAGAGGCGGATTTCGACGCCATTGTTCAGCAGATCGCGGGTGCGTTTGAAGAATATATAACGCCGGACGGCGCGCGCGTGCCGGCGGAGATCAATTTCTTTACCGCAACCGCACCGCAGCGCTGAGCAGCCTTGACGCGCCCCGGGCCAGACCCTATTCCGCTTACAGTGCGCGGGTATGGTGAAAAGGTATCACGGCAGCTTCCCAAGCTTTAGTTACGGGTTCGATTCCCGTTACCCGCTCCAGCGTATTTTCACGGCAACTCAAACGTCAGTCCCACGGCCAGAACCGCATCAGTCGTCCGGCCGTTGCCCGGAATAAGCTGCGCAAAGACATTGCCGTAGCGTCCCTGCAGGCCGGCAAGCGGCACGACATCTCCGACTGAGACTTTAAAGCGGTCGCCGTCACCGGGGTAAAGCGCCAGTGCGCCAAAGACACCAAGCGCCCAGTTCTGCCCTTCCCAGAAGTCATAGCTCACTGCGGCCAGTGCGCCGACTTCCTCGTAGCTGTTGTAATAAACGCCAACGCTGTAATCGAGATTACGCTCCCAGGTCAGAATGATGCCCGGGTTAAATTCCTGAAACTCTTCGGTGGCATTGAAATGCTCTGAGCCCAGCAGGATCGACACCCGGTCCGGCCCCGCAAGCGCAACAGAAGGAAGCAGAAGCATTAACAGCAGGGCAGCAAGTCTCATCGGGAGGATCCTTCTGATCACATAGGAATCGCACATCAGCGTGCGCTTGCCCTTATCTTTGCCAATTCCGGTTAAAATGCGACTTACGACAGAAGGATGTCGCCATATTGATCGCGTAAGTTGCGTTTGAGCACCTTTCCGGTGGCATTCCGCGGCAGAGCCCCGGTGAAAACCACCGTATCAGGCACCTGCCACCGCGCGATTTTTCCCTCAAAAACCGAAAGGATTTCCGCCACAGACGGCTCTGCCCCCTCCGCCTTCACGGCGATCAGAACGGGGCGCTCATCCCACTTCACGTGCCTTGCGCCGATGACAGCTGCATCTGCCAGGGCCGGATGGGCGATGGCGATGTTTTCGAGCTCAACCGAGCTGATCCACTCGCCGCCCGACTTGATGATGTCTTTCGCGCGGTCGCAGATCACCAGATATCCGTCCGCATCCAGTGTTGCGATATCGCCGGTGTTGAACCATCCGTCCTGCAGCGTTTCCTCAAAAGACATGTGCATATAGGCTTTGAGCACACAGGGGCCGCGCACCAGCAGTTCACCTTGTGTTTTGCCGTCATGCGGCAGCGGTGTGCCATCGGCCTTTACGATCTTCATCTCCACGCCCCAGACCGGCCGGCCCTGATTTTCGCGCAGCAGGTTCAGGTCCGTTTCCGGCAGGCTCAGGTGTTTGGCGAGAGGCTGATTCACAGTGCCGATAGGTGACATCTCTGTCATACCCCAGGCATGGCGGGTCTCCACGCCGTAGCGGTCACGAAAGGCTGCAATCATTGAGGGCGGACAGGCCGACCCGCCCACCGCGGTCTTTTGCAGACTTACAAGCCTGGTCCCGGCTTTCTCCGCCTCGCCCAGAAGCCCCAGCCAGATCGTCGGCACGCCACAGGCGATCGTCACGCAATAGCCGTCGATAAGTCCGATCAGCGACTGCCCGTCGAGCCCGGGCCCCGGCAATACCATGCGCGCGCCCACCATGGCGCAGGCATAGGGGGTGCCCCAGGCGTTGACGTGAAACATCGGCACCACGGGCAGAAGCACATCCATCGCGGAGATGCCGATGCTGTCCGGCAGACTGGCTGTCATACTGTGCAGCACGGTGGAGCGATGCGAGAAAAGAACACCCTTAGGGTTTCCGGTTGTTCCTGATGTATAGCAAAGGCTTGACGCCCGCTCTTCATCCAGTTTTGGCCAGTCGTAATCTGCGTCGCCCTGTGCCAGAAGATCGTCATAGGCGATGATCCCGGGCAACGTTTCTTCCGCGCCGCCGGTTTCCTTTTCGAGCAGGACAATGTGCTTTACCGTTTTGAGCTGGCCACGGATTGCAGCAATGAGCGGCACAAAGGTACTGTCGATAAAGACGACCTCATCTTCGGCGTGGTTCATGATATAAACAAGCTGTTCGGGAAAGAGCCGCGGATTGATGGTATGACAGACGTACCCACCGCCCGAGGTGCCGAAATAGATCTCCAGATGGCGCCGGTTGTTCCAGGCAATGGTGGCACAGCGCGCGCTCTCTGACAGCCCCAGACGTCCGAGCGCCGAGGCCAGTCTGCGGGCATTTGCATCCACCTGCCCCCAGTTTGTGGTTTCGGTGCCGCCGGC
>NZ_JAHEHZ010000026.1 GCF_024639605.1 Roseobacter sp. | reverse complement strand
ATGGACATCTCAAAATTGACGGATGCGATCAGACCGCGCCGCCCGCGCCCTGCGGTGCGCCCCCCGGGTTCTGAGGGCAGCTGATCATGGCGCTCTCGCGACGCACAGGTGCTCGGTTTCAGGCGTCGATCTGGCCCGGTTTCGTTGATGCGATGACAGGCCTTTTGCTGGTGCTGATGTTCGTTCTGACAATCTTTATGATCGTGCAGTTTGTGCTGACGGAACGCATCACCGGACAGGAAAGCGAGCTCGACCAGCTGGCGGGCGAGGTTGCGGCCCTGGCGCAGGCACTCGGCCTTGAAGAGCAGACCACGCAGAATCTGCGCAACCGGGTCGGCGCGCTGGATGCGTCGCTTTCGGATGCCGAAAACCGCATCGCAGCACTTACGGCGACCCGCGACGCTCAGGCGGCGGCACTGGAATCCGCACGCACTCAGATCACCGGCTTTGAGGCGCAGGTTGCCGCTCTGATCTCGCAGCGGGATAGTGCACTTGGCAACGTTGCGGCACTTGAGCAGGAGCGCGCCGACCTGCAGAGCGCACAGGCTGCTCTGATGAGCGAGCAGGAGGCGCTGAACCTCGCGCTTGCAGCCGCGCGTGACGAGGTGAACGCGCAGGAAGAGGCGGCGCGTCTGGCCGCTGCCCGCCGCGAGGCGCTGGATGCGATGGTGGCGGATCTGCGCGCGCGCAACGCCGATGCAGAAGCGCAGATCGGGCAGCTTTCGCAGGATCTGGACGCCACCGCAGAGGCGCTGAGCGAGGAAGAAGCCGCGCGGCTGGCAGAAGCGGCCGCAGCTGAGGCGCTGCGCAACCGGCTCGAAGACGCCGGTGCGGAACTCACGGCTATGACCCTGGCACTAGAGGCGCAGCGCAAGGAGGCTGAGGATACGCTGACGCTGCTTGCCGCCGCGCGGGCGGCCGAGGCTGATCTGGATACCGAACTCGCCGCGGCACTCCTGCAGCTTGAAGGCCTGCAAGGGCAGGGCGAAGAAATCAGCGCAGAGCTGGCACTGGTCCGGCTGGAACGCGACGATCTGCAGATCCGGCTGGAAGCGACCCTGGGGCAGCTTGACGAGACACAATCTGCCGCCGCCGAAGAACTGGCTGCGCGTCGTGCGGCAGAGGCCGCGCTGGCTGACACACGCGAGCGGAGTGCTGAAGAGCAGGATGCCCTGCGTGCCCGCCTCGCGCAGGCACTGGCCGCAAAGCTCGCGGCGGAGGCTGTGGCGCAGGATGAAACAACTGATGCTCAACGCCGGGCTGCTCTGCTGGCTGAGGCGCAACGCGCCCTTTCAGAAGAAGAGGCGACAAGTGCGGCCGCACAGCGCCAGACAGAATTGCTGAACCAGCAGGTGGCGGCTCTGCGCCAGCAGCTTGGCGGCCTGCAGGCGCTTCTTGATGATGCAAAAGAACGGGACTCTGCACAGCAGGTCCAGTTGCAGTCCCTCGGGTCAGATCTCAACACCGCACTGGCGCGTGTCGCGGCCGAAGAGCGACGCCGCGCAGAACTTGAAGCTGCTGAACGCCGGCGGCTCGAAGCGGAAGCGGCGCGCCTGGCTGGTCAGGCAGAGGATCTGGAGCGGTACCGGTCAGAGTTTTTCGGGAGGTTGCGCGATGTGCTGGGCCGTCAGGAAGGCGTGCGGATTGAAGGTGACCGTTTCGTATTCTCCTCAGAAGTTCTTTTCGAGCCGGCACGCGCGGATCTGTCGCCGGAGGGCCGGGAAGATGTGGCCAAAGTCGCGCGCATTATCTCCGGCGTTGCCAATGATATTCCGTCCGGGATCGAGTGGATTATCCGCGTGGACGGGCACACCGACAATCTGCCCCTTTCCGGTCAGGGCGAGTTTGCGGATAACTGGGAACTGAGCCAGGCGCGTGCGCTGTCGGTTGTGCGTTACATGGTGGACAACCTCGGCATTCCTCCGCAGCGGCTGGCTGCCAACGGCTTTGGAGAATTTCAGCCCGTCGCGACAGGAGACAGCGAAGAGGCCCGCGCACAGAACCGTCGAATTGAGCTGAAGTTTACGGAAAGGTAGTGTGGTCCTTGTAGACCGGATGCTGCACGATGTGCAGATTGGCGAAAGCTCAACGCTCAGACTGACGTTTCCCTGACCTGTCTTTGATGGCAGAGTCTGACAGCTTCGTATTTTTTTTCCGTAAAATGAATTTCCGTATGCTGACGGAGTTCTCTGGTGCCTGTATTGCCTCCCGATACGTCAGAAGTGTGCTGCGCGAAACAGGTGCCACTTGCATCCGTTTGCTCCCTGACAGTTGCAGCGGACAGCAGGTCGACAGCCTCGCGGTTGCGCCGCAGCCTGCAAGGTTTTCATGCTCAGACTAAGTGCATTCCAGCGATCAGTCTGACCGGCATTAGTATCGACCTGTCAAACCTGCGCGTTTTTCTGAATTCAGCACAGAATTGCGTGTGGACGTTGCGTGGCACACCCATCAGCCGTTTCCTGCAACCGGTGTGTGCAGACATCTATTTATCTGATTGTCAGCGCGTAATCAGTCACGAAATCTTGCGTCAGCACTCATTACGAGGATTTGTTCAGGTACTTTTGGGATCCTGGTGAGTTTTTTCCAAGGTCCGTCAGGCTGTTACAGGGGCTCCGCCGAAACGAAAAAGCCCCCGTGAGTGTGTCGCGGAGGCTTTCAGGTTACTGACTAATTGTCCTGATGCGCGATTACTCCGCAGTCAGAAGCGGTGGTTTGTCCCCTGAGATGCGCGGCTTGTCCGGCCCGTCGATCTTGAGATCAATCTCGCCGGCCTTTACGCCCACGCGAACCACGCCACCCTTGGCCAGTTTGCCAAAAAGCAAATCCTCAGCGAGGGGCTTTTTGATGTGCTCCTGGATCACCCTGCCAAGTGGGCGGGCGCCCATTTTGCTGTCATAGCCGCGATCCGCAAGCCACTCAGCTGCCGGTTTGGTCAGCTCGATCGTAACATTGCGGTCCATCAGTTGTGCTTCCAGCTGCAGCACGAACTTCTCGACCACACGCAGGATGACTTCTTTAGGCAGGGGCGCGAAACTAATCACGGCATCGAGCCGGTTGCGGAACTCCGGCGTGAATGTCCGCTCAATTGCGGCGGTGTCCTCGCCTTCCCGGCGATCGCGGCCAAAACCGATGGCTTCCTTAGCCTGCTCTGCTGCACCGGCGTTGGAGGTCATAATCAGTACCACATTCCGGAAATCCACCGTCCGGCCATTGTGATCGGTCAGCTTGCCGTGATCCATCACCTGCAGCAGGATATTGTAGACATCCGGATGCGCTTTTTCCATTTCGTCGAGCAACAGAACGCAGTGAGGATGCTGGTCCACACCATCTGTCAGCATGCCGCCCTGATCAAATCCGACATAACCAGGGGGCGCACCGATCAGTCGGCTGACCGCATGTTTCTCCATGTATTCAGACATGTCGAACCGCAGAAGTTCCACTCCGAGCGTATCCGCCAGTTGCTTTGCAACTTCGGTTTTGCCGACGCCGGTCGGCCCGGCGAAGAGATAATTGCCGATCGGTTTTTCGGGTTCCCGAAGGCCTGCACGTGCGAGTTTGATCGCGGAAGACAAGGCTTCAATCGCTTTATCCTGACCGAAGACCACGCGCTTAAGGGAACCCTCAAGGTCTTTGAGCACTTCGGCATCGTCTTTCGAGACATTTTTCGGTGGGATGCGGGCGATCTTGGCAACTACATTCTCAATCTCCCGCGTGCCGATGGTTTTACGCCGTTTGGCCGCAACCACCAGATGCTGAGCCGCACCGGCCTCATCGATTACGTCGATCGCACTGTCGGGCAGTTTGCGGTCGTTGATATAGCGCGATGCCAGTTCCACCGAGGCTCTGATCGCATCGGCAGTATATTTCACCGAATGGTGATCCTCAAAATAAGGCTTGAGGCCACGCAGGATTTTCACTGCATCCTCGACCGACGGCTCGTTAATATCGATCTTCTGGAACCTGCGGCTGAGTGCGCGGTCCTTTTCAAAATGCTGACGGAACTCTTTATAGGTTGTTGACCCCATTGTGCGCAGCTTGCCACCGGCCAGAGCCGGTTTGAGCAGGTTGGAGGCATCCATAGCACCGCCTGACGTCGCACCTGCTCCGATGACGGTATGGATCTCGTCAATGAAGAGCACGGCATCCTTATGGTCTTCCAGTTCGGAGACCACCGCTTTCAGGCGTTCCTCAAAATCACCGCGATAGCGTGTTCCTGCCAGCAGGGCACCCATATCGAGCGAATAGATTGTCGTTTCGGCCAGGACCTCAGGCGTCTCGCCAGCGACAATCTTGCGGGCCAGACCTTCGGCGATCGCCGTTTTGCCGACACCTGGGTCGCCAACCAGCAGCGGGTTATTCTTGCGGCGACGGCACAGCACCTGAATGCAACGCTCCACTTCGCTGTCGCGACCGATGAGCGGGTCGATATCGCCCTCTCGCGATTTCGCATTCAGATCCACGCAGTATTTCTCAAGCGCGCTCTCTTTTTTCTCGCCCTCGGTGACGCCCTGGGCCTCTTCCTCCTGCTCAGGCGCGCCTGAAACCGGGCGCTGTTCGCCGAAAGCAGGGTCCTTGGCCACACCATGCGCAATGAAATTGACCGCGTCATAGCGGGTCATGTCCTGATCCTGCAGGAAGTAGGCGGCGTTGCTCTCGCGTTCGGCAAAGATCGCGACGAGCACATTGGCGCCGGTGACTTCGGTGCGGCCAGACGACTGCACATGGATCGCGGCGCGCTGAATTACCCGCTGGAATGCAGCGGTAGGCACGGCCTCTGAACCGTCCACATCAGTAACGAGATTGCTCAGATCCTCATCGACAAATTCAACCAGCGTGGCACGCAGATCGTCAATATCAACGCTGCAGGCTTTCATCACGCGGGTTGCATCCGGTTCGTCGATCAGAGCGAGCAGCAGATGCTCCAGCGTGGCAAATTCATGCCGGCGCGCATTGGCCAGGGCCAGTGCAGAATGGATTGCCTGTTCCAGAGTTGTTGAAAATGAAGGCACGATACGTGCTCCTTCTGATCGGGGTTGTCGGGAGATCCGAACGATACCGGTCCCTCGTCCAACCATAGCCTCTTAGTATTAGAGTTTGGTTGATCATCGCCCGGCTTCAAGTTTTTTCTTCATTTTTCATGTCACAATTTGTGTGAAGCGGACATGAATGACGCAATATGGGCGTCAGAAGGCATCTTTGCGGGCTCGTATCTCGGCGAAGACATCCACGTCGTCAGCACCGCTCATACCGAGTGCTGCGCGGATATCGGGGTCAGCGGCGCGCAGAAACGGATTTGTATCCAGTTCGAGCGCCAGGGTTGATGGGACGGTCGGGATACCTTTGGCACGCGCCTCAGTAATCCGCTCCGACCGCGATATAAGGTCTTTATTATCGGGATCAATGGTTAAGGCGAACTTAGCATTGGCTGCGGTGTATTCATGGCCTGAACAGACCAGTGTGTCAGCCGGCAGCTTCATCAGCCGCGACAGCGACCCCCACATCTGTGCCGCACTCCCTTCAAAGAGCCGCCCGCATCCGAGCGCCATCAGGCTGTCAGCGGTGAACACGGCCTTCGCGTCCGGCACGTGATAAGCGATGTGACCGACGGTGTGCCCGGACACATCGAGGACGTGAACAGTATGCCCCGCAAACTCAAAACTGTCGCCGTCCGACACTGCAACGTCCAGATCGGGCAGCCGGCGCTTGTCCGCGGCAGCCCCGGTGACGTTTGCGTCATGAACATCCAGAATGTCCGGCAGACCCTGCACGTGATCGCTGTGATGATGCGTGATCCATACGTCGCTCAGTGACCAACCCCGCCGCTCGAGCTCTGCCAGAACCGGTGCCGCTTCGGGAATATCAATCAGCGCAGTGGCCCCGCTCTCCGGGTCATGCAGCAAAAAGGCATAATTGTCCGAAAGGCACGGGATGGTGACGAGTTCGGGGGCCATGGCCATTCTCCTGCAGGTTTGCGAGACTATATCCGAATGTGACCCAACACAGGGCCGTCTGCAATGCACCTGGATGTACAGGACCTGCGAAATTTTTATTACCGGTCCGCTTTGGGCCGGGCGGCCCAGGCGAGCCTGCGCGGCCGGATGATGGAGTTCTGGCCGGAAGCCAAAGGGCAGACTGTCGTGGGCTATGGTTTTGCCGCTCCGCTGCTGCGGCCCTATCTAAAAGACGCGCGCCGTGTCATCGCGCTTATGCCCGGGCCTCAGGGGGTGATACCCTGGCCTGCGGACAAAGATAACGTCTCTGTGCTGACAGAGGAAACGCTCTGGCCGCTGGAAACCGGCCATGTGGATAAACTGGTGCTGCTGCATGGGCTGGAGACATCAGAGCGGGCCTCAGATCTGCTAGAGGAATGCTGGCGGGTGCTTGGTCCGGGGGGCAGGGCGCTCTTTATCGTGCCGAACCGTGCGGGGCTCTGGGCGCGACGCGACCGCACCCCTTTCGGCTTCGGGCGTCCCTATTCGCCGGGCCAGCTTGAGACACAGCTGCGCAAACACCAGTTCCTCCCCGAGCGGCATCTGGGCGCGCTTTATCAGGTGCCTTCGGCGAAACGGCTCTGGATGAAAGCGGGGCCGGCGTTTGAGAATATCGGTCGCCGGGTGCCCGCGATGATGGCCGGGGGCGCTTTTATGGTGGAGGCCACCAAACTTGTCTACCCGCCCAAAGGCCAGATCGAGCCCGCGCGGCGCCCGTCAGCTGTCAGTGTGCTCAAACCGGCGGCCAAAGCGGTATAACACCGGCGCGGCCGATGTGCATACAAAGGCCGGATAATGCCCGTTTTTGCGCCGTCAGAATCGCAAACGGGCTGATTATTTGAACGATTTTGTAAGTTTTCTGCGCAGCCAAACGGTCGCACCCGGGCCAAGGCCCTGTAAACACAAGAAAACCCGTCGCAGAGCGCTTGACGATCTCATGTTGCGGGGTGTGGAACGGTCTGTTACATCACCGCTGATTTCGACGTCTTGACTAGTTTCAAGCCGCGCCAACATGCCTGGTGACGCGAATAATTCGCACATCCGGGGCCAGAACATCGGAAGGGTGGACGTGTCAGAACCAGCTTCGATTTCCACAAGCATCGCTGCGCGTTATGCGACCGCAGTCTATGATATCGCAAAAGACGGCGGCACCGTAAAAGCACTCGAAGCAGACATCGACGCGCTGCAGGCGGCAATGAACGACAGCGAGGATTTCCGGACCCTGATCCACTCGCCCATCTACACCCGCGAAGAACAGGCCGGAGCGATCACCGCGATCGCATCGAAAATGAACCTGACAGACACGATGGCGAACACACTGGCGCTCATGGCGCAGAAACGCCGCCTCTTTGTTGTGCCACAGCTGCTTTCCACGCTGCGCGATATTATCGCCGCAGAAAAGGGCGAAGTGACCGCAGAGGTCGTCTCCGCCAAAGCGCTGACCAAAGCGCAATCCGAGAAACTCGCCAAAACGCTCAAAGCCTCTACAGGCAAAGACGTGACACTGAATGCGACCGTTGATGAAAGCCTCATCGGCGGTCTCGTCGTTAAAGTTGGTTCGCGTATGATCGATACCTCGATCCGCGCGAAACTGAATTCCCTCCAGAATGCAATGAAAGAGGTCGGATAAATGGGTATCCAAGCAGCAGAAATTTCTGCGATCCTGAAGGACCAGATCAAGAATTTCGGCCAGGAAGCCGAAGTGGCCGAAGTGGGCCGGGTGCTCTCCGTCGGTGACGGTATTGCGCGCGTCTATGGTCTGGACAACGTGCAGGCCGGTGAAATGGTCGAATTCCCCGGTGGTATTCAGGGCATGGCGCTGAACCTTGAGGCCGACAACGTCGGCGTCGTGATCTTCGGCTCCGACCGCGACATCAAAGAAGGCGACACCGTCAAGCGTACCAACTCGATCGTGTCCGTGCCTGCCGGTGACGAGCTGCTTGGCCGCGTTGTGGACGGCCTTGGAAACCCCATCGACGGCAAGGGGCCGATCAACGCCTCCAAATCGCTTGTCGCAGACGTCAAAGCACCGGGCATCATCCCGCGTAAATCCGTGCACGAGCCGATGGCCACCGGCCTGAAAGCCGTGGACAGCATGATTCCGATTGGCCGCGGCCAGCGGGAACTGATCATCGGTGACCGTCAGACAGGCAAAACCGCCGTCGCACTTGACGCGATCCTCAACCAGAAATCCTACAACGATGCCGCCGGCGACGACGAGAGCAAAAAGCTCTACTGCGTTTATGTGGCCATCGGCCAGAAACGTTCGACCGTTGCCCAGCTCGTGAAAAAGCTCGAAGAGACCGGTGCGATTGAATACTCCATCGTCGTTGCCGCGACGGCGTCTGAGCCTGCGCCTATGCAGTTCCTCGCACCTTACTCGGCGACGGCCATGGCCGAGCACTTCCGCGACAACGGTCGCCACGCGCTGATCGTCTATGATGACCTGTCCAAACAGGCTGTTTCCTATCGCCAGATGTCGCTGCTGCTGCGTCGCCCGCCCGGTCGTGAAGCCTATCCCGGCGACGTCTTCTATCTTCACTCCCGTCTGCTCGAACGCTCCGCGAAACTGGGTGATGATGCAGGAAACGGCTCGCTGACAGCTCTGCCAATCATCGAAACGCAGGGCGGCGACGTGTCGGCCTTTATTCCGACCAACGTGATTTCGATCACTGACGGCCAGATCTTCCTTGAGACGGAACTCTTCTATCAGGGTGTCCGCCCTGCGGTGAACACCGGTCTGTCTGTGTCGCGTGTCGGATCTTCGGCTCAGACATCTGCGATGTCTTCGGTTGCCGGTCCGGTGAAACTGTCGCTCGCGCAGTATCGCGAAATGGCGGCTTTTGCTCAGTTCGGCTCTGATCTTGATGCCTCTACCCAGCAGCTGCTGGCCCGCGGTGCCCGCCTGACCGAGCTGATGAAGCAGCCTCAGTATTCCCCGCTGACGAACGCCGAGATCGTCTGTGTGATTTTTGCAGGTACCAACGGCTTCCTCGACAAGGTCGCAGTCAAAGACGTCGGCCGTTTCGAAACCGGTCTGCTGAACCACATGCGTTCCAAGCACAAGGACGTGCTGGACTGGATCACCGATGAGGACCCGAAAATCAAAGGCGATGCAGCAGATAAACTCAAAGCTGCGATCAGCGAATTCGCCTCTGACTTCGCTTAAGAGGTAGGCCCATGCCCAGTCTTAAGGACCTTAAAAACAGGATCGAGTCGGTCAAATCGACCCGCAAGATCACCAAGGCCATGCAGATGGTTGCCGCGGCGAAACTGCGCCGCGCGCAGGAAGCAGCCGAGATGTCGCGCCCCTATACCGAGCGCTTCAACGCGGTGATGTCCAATCTGGCGGCATCGGTGGGCGGGTCAGATTCCGCCCCCCGCCTGCTCAGCGGTACCGGCAGCGACAAGGTACAGTTGCTGATCGTCATGACCTCCGAGCGCGGCCTTTGCGGTGGCTTCAATGCCAACATCGCCAAAAAGGCCAAAACCCACGCGAAAAAGCTGCTTGCGGAAGGCAAAGAGGTCAAAATCCTGACCGTCGGCAAAAAAGGCCGCGACCAGCTTAAGCGTGAGTACAGCAAACACTTTGTCGGTCACGTGGATCTGACAGAGGTCAAACGCGTCGGCTATGCGGATGCGCAGGGCATCGCCAAAGATATCCTTGCGCGCTTTGATGCCGGTGAATTTGACGTGGCCACGATCTTTTACGCAAAGTTTGAGAACGTCGTCAGCCAGATCCCGACGGCACAGCAGATCATTCCGGCGGATTTCGAAGAGCCGGAGGCCGATGAAGCCTCAACACTCTTTGATTACGAGCCCGATGAAGAAGCGATACTCGCGGACCTGCTGCCACGCGGCGTGGCAACCCAGATATTCTCAGCACTGCTGGAGAACGGCGCTTCCGAACAGGGTGCACGGATGTCTGCGATGGACAACGCCACGCGCAACGCGGGGGAGATGATCGAAGACCTCACGATCGAATACAACCGCTCGCGTCAGGCCGTCATCACCAACGAGCTGATCGAAATTATTTCCGGCGCGGAAGCGCTGTAGAACATACCGGAGAAACGACATGGCAAATGCCTCAGGCAAAATTACACAGGTCATCGGCGCGGTCGTCGACGTTCAGTTCGAGGATCACCTGCCGGAGATTCTGAACGCACTGGAAACCGAAAACCACGGTAACCGGCTGGTGCTCGAAGTGGCCCAGCACCTGGGCGAAAACACCGTCCGGACCATCGCAATGGACTCGACCGAAGGCCTGGTGCGCGGTCAGAAAGTGACCGACACCGACGGACCGATCTCGATCCCGGTGGGCAATGCGACCCTCGGCAGAATCATGAACGTCGTAGGCGAGCCTGTGGACGAAAAGGGCCCGGTCAACGCAGACGAGAAACGCTCCATCCACCAGCCGGCACCTGAGTTCGCAGAGCAGTCGACGACTTCCGAAGTGCTGGAAACCGGCATCAAGGTGATCGACCTGCTGGCCCCCTACGCGAAGGGCGGTAAAATCGGCCTCTTCGGCGGTGCGGGTGTTGGTAAAACCGTTCTCATTATGGAACTGATCAACAACATCGCAAAGGTGCACTCGGGCTATTCCGTGTTCGCCGGTGTGGGTGAGCGGACCCGTGAAGGCAACGACCTCTACCACGAAATGATCGAATCCAACGTGATCGACCCCGAAAACCTCGAGAACAGCCAGGTGGCGCTGGTCTACGGCCAGATGAACGAGCCTCCCGGAGCCCGTATGCGCGTGGCATTGACCGGCCTGACACTGGCCGAGCAGTTCCGCGACCAGTCCGGTACCGATGTTCTGTTCTTCGTCGACAACATTTTCCGCTTCACGCAGGCCGGTTCCGAAGTGTCCGCCCTTCTGGGCCGTATCCCTTCAGCTGTGGGCTACCAGCCGACACTGGCCACCGACATGGGCCAGATGCAAGAGCGCATCACCTCGACCAAAGCGGGCTCTATTACGTCCGTGCAGGCCGTCTACGTGCCTGCGGACGACCTGACCGACCCTGCCCCTGCGACATCCTTTGCGCACCTTGATGCGACAACGGTTCTGTCCCGTGCGATCTCCGAGCTGGGCATCTATCCGGCGGTGGATCCTCTCGATTCCACATCACGTCTGATGGACCCTGCGGTTGTGGGTGAAGAGCACTATCAGGTGGCACGTGACGTTCAGGGGATCCTGCAGCGGTATAAATCACTTCAGGATATCATCGCGATTCTTGGCATGGACGAGCTTTCTGAAGAAGACAAACTCACCGTTGCCCGTGCGCGTAAAATCCAGCGTTTCCTCAGCCAGCCTTTCGACGTGGCCAAAGTCTTCACCGGCGCCGACGGCAAACAGGTGCCGCTCACCGAGACAATCGAAAGCTTCAAAGCGGTTGTGGCCGGCGACTATGATCACCTGCCCGAGGGCGCATTCTATATGGTCGGCGGCATCGACGAGGTGAAAGCCAAGGCCGAAAAAATGGCGGCAGACGCCGCTTAAGGAGCTCTGAGACATGGCAGATACAGTCCAGTTCGACCTCGTTTCTCCGGAACGGCTGCTTGCCTCTGCGCAGGTCACGTCCGTACAGATCCCCGGGGCCGATGGCGATATGACGGCGATGGCAGGCCATGCGCCCACCATTACCACGCTGCGCCCCGGTGTGCTGAGCGTGGAAGGCCCCGATGGCGCATCCGAGTACGTTGTGACAGGTGGTTTTGCCGAGATCAGTGCCGACAGCATTTCGGTGCTGGCAGAGCGTGCGATTGCCAAAGGTGATATGACCAGAGAGCATCACGAAGCGATGGTGAAAGAGGCCGAAGAGGCACTGAGCCGCGCTAAAGAGACTTTCGACAACGAGCCGGGCCCGGTGGATGACGCGGCCAAGCTGCTCGCCGACATGGTTGCCGTCGGTGATCACATCAGCGTCTGACATAACCTGCTGAAGAACCGAAAAGCCCCGCCTCAGTGCGGGGCTTTTTTGGTTTGGCGCGGTCAGACCCGGCAGAATTGCGGGTCATCAGATTGGTTCCATGGTGCTGCAGTTGTCCCGGTCTCGCAGCTACTGGCCTTCGCGCGCCTTTTTGCGCAGCCAGGACATGAACACCCGCTGACCCGGATGCATCCGCCCCGGAACAGTCACCAGGTGATACCCCAGACCGCGCTCGCGGAGGGCGACGAGCGGTTTGAGCTGCCCCGAGCGGATCTCCCGCTCGACCAGCGAGCCTGGTTGAAACGTTACGCCCAGACCCGCAACCGCCGCCGACAGCGTCAGATCATTGGTCGTGAGTGTGGTGACTTTGACCCTGTCGAGGTCAATCCCTTCCTGTTCAATGATCCGGCGTCGTTCCATAACATTGGAGTCGAGGAGCCAGGGCAGATCGATAAGATCAGAAACCTTCGTGACCACACGGTCTCCGATCAGATCCGGATGCGCCAGCGCAAGATACTGCGCTTCTGTCAGCAACTCAGCGTTAAGCCGCGGCCAGTCGCCCTCCCCATAGCGCACAGCCAGATCAAACCCGTCACGCCGCAGATCAACCAGTTCGGTACCCGGATTTATGTTGAGCCGAACCTCTGGGTGTTTTGCCCAGAAATCTCCGATCCGCGGCATCAGCCAACTGGCGGCAAAGGTCGGCGTCACGGTGATATTGAGTGGCCGGTTCGCGCCCTGCGTGCGCAGATCGTCAACGGCATCTGCAATGCTCTGAAAGCCCTCACTCAGACGCCCGGCGAGCACCAGTCCCGCCGCCGTCGGTGCAACGCCACGTCCTTGCCGGACCAGAAGGCTTTCGGAAAAATCTTCTTCGAGTGCGCGGACATGCTGGGCAATTGCAGCATGCGTCACGTTCAGCTCGCGGGCCGCCGCACTCAGGCTCTGGTGCCGTGAAGCAGCCTCAAATGCACGCAATGCCGCGAGCGAAGGAATTTTGGACCAATCCATATGTTAGCCTGACTTATATATTATCAGTCATACTGTTTTGCCTGAGGGCATGTATGTCGCTTATCAGGGGGTATACCGCGTAAATCAGGAGAGCAACATGTTCGGAATTCTTTCATCCACCTTCAGAACCGCAACCCGCGAGGATGTCTGGGGCCACCGGCACCACACGCCTGAGGATGCGGGCCTTCTGGCAGAAGCCGACCGGCGCAGCAAAAAGAGAGGCTTCCACTGGCGGGCACCGACCACCAGGGTTCGCCGCTGAGCACGACGCAAGCGCGACAAGGGGCAGACAGGTCCCTTGTCACGTCACTGCTTGAGCCCGCCGCACAATGCTCCTATCAACACTCCGGTATGTGTCGGAGCATCTCAGTCAGGAGCGCAGGAAATGCACAAAACCGTTGTTAACAGCTGGAATGAATGGGATCCGCTCCGCCACGTGATCGTGGGGCGGGCGGATGACTGCCATATCCCGCCCGCAGAACCTGCGCTGGAGGCCAAGGTGCCCGAAGACAGCGACATGCGCGGCCAGTGGGGCCGGCGTCCGCAGGAAACCATCGACCGCGCTAATGAGCTGCTCGACACTTTTGCCGGACAGCTTCAGGCGCGCGGCATCCGCGTCGACCGGCCCGTGCCAATCGATCATGCGCTGCCTGCCACCACGCCCGATTTTCACACGGACAGTCAGTTTGGCTGTATGCCCCCGCGCGATGTTTTGCTGACCGTGGGCTCGGAGATGCTGGAGGCGACGATGTCCTATCGCTGTCGCTGGTTTGAATATCTGAACTACCGGCCGCTGATGCAGAAATATTTTGAGGAAGACCCGAAGTTCCGCCATGAAAGCGCGCCGAAACCGCGGCTGACGGATGCGGACTATCACCCTGATTACCTCAGCGACAAAATCGGCGTGGAAAAGCGGCTGCAATGGGCCGCAGAGAAGTTTTTCGTCACGACCGAGGAGGAGCCGCTTTTCGACGCCGCTGACGTGCTGCGGTTCGGGCGTGATCTGGTGGTGCAACATGGGTTCACTACCAATCTCAAGGGTATTGAGTGGCTGCGCCGGCACTTCCCGGACCACCGTGTGCATGCGGTGAACTTTCCGGGCGATCCCTATCCGATCCATATCGACGCGACATTCACGCCACTGCGTCCTGGCCTGATCCTCAACAATCCGCAGCGTCGCCTTCCGTCAGAGCAGCGGGATATGTTTGAGAAAAACGGTTGGGAAATTGTGGATGCTGCACAGCCCGCGCATAATCAGCCGCCGCCGCTGTGCTATTCATCCGTCTGGCTCAGTATGAACGTGCTGGTGCTCGACCCGAAGACAGTCTGCGTCGAGAAATCGGAAGTGTATCAGGCCGAACAGATGGACAAGCTGGGTATGGAAGTTGTCGAAGTGGAACTGCGCGACGCCTATGCCTTTGGTGGTGGGCTGCACTGCTGCACGGCGGATGTATATCGTGAAGGAACCTGTGAAGATTATTTTCCGCATCTGTGATGCCGGGCCGGGAAAGGAACGGGGCTTTTGTTCGCTGATAAACGCAAACTGACGACTGTCTTCGAGTGGCTGGGCTCCGGCCTCGCCATTCTTTATGCGATGCTGATTGCTTCGAACACGGGCAATGAAATTACCGGCTTTGCTTTGCTTCTGGTCTCGGCGCTGCTCTTTGCGGCATGGGCCGTGATCGACCGCCGCTGGGCTTTTCTGATCCTGCAGTTTTTCTATGCATCATCAGCGATTATCGGACTGATCCGCTGGTCCTGACCAGCTCAGTTCGGTGATCGCTTACTCGGCAGCGTACATACCATCGTATATCGGGCTCAGTGTTTCGGCCTCAAAGAGCGACGAGACAGAAGTGCCGTTCCAGATGTTCAGGATCGCCTGAGCGAAGACCGGCGCAGTCGGCACAACACGGATATTATGCGCGGCCTTAACCTCGTCGGTCGGTGCAATCGTATCTGTGATCACCAGCGACTTCATCACCGAACCGGTGACCCGCTCCACCGCAGGGCCTGACATGACACCGTGGGTGATATAGGAGTGCACTTCCTTCGCGCCGTTGTCCATAAGAACCTCGGCCGCCTTGCAAAGCGTACCGGCAGTATCGCACATATCGTCCACAATGAGGCAAGTTTTACCGGTCACATCGCCGATCACTGTCATTTCTGCAACCTCACCGGGTTTTTCGCGCCGCTTATCAACGATCGCGAGTGGTGAGTTGATGCGCTTGGCAAGTTCGCGCGCCCGGGCCACACCGCCGACATCGGGTGAAACCACCATCAGCTCTCCCATCCGGTCTTTGAACTCTGTTTTGATATCCAGCGCGAAGATCGGCGAGGCGTATAGGTTGTCAACCGGGATGTCGAAGAACCCCTGGATCTGCGCAGCATGCAGATCCATCGTCAGAACCCGTTCAATGCCTGTGCCGACGAGCATATTGGCCACAAGCTTGGCGGTAATCGGCGTGCGCGCCTTGGTGCGACGGTCCTGACGGGCATAGCCGAAATAGGGCAGTACCGCCGTCACACGTGCAGCAGACGACCGGCGCAGCGCGTCAGCCATGATCAGCAGCTCCATCAGATTATCGTTCGCCGGGTTCGACGTGGATTGCAGGATGAACATATCCTCGCCGCGCACGTTCTCGAAAACCTCGACGAATATCTCGCCATCATTGAACCGCTCGACGCGGGCATCAACGAGACCCACCTGCATGCCCCGGTGCATCGACATGCGCCTTGCGATGGCCTGGGCCAGCGGCATATTTGCGTTTCCGGAGATCAGTTTCGGTTCTTGATGCTGAGGCATAAGGGCAGGTCCTGGACAGCGGCACGCAATGTGACAGATTCGTGATGTTGACACCACCTAACACGGCCTTACCAATCGGCAAAGAACCACACCGCATCAGGGAGCCCGAAATGGCGCATATCGACCTCTTTTTTTCGACGATCTCTCCATACGCCTACCTTGCCGGGAACCGGGCTGAAAAAGTCGCCGAAAAACATGGTGCAACGATCACGTACAAACCGCTCGATGTACTGGCACTTTTTGCGCGCACCGGTGGGACGCCGCCAAAAGACCGGCACTTCAGCCGGATCGATTACCGCGCTCAGGAACTGGTGCGCCAGGCAAAGAAAGCCGACATGCCGTTCAATCTCAAACCTGCCCACTGGCCGACCAATCAGGCGCCGTCATCCTATGCGGTGATCGCCGCTCAGAATGCAGGCGGGGGAGACCTCAGCGGGCTGTGTCATGCACTGCTGCGTGCGTGCTGGGCGGAAGAGAAAAATATTGCTGAGGATGACGTGATCCGGGAGTGCCTTGCGGGGGCCGGCTTTGACCCGGCGCTGGCGGACAGCGGAATGCTGACCGGGGCCGAGACCTATGCCGCCAACCTCGATGAGGCCGTGGAGCGCGGTGTATTCGGTTCGCCCTTCTACATCACCGATGGGGACCAGAGGTTCTGGGGCCAGGACCGGATCGATGATCTCGACGCGCATCTCGCCGGCAGTTTGTGAGCCCTCAGGCCTTTTTTCGTACCTTCGGAGAGGGGCCACTCGCGGCGCTCGCCATTCACTGCACGCTGGGGCACTCCGGTGCCTGGCGCGGTGTCGGCGCAGCGCTGAGCTCACAGGTGACGCTCACCGCCTGCGATCTGCCGGGGCACGGCCGCAGCCCTGACTGGAACGGGCAGGGAGATTTTCACGACTTCTGTACCGGTCTTGCGCGGCCCTTTCTGGGCACGGGCGTCCATCTGATCGGACATTCTTTTGGCGCGACTGTCGCGCTGCGTCTGGCTGCGGAATCGCCACGCCTGGTGCGGAGCCTGACGCTTATCGAGCCGGTATGGTTCGTTGTGCTGGCTCAGGATAATCCCGCGGCTCTCGCCGCGCATGACGCGAACGCTGCTCCCTACAGCGAGGCCCTCAAAGCCGGCGACATGACGAAGGCTGCGCGCCTGTTCAACCGCGTCTGGGGCGACGTCACCCGCTGGGCTGACATTCCGCCGGCGGCTAAGGCCTACATGACCGACCGTATGCACCTGGTACCGGCGCAGTCGCCGATGATCTTTGATGACAGCCCCGGATTGCTGCGCCCCGGCAGGCTCGGACGGATCACAATGCCGGTGCTGCTGATGCGCGGGGCGCAAAGCCCGGACGTTACAGCGCACATTAACAGAGCTCTCGCGCATCGCCTGCCGGACGCGCGCGAGGTGACGATCGCGCATGCAGGTCATATGGCGCCAGTGACGCACCCACAGGATGTCGCCGATGCGATCGGATCACATATCGAGATGGCTGAGAAAGGTGTCGACCTGGTCTGAACTTACCGACCAGTCACAGACCAGACGTGCGGCCAGCATCTCGTCAGGGTCGTCGCCTTCCAGCGTGCCTTCCCAGATATAATACATCGCTCCCGCATCGTGCAGCGCCTGGTGAACGCGCCGGGGAAAGGCCGCGAAAATCATGTTGGCCTGCGGCTCATGCAGGAACTTCGCGCCGCGGTCACGCAGACCTGCCGCAAGCCGGCTGCAGCGCTCATTGGCCAGTGCTGCCGTCTCCAGCCACAACCCGTTTTCCAGATAACCCGCCATCTGCGCGGAAAGATACCGGTGTTTGGAGAAAAGATGCGCCCCGCGTTTACGACGCAACTCAAACTCCCAGGCTTTTGCGGGATCGAAAAGCACAACTGCTTCGACGCCGAGACAGCCGTTCTTTGTGCCGCCGAAGCTCACCACATCCACGCCCGATTTCCAGGTCATCTCCGCCGCTGAGCATCCCAGTGCCACCAGGGCATTGGCAAAGCGTGCGCCGTCCAGATGCACCGGCAGGTCGTGCTCGCGCGCAACGGCCGTGAGTGCCTGCAATTCCTGCAGGCTGTAGACCCCGCCGCGTTCCGTCACCTGGGTGATTGAGACCGGCCCGCGCTGGGGACCGTGCACGCCCCTGCTTTCTTCTGCGGCGATGCTCCGGCGCAGGTCATCGGGCTGTATTCTGTCACCGCCCGGCACCAGGGTCAGCTTGGCCCCTGCCGTGTAAAACTCGGGTGCGTTACATTCATCCTCATGGATATGCGCCACCGGCGAACAGAAAACCGTTTCAAACGGCCGGCAATAACAGGCAAGTGCCAGCGCATTGGCCGCAGTGCCTGTCGCGGCAAGATAGATGGCCGCGTCAGGTGCCTCAAAGATATCGCGGATCGTTTCGCGCACGCCTGCCATGATCGGATCATTGCCATAGGGCAGGGCGAACCCCTCGTTGGCAGCTGTCACATGGTGCATCACCTGCGGATGCGCAGGCCCCGCATTGTCAGAGGCAAAAAACATCAGACGGGCTCCTCAATTACGTATTCTTCCCACTCTTCTTCAGGGATATCGAACTCACTCAGCGTCATGCCGCGCACCGACACTCCTGCATCATGGACCGACTGCGCGGTGCCGCTGATCAACGGGTGCCAGTCGGGCAGAGGCTTTTTCTGCCAGAGCAACCGGTAAGCGCAGGTCTCAGGCATCCAGTAGGCATGCGTGTCCAGATTATCCGGCCGCAGAACGATGCAGTCTGGCACAAAGTGGTGGCGGATCTCGTATTGCGAGCAGCGGCAACTTTCGTCATCCAGCAGGCGACAGGCGATACGCGTCAGAGCCACTTCGCCGCTGTCCTCGTCTTCGAGCTTGTTCAGGCAGCACTTTCCGCACCCGTCGCAGAGCGCCTCCCATTCCTTTTTGTTCATTTTTTTCAGTGGCTTGCGCTCCCAGTAGCGGTCGCGCAGGCCGGTGCGGCTGATCGGATCTTTCATAGGGCAGCCAGGATCGCGCGGGCGCGTTCGCTGTCGGCATCCATCTGCGTGATCAGTGCCTCAAGGCTGTCGAATTTCTCCTCCGGCCTCAGGTGCTCGATCAGTGCGACAGACAACTGTGCGCCATAGATGTCACCGGTGAAATCAAAAATGAAGGTCTCAAGGTTGGGGCGGTTTTCTCCGAACATTGGTCGCACGCCGATGGAGGCCACGCCGTGATAACTGCCGGCACGGGGCCCGCTGAGCACGTCGACAAGCACTGCATAGACGCCAAAGGCCGGTGGATGCAGCCCGTCTATCGACATATTGGCAGTGGGGTACCCAAGCTCGCGCCCGCGCTGTTCGCCACCGATCACCGGGCCTTCAATGCGGTGCCAGTGACCCAGCATGGCGGCGGCTTCGCGGGGCGCACCCTCGGTCAGTGCGCGCCGGATCGCGGTTGAAGAGATGGTCATATCCGAGCGTTCAATCAGATCGGCTATGGTGACGCCGAAGCCCATCTTTTCGCCGAAAGCGGCAAGATCCTGTGCCGTGCCGGAACGCCCTTTGCCAAAACAGAAATCGGCTCCGATGATCACATGGCTCAGACCAAAGCCATCCGCGATC
This sequence comes from Roseobacter sp., assembly GCF_024639605.1. GTDB lineage: Bacteria > Pseudomonadota > Alphaproteobacteria > Rhodobacterales > Rhodobacteraceae > Roseobacter. The sequence goes on along the minus strand of NZ_JAHEHZ010000026.1, from coordinate 10,957 downwards.
ACCCGCTGCGCGAAATCCTCAGGCGCGAGGGCGGCCAGTGCGGCGTTGAAATTCAACTCAAAGAGATATTCCACCCCAAGTTTTTCCAGGCGGCTGGCGCGGGCCTCACGACTCATCAGACGAAAAGGCGGCGCGTCAGGGGCGAAAAAGACACGCGGGTGCGGCTCAAATGTCAGAACGCCCAGAGGGGCGGCGGGTGCAACCTCGCGGGCAAGCGCAATAACGGACTGGTGCCCGAGATGCACACCGTCAAAATTCCCGATCGCAGCGCTCGCGCCGCGGTCTTTGGGGTCAACAAACTGATAATCCCGGAGGGTCTTCATCCGCCTTGGGTAGCCTCAGGGCGCGCGGCGCGCAAGCCGTGGCACGCGTTTTGGCCTGCCGTCCGTCCGGGCCTGGTGCCGGATCAGTCGAATTTCCGCGAAGGGGCCAGAACAGTTGCCTCACCTACGAGCACCTTTTTGCCATCAACAGAGCAAAGGCAATCCATCCGCACACGGCGCCTGGCGGGATCGATGTCTGTCACGGTGACTTCGGCATGTACCAGATCGCCCGGGCGCACAGGCGCGAGAAACCGCAGTGACTGCCCAAGATACACAGTTCCATGCCCGGGCAGTTGTTCGCCGATGACAGCAGAGATCAGACCCGCGGTCAGCATCCCGTGCGCGATCCGCCCTTCGAAAATCGTGTCACGCGCATAATCATCATCAAGGTGTACCGGATTGTGATCGGTCGAGATCTGCGCAAACATCTCGATGTCCTGGTCGGTGACCACTTTCCTGAGCGCGCGGGACATGCCCATTTCGATGTCTTCGATGCAGATCGTACCGCGGAGCAGATTATCCAGCATTGTCATTCTTCCGGTAATTTTCTGACGTTTGAATCACAATAGTTGAAATTTAATTACTTTGCAAACGCAGAAAATTAAAGAGACCCGATGTCAGCGCAGGTGACCGATTGTATAGGTCGGGCTGGACATTTCCTTTTCCAGATAGGCGTTCAGCGCCTCAGTGTCGGGCTGCTGCGATGTCCTTGTCTCCGACGCCGCCAGACCACCGGAAATAAAAAGCGAATCAAGGTCTTCCCCCATCGCACCGGCGATGTCCGTCAGAATACCATCGCCGATCGCCAGAATGCGGCTGTCAGGCACATCTGAGCCCAGTTCTGCCAGTCTGCGGCGCGCCAGATCATAAACCGGCGGATGCGGCTTGCCGAAATAGAGGCTTTCACCACCCATCTCCGTATAAAGCTGCGCCAGCGCACCGGCACACCATTCGCGCACGTCGCCCCGATCGACCACGATATCGGGATTAGCACACAGGAGTTTCAGCCCCCGCTGTTTGGCCAGCAGGAACTGCGGTCGCATCACAGCGGGGTCCGCGAGGCTGTCAAACGGGCCGGTGCAGACAATGCCTTCGGCGTCGTCAAGATCGACGCGCCGGATATCAGCCGGGTCTTCCAGAAGCTTCAGCGGTTCGAAAAACTTCAGGTCGGTGGGCGGTCCGATATGCCAGACTTTCTCGCCCACAGCGCCGCGGAACATCGCCGACCGCGCACTGTCACCGGAAGTCGCAATTGTGTCCCAGGCATCATCCGGCACCTCGAAGTGCAGCAGTTGCTTGCGCACGCCGGCACGCGGCCGGGGCGAGTTGGTGACCAGCACGACCTTACCGCCTCCCGCGCGGTACTCCTGCAACGCCGACACCGCGCCGGGCAGCGCCCTGACACCGTTGTGCACACAGCCCCAGAGATCGACGAAAAGCGCGTCGTACTGAGCAGAAACTTCGGACAGAGAACTGATAATTCGGGTCATGACGTTCTTTCATATCTGGTGGGTCGCATTGTCGGTCCTGTCAGGCAACATGGTATGCCTGCACGCTGTGTCCACGAGTGTGCAGGCGCCTGCACGACAGTTTTCAGTCCGGGTCGCCGTGAAGGCAACATGATCTGATCAGCCAGCCTTCGTCGTGATGGTGTTCAAGCACGATAAGGGACGTGCCTTCGCTCTGCGCATCACCTTCAGAAAACCGCAGAAGGCACCAGGCGAGTGCCCCGTCACAACCGGACCCGGTGACTGTGAAGGCTTTGTTACCGGCGTCGTCCACCCAGTCGCGGTGCAGCGTTTCAATTTCCCTGCGGCCGCTGGCCGACGGTCCGAAGGGCGAATGCAGTTGCGCATTCTCTGTGAAAAGCGCAGCACAGGCGGCCGCGTCTCCGCTGTTGTACGCGTGCTCCATTCTATCCAGAATGTGTCGTAGTTCGGTTTGAAAAGTCATCGCGCCCTCCGCTGCGCAAAGTATGGCACGCGGGGGCGCAACTGCACAGTATCCGTCAGACTTTGAGATTGGGGATAATCTGCTTTTTGCGGCTCATGATGCCGGGCAGCACGACCGTGTCGCCTTCAACCTGAACATCAAAACTTTTTTCCGCTACGGATTTAACCAGATCGTTGGGCACCAGCAGAGTGGCTTCCTCGTTGAGAATGTCGACAACGAAAAGCAGCACCTGATCCGCCCCGTCTGCCTCTGCCACGCCTGGCATTGCGTCCATCAGAGCGCCTTTGCGATCCAGAACCTGCCCGGGCGATGTCGTCTCGAGCACGGAGACCCGGAACTGTTTGCCTGCGATCCCGTATTCTTTGCTGTCCATCCGCAGCAGTTCAGCTTCGGTAAAGGCCGACACATCTGATTTCGCGGCGAACATTTCGGCGGCGTACTCTGAAATGTTCACGTCAAGATCCTGCGCCAGATCCCAGGCGATTGCCTTGTCTTCGTTGGTCGTGGTCGGGCTGCGGAACTCAAGCGTGTCCGACAGGATGCACGACAGCATCGCCCCCTTGATGCTCCGTGGCATCTGCGCCAGATCCTTGCCGATCATCTTCCACATGATCGTGGCGGTGCAGGCCAGCGGCTCGATGCGAATGTCGATCGGACCCTTCGTTTCCAGCCCCCCGACCAGTTTGTGGTGATCAATGATCGCCTGGATATCCGCGTCATTGATGTTTCCGGGCAACTCTGCGGGGTTGTTGGTATCCACGATCACGACGGGTGTACCCGCCGCCAGGCTGTCAATGATCTCAGGCTTCTCGAGATCCCAGCGTTCCAGCATGAAGAGCGCTTCGGTATTGGGCTCACCGAGCAGCACGGGCCTGGCCTCCGTGCCCTTGATCTGGTTGAGATACCAGGCCCAGATAATCGGGGAACCGGTGCTGTCGGTGTCCGGAGATTTATGGCCGAAAACAAGCGTTGTCATAAGTGTACTTTCAAAGGTGTTCGAATTCGCGGGCCTTATATCACGGGTGTCCGCGATGTCACCCCGGTCTCCTGAACTCAGGCGGGCGGGACGCAGGGCTTGCACCCGCGGGCTGGCCCGGGCCAGACTGCACCTGCAGCAAAATCCGGATATGGTGCCGATGAGCAAACCCCGCGAAACCGATCTTTACCCGCCCGTCAAAGCTTTTCTGGAGGACCAGGGCTATACAGTGAAGGCTGAGGTCGGAGCGGTTGACGTGATGGCAGTCCGGGGCGGTGAGCCGCCGGTCATTGTTGAACTGAAACTGGGGTTTTCGCTGGCGCTTTTTCATCAGTGCGTGGCTCGGCTTTCAAGCTCTGATGATGTCTATATGGCGGTGGCGCGTCAGCCGGGGAAGCGGTTTGCGCGGGCGCTGAAGGAGAATAAAGCGCTCGCCCGGCGACTGGGGCTTGGCCTGATTACGGTGCGGGTGAAAGATGGTCTGGTTGAGGTTCATTGCGATCCCGGACCCTTCGCGCCGCGCAGATCCGCAAGGCGCCGGGATGCGCTGTTGCGCGAATTTGCCCGCCGGTCCGGGGATCCCAATGAGGGCGGGCAGACCCGGGCCGGTCTGGTGACAGCGTACCGTCAGGACGCTCTGAAGCTCGCGCTTTTTCTCTATGAAGCGGGCGCAAGTAAAGGCTCGGATGTCGCGCGTGAGACCGGTGTGGCGCGGGCGACGCGCATTATGGCCGATGATCACTACGGCTGGTTTGAACGTGTGGAAAAAGGCATCTACGGGCTCAGACCCGCAGGTGCACAAGCAGTCGCGGCCTCAGGCCGCATCCTCGGCGCAGATTGATCAGGAAACGCTGAAATTTTTCCGGTTCGTGTGGTTGACACGCACTGCCGGCTTGCCTAGCTATGCGCCGTTAGCACTCACACCATCCGAGTGATAACGGCGGCGCGGCGCTGAAACATCAGACCGGTCGTCAGGGAGAAACTTTGAGCCTTAAGGAGCTACAAAGATGGCATTGAAACCGCTTCATGACCGCGTGCTGGTAAAGCGCACCGAAAGCGAAGAGAAAACTGCTGGCGGGCTGATCATCCCCGAAAGCGCAAAGGAAAAGCCCTCCGAGGGTGAAGTTGTTGCCTGCGGCGAAGGTGCACGCAAGGACAGCGGCGAGCTGATCGAAATGGCTGTGAAGCCAGGCGACAAGATCCTGTTCGGCAAATGGTCCGGCACCGAGGTAACCCTCGACGGTCAGGAAATGCTGATGATGAAAGAAAGCGACATTATGGGGATCATTGAGTAAGCTACCGCGCTGCTCTGATCCTTCGCTTCAACGCAATTCTCAAGAGGAGAAAACAAGATGGCAAAAGAAGTCAAATTTGACACAGATGCCCGCAACAAAATGCTCAAGGGTGTGAACATCCTGGCAGACGCGGTCAAAGTCACGCTGGGCCCGAAAGGCCGCAACGTGGTTCTGGACAAATCCTTCGGCGCACCGCGCATCACCAAAGACGGTGTGTCCGTGGCCAAGGAAATCGAACTGGAAGACAAGTTCGAGAACATGGGCGCGCAGATGGTCAAAGAAGTGGCCAGCCGCACCAACGACGAAGCCGGCGACGGCACCACCACAGCGACCGTTCTGGCGCAGGCGATTGTCAAAGAAGGCATGAAATCTGTCGCAGCCGGCATGAACCCGATGGACCTCAAGCGCGGCATCGATCTGGCGACCGTCAAAGTCGTCGAAGCGATCAAAGCGGCTGCGCGCGAAGTCAACGACAGTGCAGAAGTCGCACAGGTCGGCACTATTTCTGCGAACGGCGAAGCCGAAATCGGTCAGCAGATCGCGGACGCGATGCAGAAGGTTGGCAACGAGGGTGTTATCACCGTCGAGGAAAACAAAGGCCTGGAGACAGAAACCGATGTTGTCGAAGGCATGCAGTTCGACCGCGGCTACCTGAGCCCCTACTTTGTCACCAACGCTGACAAAATGACCACGGAGCTGGAAGACTGCATCGTGCTGTTGCACGAGAAGAAACTGTCGTCGCTGCAGCCCATGGTGCCGCTCCTGGAGCAGGTCATCCAGTCGCAAAAGCCGCTTCTGATCATCGCAGAAGACGTCGAAGGCGAAGCGCTGGCAACTCTGGTTGTCAACAAACTGCGCGGTGGTCTGAAAATCGCGGCTGTAAAAGCACCCGGTTTTGGCGATCGTCGCAAAGCCATGCTGCAGGACATCGCGATCCTCACAGGTGGTCAGGTGATCTCCGAAGATCTCGGTATGAAGCTCGAGTCCGTGACCATGGACATGCTGGGCTCCGCCAAAAAAGTGCAGATCACAAAAGACGAGACAACCATCGTTGACGGTGCCGGCGAGAAAGCTGAGATCCAGGCGCGTGTTGCTCAGATCCGTACTCAGATTGAAGAGACCACATCCGACTACGACCGTGAGAAACTGCAGGAACGCGTTGCCAAACTGGCAGGCGGTGTTGCTGTGATCCGCGTCGGCGGCATGACCGAAGTCGAAGTGAAAGAGCGCAAAGACCGTGTCGATGATGCTCTGAACGCGACCCGCGCTGCCGTTCAGGAAGGCATCGTTGTCGGCGGTGGTGTGGCACTGGTTCAGGCCGGTAAGACACTTGAAGGCCTCACCGGTGCGAACAACGATCAGAACGTTGGTATTTCCATTGTGCGCAAAGCACTGGAAGCGCCCCTGCGTCAGATCGCTGAGAACGCTGGTGTCGACGGATCCGTTGTCGCGGGCAAAATTCGCGAGAGCGACGATCTGAAGTTCGGCTTCAATGCGCAGACCGAAGAATATGGCGACATGTTCAAATTCGGCGTGATTGACCCGGCCAAAGTCGTGCGTACAGCCCTTCAGGACGCGGCGTCTATCGCTGGCCTGCTGATCACAACCGAAGCGATGGTTGCTGATAAGCCTTCAAAAGAAGGCGCAGGCGGTGGCGGCGGTATGCCCGACATGGGCGGCATGGGCGGCATGATGTAAGCTGCCTGCTCGTCAGGATGAACACGAAGGCCCGCCTTTCCGGCGGGCCTTTTTCGTTTCATGCCGGCAGTTCAACAATCCGCGAATACGCCCCAAGCATTTCGAGCGCGCGCGAAAAGGTTTCGCCGGGGTTCTCCTTTACGAGATAGCCCGCGACATTCTGGCTGTAGGCCGACTGAATGTCCTGCGGCATATCCGATGTGGTAAAGACGAAAATTACCAGTCTCCTGAGCGTCGGATCAGCCCTGACCGCTTCGAGAAACTCCAGGCCGTTCATTCGCGGCATGTTCAGATCGAGGGTCACGATGAAGGGTGGAAGCGTCCCGTTCCCGTCGCCGGCGGCCATCTTCAGAATATCAAGCGCCTGTTGCCCGTCCTTGGCGACAAGCGTTTCGTTGACAATCTTCAGTTTCCTGAGTGCGCGCTTCATGGCCATGATGCTGATTTCATCGTCATCTACCAGCAGGAAGGTCGCTTCAACGGTCTTGTTGCGCACTCTTACTCTCCTTTGCAGCGGTGCTTCCGCTTGCCGGGACGTTGCCCGGTGATGGCATGCCGGGCGCTGTCACCACAGGTTGCCCGCCCGGTTTCAGGTCCCTCGCGTCTTCGCGGCACGCTTTGCCGAATTGATCCTCGCGGGAGACCGGTTGTTCCTGTTGCTCCATGCGACTGGCTGAAAGCAGGCGCCGCAATCTTCTCATCACCTTCTATAGCCCGTGCGGATTAATCCGGGATTAAAACGACCGTTTTCATTGCTGCGGCTGGCCTTTTGCGCGATACGCGTCGCCTCACAATTCAGTATATTGTAGCATTAACCGGGTGTTCAGAAGCGGCTGATACACCGGAGGCAGATATCTCCAAAGGGCTTCGGTCAATGCTTCCATCCGCTTCCACATCGACTGCACGTTCAAATACCAGCGATGAGAGTGAATTTCCCAGCTCCTCTGAATTTGAGGATTTTATCTATCTGATCAGTCACGACGTCCGCAATTCAGTCAGGGCTCTGATCGAGTTGCCGCAATGGATTTCGGACGACCTCGCTGAAGCGGGTATCAGGGTGGATGGTCAGGTCGCTGAGAGCATTGATCTGATGAACCAGCATACCGGTCGTCTGGACCGGATGCTTGTGGATTTGCTGACTTTCTCGCGTGTCGGCAGAATGCAGGATGTGGCCGACGTCAATCTCGATGATGCACTGACTGAAGTAACCGATGAGATCGGACTACCCTCAGATTTCAGGCTCTTGCGGGCACTTGAAGTGCCGTCAGTCCGTATGGGCGAAAGAGATATTCTGACCTTGCTTAACGCGCTTTTGTCCAATGCAATAAAACACCATGACAGGCAGTCAGGCAAAGTGGTGGTTGCGGCACACAAAGAGCGGAATATGATAATCCTGAGCTTTGCCGACAACGGTCCGGGTATTCCGAAAGCTTACCACGAACGTGTCTTCGGTGCGATGACCACACTGAGACCGCGTGACGAAGTTGAAGGGAGCGGTATGGGGCTTGCGATCGCCCGGAAAATCGCTCTGCGGTATCATGGCGGAATAGAGATTATCAGTGAGGCCGGGCGACGCGGCACGACCATGAAAGTCCGCCTGCCACTTTTGTGAGGCGCTGTCTCTGAGTGCAGGTCGGAAGCGAATACGAATTGTGGCCCGCCTCAGAACCATACACTTTACATGACAGCGTATGAAAAGCGGCAGCACCTGAGTATCTGCCCGGGCGCGACTGATCTGGGGGTGCCTGCCTAAACATCCTCAGCTTTTCCGGCACAAAACCTGCCCGGCCCGATCCATCCCGGCGTCGGCTCCACAATTATTATTCCGTTTTATCCCGGACCGGGATTGGGCGGCACGTGCCCGGGTCGCAACTCAAAACACGGGCCCTGCCTCAGGCGGAGCACATATGAGGCAGTTGGCGCGTACTCTTCCAGGCGATATTCAAGCGTATGCAGCTGATTCTCCTTACCTGTGCGACTATGACGGCCTTTGCGGCAAACTCGGTGCTGACACGCATGGCTGTCGACGGGGGGCACATCGGACCGACAGACTTCGCTTTGCTCAGGGTTCTTTCCGGTGCTCTTGTGCTCTGGCTCATCGTATTGGTACGGCGGACCTCACTTCCGCTGTTCCGTATGCGCCGGCTGTTCGGTGCGCTCAGCCTCACGGTCTATATGATCGGATTTTCACTTGCTTACATAACGCTAGATGCTGGCCTCGGTGCGCTTATCCTCTTCGGCGTCGTCCAGATTTCAATGTTCCTGCACGGTGCTGTCACTGCAGCAGGGCCGTCAAAACGGCAGATTGCAGGCGCGTCGGTCGCCTTTTGCGGCCTGCTGCTGGCCCTCTGGCCCGGACCGGGCGGTCGTGCGGACCCGACGGGTGCGCTATTTATGGTATTGGCCGGGCTGGGCTGGGCGGCCTACACCATCGGCGGTCGAGCCCGCGGGGATCCCCTTGCCGCGACCGGTGCAAACTTCATCCTGTGCTTTCCGGCCCTGCTGCTTATTTCCGGGCTGCCCGGTGATGTGACGCCGGTCGGCTGGATTCTCGCTGTTCTGTGCGGCGGTCTTACTTCCGGTCTGGGCTATGCGCTGTGGTATCAGGTTCTGCCATTGCTGCAACAAAGCGTGGCGGCGGTGGTGCAACTGAGCGTGCCGGTTATCGCGATCGCCGGCGGGGCCGTGCTGCTGCGTGAACCGGTGCCGCTGATCGTGGTTCTTGCCGCCGTGCTCGTGCTCAGCGGAATTGCACTCGCTGTTACATCACGATCGTCTCAAGCGGGTCATACCGCGCCCCGGCCGACGGACCAAAAGCCAGATCTCTGAGACTGTCCGGTTTGACCATCAAGCCGGCCAGTTCACCGGCATCAGCCCACAAATAACGGTTCACAATGGCTTCGGGGTCCTGCCAGCTGTCGGAAATCTCAGACGATCCGGACAGAGCGCACTGAAAGAATATCTCGACCTGATGAAACCCGCTTGCGGGATCATGAAACTCGTTCACCAGACAGGGCATGCCCACGGAAATGCGCAGACCGGTTTCCTCAAAAACCTCACGTGCAAGGTTCTCGGGCAGTGAACTGCCGGGTTCCACGCCGCCACCCGGTGCGCACATCAGCTCGCTTTTGTTGCCGGGCCAGGCGTTCACAAGAAGCACCCGGCCGGCATGAACGATTACCGCCCGGACCGCGAGGCGCGGCGTTTTCATGGCCATTCTGTTCACTTTCGATTAAATCGCGTCACGTCATTCTTTTGTAACGCGGCCTCTCGCCCTATCTCAATCCTGATGAAACATTTAACTCTTTTTCTTTTCGGGCTCTTTGCGCTCGCAGGCCCGGCGATGCCGGCCGGTACAAAGTGCGTGGTACTTCTGCACGGCCTCGCCCGTACCGAATTTTCATTTGCTCTGATGGAAGCTGCGCTCGAAGCCGAAGGATATAAGGTTGTGCGTCCTGGCTATCCGTCGACCACAGCTCCCGTGGATGAACTGGTGCGTCGGACAATACCCGATGCCGTGGCGCAATGCGGCACGCCTGGGCCGGTCGATTTTGTGACCCATTCGATGGGCGGCATCCTGGTGCGCCAGTGGGTGGCCGACATGAACCCCGACCAGCTGGGTCGGGTTGTGATGCTGGCCCCGCCTAACCGTGGCAGCGAGGTCGTCGACGCTTTCAATGACATTGAGGCTTTTGACTGGATCAACGGCCCTGCCGGCGGGCAGTTAGGCACGGGGCCGGGCTCTCTGCCACGCCGCCTGCCGCCCGCCACATTCGAACTCGGGGTGATTGCGGGGGACAGATCCCTCAACCCCTATTTCTCGTCGCTTCTGCCTGGTCGGGATGACGGAAAGGTGTCCGTAGCATCCACACGCCTTTCCGGCATGCGCGATCATATCGTTCTGCCTGTCACCCACACCTTTATGATGAATAATCCCCGGGTGATTGCTCAGACCGTTGAATTTCTGAAGACGGGACGGTTTGACCATTCCCTGAGCTGGCTTGATGCGGTACTCGATCAGCTCGGCTGTCCGGATGGCAGCTGTGTGCCGGACGTGGGAACATTCATTGGCAGACCTTAGACTGACAGGCGCAGACGTGCTCACACCCGAGGGTGTTCAGCAGGTGCCTTTGAGCATTGCGGGCGGCGTGGTTTCGGACGGGCATGTGGCACGCGAGGTCGATCTCTCGGGCTATCTGGTGCTGCCTGGGATCGTGGACATGCACGGCGACGGGTTCGAGCGCCATCTGGCCCCCCGACGGGGTGCAATGAAACAGATGGCCGAGGGGCTGATCGCGACCGAAGCCGAACTCGCGGCCAACGGGATCACCACTGCCGTCCTGGCGCAGTTCGCCAGCTGGGAAGGCGGCATACGCAGCCCCGAGTTTGCCAATACAGTGCTCAGTGCTTTACGTGACACCGCACCCTCTCTTGCCACGGACATCCGCGGGCAGCTCAGGTTTGAGATCTCGCAGCTCGATCTCTATGACGATCTGCCCGCGAAAATCGCGGAGTGGCAGGTGGGATATGTGGTTTTCAACGACCATCTGGCGCATGACCGGCTGAGGGAAGGACGCAGGCCGCCCGGGCTGGTAGGGCAGGCGCTGAAAGCTGCCCGCAATCCCGAAGTGCATCTTGAAATGCTGCAGAACCTGCATGCCGGCATGGCGCAGGTGCCTGCCGCACTGGATACCCTGTGCGCCGCACTTGCA
>NZ_JAHEHZ010000025.1 GCF_024639605.1 Roseobacter sp. | reverse complement strand
CCCTTCAGCCTGACCTGCCCCACCCATTTCGCCAGAGCGGCCTGCAATGGCGCGGATTTCTCAGCCTTGACCAGCAACCGTACCCGGTGACGACCGCGCACCCGGGAGATGGGCGCAGGCGCCGGTCCGAAAACCTGCGCGCCGATCGCGCGCAGCGGCTCGTCGTGGCGCGCCAGCTGGTTGCCGGCGTCAAAGACCTGCGCCACATCCGGTGCGCTCAGGATGATCCCCGCCATCCGGCCATAAGGCGGCACGCCCGCCGCCTCGCGTTCGCGGGCTTCCGCCGCCCAGAAAGCCTCTTCTTCGCCGGCAAGAATAGCGCGGATCACCGGATGCTCAGGCTGATAGGTCTGCAGAAGGGCGGTGCCCGGTGCTTCGGCCCGGCCTGCCCGGCCAGCAACCTGGCGCATCAGCTGAAAGGTGCGCTCCGCCGCGCGCAGATCCGAGCCCTGCAGCCCCAGATCAGCATCAATCACCCCCACCAGCGTCAGTTTCGGGAAATTATGCCCTTTCGCCACCAGTTGCGTGCCGATGATGATATCCGCCGCTCCCTGAGCGATACCGGCAATCTCTTCTTTCAGCGCCCTGGCGGAGCCGTACATATCCGAACTCAGCGTCGCAACCCGGGCGTCCGGGAAAAGCTCTGCCGCCTCCTCGCCGAGGCGCTCGACACCGGGCCCCACCGGCGCCAGCCGCCCCTCGACCTCACAGGAGGGACAGGCATCGGGCATCGGCCTGGTCTCACCGCACTGATGGCAGACGAGACGCTTAAGAAACCGGTGCTCGACCAGCCGCGCGTCGCAGTGATCACAGCCGATCTGATGTCCGCAGGCGCGGCAGAGCGTGACCGGCGCATAGCCGCGCCGGTTGATAAAGAGCATCGCCTGTTCGTCGCGTTCAAGCCGTGCAGCCACTTCGCGCCGGAGCTCATCCGAGACCCAGCGACTGGCCGGCAGGCTTTCAGCGCGCATGTCAATCGCGCGCATCTGCGGCAGTACCGCAGGGCCGAACCGCGATTTCAGTTCCAGACGCCGGTACTTGCCCGCCTCTGCATTGACCCAGCTTTCCAGCGACGGGGTGGCCGAGGCCAGCACCACATGCGCCCCGCAGATCGAGGCGCGCAGCACAGCCATATCGCGCGCATTATAAAGCACGCCCTCTTCCTGTTTGTAGGAGGTGTCATGCTCCTCATCGACCACGATCAGCCCGAGGTTCTGAAACGGCAGAAAAAGCGCCGAGCGCGCGCCGATGACAAGCTGAGCCTGTCCCTCGCCGACCATGCGCCAGATCCGGCGACGTTCCGTCATAGTGGCGCCCGAATGCCACTCGGCGGGCTTTGCGCCAAAGCGTTCTTCTACACGGGTCAGAAACTCCGCGGTCAGCGCGATCTCGGGCAGCAGCACCAGCGCTTGTCGCCCCGCAGAGAGCGCTGCGGCCACCGCTTCAAGATACACTTCGGTCTTGCCCGATCCTGTGACCCCGCGCAGGAGCGTCGTGCCATAGCTTTCAGAACGCACGGCCTGCGCAAGCGCCGCAGCACCTGTCGCCTGATCTTCGGTCAGCTTTTTGCCCGGCAGTGCGGGATCGAGCCGCGCAAAGGGCTGATCGCGCGGACTGTCCTCTTCAAGCACGGCACCCTGAGACACCAGCCCCTTGACCACCGACGAGCCGACACCGGCCATTTCAGCGAGCTCTTTCAGCGTGAACGCGAGATCACCATAGTCTGCGAGTGCAGCCAGCACCTTGCGCCGGGCCGCCGTCATCTTGTCGGGCTCCGCATTGCCCTGCCGGTAGACCCGCCGCATCGACGGCGGATTTCCCAGACCGGGTGCCCGGGTCGCCAGACGCAGCATCGCAGGCATGGGCGTCAGCGTATAGTCGGAGGCCCGCTGCAGAAAGCTGCGCATCTCCTCACGCATCGGAACGGCGTCCAGCACGCGGATCACCGACCGGATCTTCGAGATATCGTAATCGCCCTGCCCCGCCCCCCAGACCACGCCGATAACTTTTCGCGGACCCAGCGGAACCTCGACAAAGGCACCGGCAAAGCAGCCCCCTTCGGGTGCGCGGTAGTCCAGGGCACGCCCCAATGGCTGCGTTGTCAGCACAGCCACCAGCGCACCGGTTTCAAAAAATTGCGGCTCGCTCAACGCGCAGGCTCCGGCTCTCAGGGATTTTCGGGTTTCAGCATGGCAGATCATGCGGTAAAGCCAAGAGCAAGAGGGAATGCGCAGGCGTTCCGCCAGTCAACAAAAGGGAATGAAAAATGAAATTCTTTGTGGATACAGCGGATACCGCAGCGATCTCCGAGCTGAACGATCTTGGTATGGTCGACGGTGTCACAACCAACCCGTCACTGATCCTGAAATCAGGCCGCGACATCATCGAGGTCACCAGGGAAATCTGCGACATTGTCAGCGGCCCGGTCAGCGCCGAAGTGGTGGCCACGGACGCCGACGCGATGATCGCCGAAGGCCGCAAGCTTGCCGATATCGCCGACAACATCACCGTCAAGCTGCCGCTCACATGGGACGGGCTCAAAGCCTGTAAAGTGCTCTCGTCCGAAGGCAAAATGGTCAACGTCACCTTATGTTTCTCCGCAAACCAGGCGCTGCTTGCAGCCAAGGCGGGTGCTACCTTCATCAGCCCCTTCATCGGGCGTCTTGATGACATCAACCTTGATGGCATGGACCTGATTCAGGACATCCGCACCATCTATGACAACTTCGGATTTGAGACGCAGATCCTTGCCGCCTCGATCCGGTCGGTGAATCATATTCAGGACGCAGCACTGATTGGCGCGGATGTCATCACCGCGCCACCGGAAGTGATCCGCAAGCTGGCCGCGCACCCGCTGACCGACAAGGGGCTGCAACAGTTCATGGACGACTGGTCCAAGACAGGCCAGAAAATCCTCTGACCATCTGCCGCCCGCTGGCCGGGGGACGCGATTTTGCAACGACAACACTGCCACGGAATTTTTGTAATTTCGTGGCAGATTTTATGTCCGGGCCATGCTATAGATCCTGAAAAAATAAAGAGCAGCAGATGACAACCAGCCCCAAGATCGAACACGCCCTGCGTGAAGCTATCATTTCCCGCCCGGATGCCATTCTGGATGATAAAGACGTGATGAATGCGCTCGTCGCGGCCAATGAAAAGGCCATGGGAGCCAATATCATCGACATGCGCGGTATCGCGATGGAGCGTCTCGAAGCGCGGCTCGACCGGCTGGAAGACACGCACCGGTCGGTGATCGCAGCCGCCTATGAAAACCTCGCCGGCACAAACCAGATCCACCGCGCCATTCTGCGGATGCTGGACCCGACCGAATTTGAGGTCTTTCTGCGCGATCTGGGCGGTGAAGTTGCAGATATCCTGCGCGTCGATCTGGTGCGGCTTGTGCTGGAGTCCGAAAATCACGACGATACCAACGGCCTCGACCGGCTTGATGACGTGCTGCGCGTTGCAGCGCCCGGGTTTATCGCCGGTTACATCACACAAGGTCGCGGCGGAGCCTTGCGACAGGTGACCCTGCGCCAGGTGCAGGGTGACGCCGGCAGCCTTTATGGCGACAAATCCGACTGGATCAGATCAGAGGCCTGCCTCTCGCTTGATTTCGGTGAGGGCCGTCAGCCAGGCATGCTGGTGCTTGGTGCCGAAGACCCGCATATGTTCGGACCGCAACAGGGCACCGATCTGCTGGTGTTCTTCGCCGGCGTATTTGAACGGATCATGCGCCGCTGGCTGTCATGACAACGCAGATCAGCCCGGCCGCGCATGATGCGCTGCAGACCTGGCTGCAGCATCAGGGTGCGCTGAAAAACGCCTCCGACAACACGCTGACCGCCTATCGGGGCGATGTCGTTGAATTCCTGGCTTTTATCACTGAGCACAAAGGCGCGCCCCAGGGGCTCGGCGCGCTGCAGGACATCACAATCAGCGACATGCGGGCCTGGATGGCGCAGAGCCGTGGCACCGGCATCAGTGCCAGATCCCTTGCGCGCAAGCTCTCAGCTGTCAAAGCCTTTTACCGCTGGCTGGCCGAGCGCAAGGGGTTTGAGGCGACTGCAGTTCTCTCCGCGCGCGCCCCGAAGTTTCAGAAAAAGCTGCCCCGCCCGCTGGCCAAAGATGCCGCGCGCAGCCTGATCGAGACGATCGGTGTGCAGTCACAGGAGCCCTGGATTGCGGCCCGCGACATGGCCGTAGTGACGCTGCTCTGGGGCTGCGGCCTGCGGATTTCCGAGGCGCTGTCGCTCAAAGGGTCAGATGCTCCGTTGCCCGATGTGCTGCGGATTTTCGGCAAGGGAAATAAAGAACGTGTGGTGCCGGTATTGCCAGCGGCCCGCGACAGTGTCGACATCTATCTGCAGCTCTGTCCGTATACGGCCGAGGCCGGAGCGCCGCTTTTCCGCGCCGTCCGTGGCGGCGCACTGGGCCCCGGACCGATCCAGAAGGTCATGGCGCGCGCACGGATGCAGCTGGGCCTGCCGGCGAGTGCCACACCGCACGCGATGCGGCACAGCTTTGCCACCCATCTGCTGGACGCCGGTGGTGATCTGCGGGCAATACAGGAGCTTCTGGGACATGCTTCGCTCTCGACAACCCAGGCCTATACAGCGGTCGACACCGCCCGGCTGATGGAAGTCTACGACCGCGCCCACCCGCGCGCCTGACCGGCATCAAAGCGCCGGAAACCCTGCTGTCTGCGTGCCCTTGCAACCGGCTCACCGGCCCTGCGGTGAACGACCGAGTTTCTTTTTGCATCCGGGCGGCTCTTGCGGCATGAAGCGTGCATGACAGTTCGTTTCCTCGCCCTCGGCGTACATCTGCTGACCGCCACGGGCGCTGTTTTTGCCATGCTGGCAATGCTCGCCGCAGTGGATGCAAAATGGGACCTGATGTTTTTGTGGCTGGTTGTTGCGTTTTTCGTCGATGGCATCGACGGGCCGCTGGCGCGTAAATACCACGTCAAACACAACGCCCCCGAGTTCGACGGCGTGCTGCTCGATCTGATCATCGACTATCTGACATATGTGTTCATTCCCGCCTTTGCGCTCTTCAAATCAGGTCTGATGGACGGCTGGACGGGCTGGTTCGCAATTATCATCATCACCTTTGCCAGCGCCATGTATTTTGCCGATACCCGCATGAAAACAAAAGATAACTCCTTCTCAGGCTTTCCGGGTTGCTGGAACATGCTGGTGCTGGTGATCTTTGCTCTGGAGCCGAATTTCTGGGTCAGCCTCACGCTGGTGAGTGCGCTGGCCGTCGCGATGTTCCTGCCGCTCAGATTTGTGCACCCCGTACGGACCGAGCGCTGGCGGGCAATCACTCTGCCGATGGCGCTGGCCTGGACGTTTTTTGCCGGCTGGGCGGCCTGGGTCGATTTTCATCCCGAAAGCTGGGCGCACTGGGGTCTGATCACCACCAGCGTCTATCTGGTCTTTGCCGGTGTCGCGCAGCAAATCATCCCCGAACGCACCACCGGCTGAACAGCATACCTCAGATCAGAAAACTGCCCGCGCCCTCATGGCGCAGCAGAGCCACCTTTGTCTCGACACCGCCTGCGCCTGAAAACCCGGTCAGCCCTTTTGCCCCCATCACCCGGTGGCAGGGAATGATCACCGGAATGGGATTGCCCCCGCAGGCGCGCCCGACCGCCTGTGCCGGCACTCCGAGTGCACCGGCAATCTCGCCATAGGTCAGCGTTTCGCCGAATGGAATCGCGTAAATCGCTGCACAAACCGCCCGCTGCAGCTCAGAGCCGTGCACATGCAGCGGCAGATCAAATGCTTCGCGCGCACCGGCATCGTATTCGCGCAACTGCTCTGCGGCACGTTCGAGCAGGTCCGTGCAGTCTTCCTGTGCCGCAATGCCCCAGCGCAGCGCCGTCAGAGCACCGTTTTCCTCTCTCAGCGTCAGTGCACCGAATTGTGTTTCAACTGTCTTCTCAGCCATGCCTGATGCTGACCGCAGCCTGCATTTCGCGCAACCCGCTTCCTGCGCCTTGTGCCACAGCGTTAAGAAAATAATGGCACAGCAGATGCTTTTGCCACATCCTGCCGGCACATTTCAGGACACAGGGATTTTCTGAAGATGACACCACAGCAGAAAGCTGACGCCTGTACCGCCGCGTGGAACAGCAAGGACCCGTCGCAGGTGGCCGGACATTTCACCCCCGACGCAGCGATCGTGATCAATCGCGGTGATCCCCATGCCGGGACCAGCGCCCTTGAAGCCATGGCCGCCGGCTTTCACGCGGAGTTTCCGGACCTGCATCTGACCCGTGACGGGGTGCGTGCGGGGGGTGACCACATGGTTTATCTGTGGACGCTCGAAGGGCATCACGCGGAGACGGGCAACCATTGCAGGGTCGGTGGCTGGGAAGAGTGGGATCTCGACGACGCCATGCAGGTCACCGCCTCCAGGGGCTGGTTCGATGCAGAGGACTACCAGCGTCAGGTCGACGGCGGCTGAACCAGTCCGCCAGCGCGACCCGCTTCGCCGGACCACGTCTTAAAACCGCAGCCGGGTCTGAACGGCACGCTCCGGTTTCACACCCAGAGTGCAACCCAAACCGCATCTGAGGCGTTTCACACCCAAAGGCTGTGCGATGGGCGCCGGTCTCTGACCGGGCCCGGCACTCAGGGGCCGGATGGCCGGGAAGGATATGCCGATGACACTTTTACCCGATGATCCGTCATCTCTCTGGCAGGCCATAGCGGGCGGCCTCCTTGCCTATTGCGGCATTATACTTGCCGTGCGCATGGCGGGCCTGCGGAGTTTTGCCAAAATGGCTTCGCATGACTTTGCCGTCACCGTCGCCATCGGCTCACTGCTCGCCAGCGCCGCGACCTCTGACAATACGCCTCTGGCGGTACCTCTTGCAGCGATCGCTGTGCTTTTCGTCCTGCAGATCGCCATGACCAGCCTAGTGTCGCGCTCCGAACGCATCGCAGACCTTGTCACCAACAAACCTCTTCTGCTCATGGACGGCCGCGAGGTGCTGCATGACAACCTGCAACACGCGAAGGTCAGCGAGGATGAACTGCGCGCCAAACTCCGCGAGGCGAATGTCACGGACTATGATCAGGTGCTGGCGGTTGTGTTTGAGACGACCGGCGACATCTCGGTTCTGCACGGCAGCGCGGACGCGCGCCTTGACCCGGGCCTGCTCAAGGACGTGGCACGCATGGCCACCTGATACCCCATACTGACCGGAAAAGGGTCCGCGCCGGTTTCATATCCCGCGCGGACCCCGCCGAAGACCGCGTGCTTACCCTACAGCCGCGTTGCAGCGACCGCAGACGCCCGGGTGAGCATGGGTGCCGACATCGGGCAGCACTTTCCAGCAGCGCGCGCATTTTTCACCATCCGCGCGGGCAAAGGCCACGGCGATGCCCGCAATTTCCGGCAGCCGGAACGCATCTTCAGGCGCGGGGTCGCCGCTTACCGTGATCTGCGAAGTGATGCAGATGTCCTGAAACGGCAGGTCAGTAACCGCACCGCGCAGAGCATCATCGGCGATGTAAACCACCGGTGCGGCCTCAAGCGAGGCTCCGATGACCTTGTTTGTCCGCTCAATTTCCAGCGCCGCGGTCACCACACGCCGCGCAGACCGGATCCCGGACCATTTGCGCGCCAGATCCGCATCCTGCCATTCAGCAGGTGTTTCCGGGAAATCCTGCAGGTGGACAGAGCTTTCGTCGCCCGGGAAACGCTCCAGCCAGACCTCTTCCATGGTGAAAACCATCACCGGAGCCAGCCATGTGGTCAGCCGGTGAAAGAGCAAATCGAGCACTGTGCGCGCCGCGCGCCGTTCCCGGGTGTCACCGTCACAATAGAGAACGTCTTTGCGGATATCGAAGTAAAACGCCGACAGATCGACAGTGGCAAAGGTAAAGACCGCCTGCCAGACACCCTGGAAATCATAGGCGGCATAGCCGTCGCGCACCGTCTTATCGAGCTCGGCAAGACGGTGCAGCACCCAGCGTTCCAGCTCCGGCATATCCTCTGCCGTCACCCGGTCCGCCTCGCTGAAATCCGCCAGCGAACCCAGCATATAGCGCATCGTGTTGCGCAGCCGCCGGTAGCTGTCAGCGGTTCCTTTCAGAATTTCCGGCCCGATGCGCTGATCGAGCGTGTAATCGGTCTGTGCCACCCAGAGCCTCAGGATATCCGCGCCATACTGCTGCACGATCTTTTCCGGCACGATGGTATTGCCGAGCGATTTGGACATCTTCATGCCCTTTTCATCCAGCGTGAACCCGTGCGTCACCACATTGCGGTAAGGCGCGCGCCCGGTGGTGCCCACTGACTGCAGCAGCGAGGAATGAAACCACCCGCGGTGCTGGTCTGTGCCTTCCATATAGACATCCGCGATACCGTCTTTGGTCCCGTCGGGCCGGTCGCGCAGAGTGAAGGCATGGGTTGATCCGGAATCAAACCACACATCCAGGATATCGGTCACCTGATCATATTCATCCGGGTCCACGATGCCGCCAAGGAACCGCTCTCTGGCGCCCTCCTCATACCAGGCATCCGCGCCTTCGGCCTCAAAGGCCTCGACGATCCGCTGGTTGACCTCTTCGTTGCGCAGCAGAAAGCCCGGATCGGTCGGCAGCAGACCCTTGCGGGTGAAGCACGTAAGCGGCACACCCCACGCCCGCTGGCGCGACAACACCCAGTCGGGCCGCGCTTCGATCATCGAATGCAGCCGGTTGCGCCCGGACTTCGGCGTCCACTTCACATTATCGATTTCGGTCAGCGCCCGCTCGCGGATGGTGGTGCCGTGCATATCCAGCCCGTCACCCACCGGTTTGTCGATCGCGGCAAACCACTGTGGCGTGTTGCGATAGATCACCGGCGCCTTGGAACGCCAGGAATGCGGGTAGCTGTGTTTGATTTTCCCGCGCGCCATCAGGCCACCGACTTCGACAAGCTTGTCGATCACGGCTGCATTGGCGTCGCCCTCTTTTCCCTTACGATTGAGGATGTATTTGCCACCAAAAAACGGCAGCCCCTCGCGAAACATGCCCTCGTCGGTCACGTTATAGGTGATGACCTCCTGCAGCATGCCGAGATCACGATAGAGCTCATATTCCTCCATCCCGTGGCTTGGTGCGCAGTGCACGAATCCGGTGCCTTCGTCGTCTGTGACGAAGTCCGCCGCCCGGAAATCGCGGGGCTCGTCCCATTCGCCTTCTGAGCCGGCTGCACCAGCAAGAGGATGCGTGACGCTTATCTTTGCCAGATCCTCGTTGCTGACATCAGACAAACGGCGATACATTGTGTCATCAAGCCGCGCACGGGACATCACATCAGCCGCGCGTTTGTCCGCAAGGACATACCGATCGCCGATGGTAACCCAGGATTCCTCCGGCCGCCCGGTGATCTCATAAAGCCCGTATGAGATGTTCTCACCATAGACCACTGCCTTGTTGGACGGCATCGTCCAGGGCGTCGTTGTCCAGATCACCACCTGCGCCCCGTCGAGCAGCGCATCACCGGTACCGGCAACCTTAAACTTCACCCAGATCGTAAAGCTGTCCTTGTCGTGATACTCCACCTCGGCCTCGGCCAGCGCGGTTTTCTCAACCGGTGACCACATCACAGGTTTCGAGCCCTGATAAAGCGTGCCGTTCATCAGGAACTTCATGAACTCCTCGGCGATCACCCGCTCGGCGTGGAAATCCATCGTGAGGTACGGATCCGCCCAGTTGCCGGTCACGCCCAGACGCTTGAATTCCTCGCGCTGGATATCGACCCAGCCGGCGGCGAACTGGCGGCATTCAGCCCGGAACTCATTGATCGGAACATCGTCTTTGTCGCGGCCTTTCTGGCGATATTGCTCCTCGATCTTCCACTCGATCGGCAGACCGTGACAATCCCAGCCAGGGATATACCGCGCATCAAACCCCATCATCTGATGGCTGCGCACGATCATATCCTTGATTGTCTTGTTCAGCGCGTGCCCGATGTGCAGATGCCCGTTGGCATAGGGCGGTCCGTCGTGCAGCGTGAAGGGCTTGCGACCGCCCTTTTCCCGCAGGCGGTCATAGATGCCGATCTGCTCCCAGCGGGACAGCCAGTCGGGTTCGCGTTTGGGCAGGCCCGCGCGCATCGGAAATTCCGTGCGGGGCAGGTTCAGGGTGGATTTATATTCAGGTGTGTTGGTCGTATCGGCGCACATTGCGGGCGTCCTTCGGAGTTGTGTCGGTCAGGGGGGAATAAGCGGTCGGTGCGATATGCTCAGCACCTTGGCCCGGCGTCTCATCGTTTCAGAGCGCCGGGGATATAATTCGTATAGTGAGTGCGCGAAAAGCCATCATGCGCTGTTTATAGGCAGGCCACCGCGCCGCTACAACCCTGCGTTTCTGCGGCTGCGATGCAGATCCTGGCGTCAGGGTGCCGGGGACAGCGCGCCTTTATCGGTTAACATGCGCCCAGACTGAGGAGATCACCACCGAGCCCTCACCTACCGCCGATGCCACGCGCTTTACAGACCCTGCGCGCACGTCACCCACCGCAAAGACACCGGGCAGAGAGGTCTCGAACTGAGAGCGCCCGCCGGCCGCGGTGCCGGTCAGCACAAACCCGCGCGGGTCGAGATCGACAAGCCCCGAAAGCCAGCCGGTGTTGGGTGCTGCCCCGACCATGATGAAAAGCGCCTGGGTGCGAAGATCCCAGGACTGACCGGACGTGCGGTCGCGGATTGTGATGCGGTCAAGCTGTGTGTCGCCGTGCAGCCCGGTGACCTCAGTACAGGTGTGAATGGTGATGCGCGGATGCGTCTCCAGCCGCTGCAGCAGATAATCAGACATCGAAGAGGCCAGGCCCTCGCCGCGCACAAGCAGATGCACATGCCGCGTGGTGCGTGCCAGAAACATCGCGGCCTGTCCTGCGGAATTACCGCCGCCGATCACCGCAACCTCACTGTCGCGGCACCAGCGCGCCTCAACCTCTGTGGCGGCGTAGTACACACCGGCATTCTCCAGCCGTTCAAGCCCCTCAAGCGGCAAGCGCCGGTACTGCACGCCTGTCGCCACAATAAGCGACCGCGCCGAGACACTGTGACCGTCATCCAGCGTGACGTGAAACTTCTTCTCCGTACATTGCGTCAGCGCACCGACCCGGCGCGGCACGGAAAACCGTGTTCCGAACTTCATCGCCTGTACCTCGCCGCGCCCGACAAGATCGCCGCCCGAAATGCCTGTAGGAAAGCCCATGTAATTCTCGATCCGGCTCGAGGTGCCCGCCTGCCCGCCAATCGCCAGGTCCTCCAGCACAATCGCGCGCAGCCCTTCGGCACCGGCATAGACCGCCGCCGCGACCCCCGCAGGACCGCCGCCAACGATCAGCACATCAAAGGTATCCGCCTCCCCCGGAGTCAGATCGAGCCCCAGCGCTTCGGCCACCGCGCGCGGGGTCGGGGGCTCGATCTTGCGCTCGCGCCCGAAAAGCACGCCGGGATGCGCTTTTTCCAGACCGCATTGCGCGGCCAGCGCCATCGCCTCTTCGCTGTCGGCGGCAATCTCGCGCACCGGAATGCGATTACGCGCGGCAAAGCCGGCAACCTCCCGGATGTCCCGGCTGAGTTCCGGGCCGATCAGCGTCAGCAGACTGTCCGCCGCCCGCACAGCGCGCTGCCGCCGCGCGGCCAGCACGGTGACCACAATGTCGCTGATTTCCGGCACATCCGACATCAGCTGCAGCATCGCCGCGCGGGGCACGCAGAGCACTTCGCTGTCCGTCACCGCACGCGCACCCGCCAGCGAAACACCGCCCGACAAGAACTGCAGATCACCGAAAAACTGCGTCGGACCCAGCGTGGCATCGCCCATCCGTTCCATCGTGCGCGGGTCGACCGCCTCGACCTCGCCGGCCAGGACGTAGTGGAAGAGATCAGTTGCCTGCCCCGGTTCCTGTACCATCTCGCCGGCTTTGAACGGCACCACTTTGCCCTCGCGGCGCATCAGCCTGACGTGGTCTTCTTCCAGCGGCGTGCGTACCATTGTGGCCAGATCGGCCGCAAAACTTTCCATGAAATCCCTCCAGGAGGTGGCAGATTCCTCAGCTTTGTGACGCGCCGAAAAGCCCGCCAAGACTGTCTTTGATGATAGAGCGCACTTTCGGCCGCTTTCCAGTGCCGAAGGGCAGCGGCCGGCAAACCTCCATGGCCGCGACGCCCACGCGCGCGGTCAGCGCGCCGTTCACAAGCCCCTCGCCAAAGCGGCGTGAGAGCTTGCCCAGGATCGACCCGCCCAGCACCGGCTCCAGCATATCATCGCCCACTGCGACAGCGCCCGTGGCCACCAGATGCGACATCACCGCCCGCGCCAGCCGCCAGCTCCCCAGCGTGCCCGAACGGCCACCGTAAACCTCAGCAAT
This sequence comes from Roseobacter sp., assembly GCF_024639605.1. GTDB lineage: Bacteria > Pseudomonadota > Alphaproteobacteria > Rhodobacterales > Rhodobacteraceae > Roseobacter. Next base: position 18,032 of record NZ_JAHEHZ010000025.1, on the reverse strand, counting down.
GCGCCGGATCATGCGCAGGTTGGCGGTGAGTGCTGCGGCAACATCCGCCAGCGCCAGAGGCACCAGAGCCGTAACAGTCGCCACCTGCCGTGCGGCGGCCTCAACCTCGCGGCGCGCAAGCTGGTCGAGCGGGGCAAGAAGCTCGGCCTCCGTCAGGGCCAGCAGGGCACCCGCATCCATCTGATCGGGGCCAAGCCTCGCAAGCCGGTCGCGACCCCAGCGCGTCTCTTCGCGCCCTTTATAAAGTGCCACGAGGCGCGCGCTGACCGCGCGGGCGGCTTTCAGGTTATTCTCCGCCCGTGCCGTCTCAGCGGCCTTGCGCAGATCATCGATCCGACCCAGCCGCCCGATTGCCGCCGCTTCTCGCAGCGCTACCAGCACCAGAACGAAAAAAAACGCCGCCATCAGGCCGCCAAGCCCCCAGCCCAGCACCGGGTTGCGATCCAGCAGACCGGTCACCAGTTCCCATGCCGCAAGACTAGCAAGCGCGCAGATGAGCGCGCCCGCCAGCCCCCAGAACCAGCGCCCGAGCCGCGAGGGCCGGCGCGCAGCGATACGCGCCGCCGCCTGCATCGCCTGCCCGGACGGGGCCGGCAGGCCGGGATCGGGTACAGGTGGTGCCTCAGCCACCGATGTCGCCGGCGCCTCCTCGTCGAGATCGATAAGAACCGGCCCTCTGGCCATCAGCTTTTGCTCCGGGTCCACTCAAAGCGGATGTCGGGCAGGCCCGCGTCATTGTCACTGCCGTCGGTCTGATCTGTCTGGATAAATCCGCGCAACCCGTAAAACCGTGTCGCACCCGTGTTGACCTCATAGCTCCAGAGTGCCAGCGTTTCACTGTCTGTCTTGGCGTCGTCGATCAAAGCCGTGCCAACGCCCTTGTCCTGAGCATCCGGGAGCACATAGAGCGCATGCACGTCCTGCTCCCAGCGCGCGATGAAACCGACAACGCGCCCGTCCACCTTTGCCACCCGGACCCAGCCTGCCTCGATCATATCGCCGGCATAGCGGATCTCTTCGGCGCCCGTGTGTACCCGCGGCAGCCAGGGCATCTGGTCGTTGGTCAGCGACAGGATGTGCCCGACAGCGCCCGCATCGAGGCTCCGGGCCGGAGTGATGGTGATATCCGTCATAGCCTGTCTCCTAAAAGGAATTGGGCTGCGTGATCAAGCCGGATGTGCGGCGGACCCTCGCCGGGGCGCAAAGTAAGCGGCTGTGGTGCGAAATTCATCACACGGTAATCCTGATCCAGCCACTTTTCCGCGCCCGCGCGCGCCGGTGTCAGCAGATGGCCCGGATCGTCAGGCAGCGCGCCAGGATGGAAGGCCGCCTGTTTGCCGCTCTCAAGCAGCCTGCCGCGCACCACATCAAGCGTTGTGCCGTCATGCGTAATCGTCTCCTCAGTCGTCGCGCGCAGTGAGGCGATGGACATCGCAGCGGTGGTCGCCCCGGCAAACTTCGCGCGCTCTGAGGCACCGCGCACCAGCGCCTCGGTGATCGCGGTGAGCTTTGCATGCTGGCTGTGGTGCAGATGATCGGCCTTCGTTGCGGCAAAAAGGATTTTACCTACCCTGCGCCCCTGAAAAAGCTGCGTCAGAAAAGCGTTCTGCCCGGGGCGAAAGGCGCTGAGGATATCGGCCATGGCCGCGCGCATATCCTCCACCGCCTGCGGCCCCTTGTGAATCGCGCCCAGCACATCGACAAGCACCACCTGGCGGTCTATCTTTGCAAAATGCTCGCGGAAAAACGGCCGGACAACGGATTTGCGATAAGCTTCATAACGTCGCGCCATCTCACGCAGAAGCGAGCCGCGCGGACCGTTGCCATCGCCGGGCAGCGGCGCAAAGGTCAGGACCGGCGAGCCCGCCAGATCACCGGGCAGCAGAAAACGCCCCGGGGTGCAGTCGGAGTAACCCGCCGCCCGCGCCGCGGTCAGATAGGCGGTAAATTCTGATGCCAGCGCCTGCGCGCGGGTTTCCTCCAGCGGGGCCGAAGGGTCGGTCTGCGCCACCAGATCGCGATAGGCTTCGGCTTCCCCGCGCGCCTCTGTCCGCGCCAGCACCTCCGCCGACCACGCACCATAGGATTTGTCCAGCAACGCCAGATCCAGCAGCCATTCGCCCGGATAGTCCACAATATCGATATGCACCGTGCGCGGCCCCTTCAGCCCGGCCAGCAGTCCGCCGCGGCGCACCCGCAGGGACAGCCGTAATTCCGAAACTGTCCGGGTGCTGTCGGGCCAGCGCGGCTCACGCGCCGTGAGATCCGCCAGATGGCTCTCGAAATCAAACCGCGGCACAGTGTCATCGGGCTGCGGCTGCAGAAATGCCGCATCAATGCGCCCGTCGGCGGCGGCCAGCAGATGCGGCATCCGCCCCCGGTCCAGCAGGTTTGCCACCAGTGAGGTGATAAAAACCGTCTTGCCAGCCCGCGCAAGCCCGGTGACGCCGACGCGCACCACCGGCTCAAAAAGCGTTTCGCTGACCGTATCCTGCACCGTTTCGATCTGGCGCAGCACCGTGTCCGCAATCACAGAGATAACCAAAGCCTGACTGCCCGTTTTATTACGTCCCCTCCTACTTAGGCACCTGCGCGTCCGCTTGCCAGCCTGCAAAGACATTTGACGCCGCTCCGCCCGCGCGCTAGGGCCGGTCCATGCCCCGCTATGCCCTGAAAATCGAATACCACGGCGCGCCATTTGCCGGCTGGCAGCGTCAGAAAGAACAGACCACCGTTCAGGGGTCCATCGAGGCTGCGCTTTCGCGAATCGAGCCGGGCGATCACAGCATCGCTGCCGCCGGCCGCACGGACGCGGGCGTGCATGCTCTGGGTCAGGTGGCCCATTGCGACATGGCGCGGGAGTGGGAGCCTTTCCGGCTGTCTGAAGCGCTGAATTATCACCTCAAGCCCGCGCCGGTGGCGATTGTCGCCTGTGCCCGTGTGGAGGGCGACTGGCACGCGCGCTTCTCGGCGCTCGAGAGGCAGTACTTCTTCCGCATCCTGAGCCGTCGCGCGCCGGCCACGCATCTTGAAGGGCTGGTCTGGCAGGTCCGTCAGCAGCTTGATGTCGCGGCAATGCAGGATGCGGCTGCCCATCTGACCGGCAGGCATGATTTCACCACCTTCCGGTCTACGATCTGCCAGGCCGAAAGCCCGGTCAAAACGCTCAACCGTCTGGATGTGACCGGGCACCGGACAGACTACGGCACAGAGGTGCATTTTGACGTGCGCGCACGGTCGTTTCTGCACAATCAGGTGCGCAGCTTTGTCGGCAGTCTGGAGCGGGTGGGAACAGGATCATGGGCGCCGGACGATATGGCGGCAGCGCTCGCAGCACGCGACCGCGCGGCCTGTGGCCCGGTCTGTCCGCCGCAGGGGCTCTACCTGCGCCATGTGGTTTATGACGAAAACCCTTTCGCCTGACACGCGTCAGTCGTTGTCTGTCAGCCCGGCACCGGCACCAGCGGCACGCGAGGCATCTGTTTCGGGTACATAGGTTTTTTCTGCAAGTGCGGTCATTTGCGCGATCAGCGCATCAGAACAGGAAATCCGGCCGGGGGCCGGCCGTACCCGTGGTGCCCCCCGATCGATGCTCAGCCGCCAGACACCTGCCTCACCCGGCGTCGCGGTCGCGCGGCAGGGCAGCGCGTCGATATAGCTTTGCAGCAATCCGGGCGGCGCATCTGCCATTACCTCTGCCTCCGGCGCCTCTGTCGCGAGGGCGGCATCCAGCGCGAGTGGCAGATCCATTGCGGGCCCGTCAGGAAGGCTGGTCAGCGCCTCCCCGAGCTCTGTCGCCGGGCGCCCGTGTCTCAGATGAAGCGCTGCTGCCTGACCGAAACGCGCAGCCTGCCACGCAGGCGCTCCGGCACCGCGTGCCGCTTTTGATGCGAGCGCCGTAATTTCCGCAACTGACCAGGTCATCCGCCGAAAACCGGCAACCACCAGTCGTCCGCACGCCCGTCCAGTTCATCCGCCAGCGGCGCCCCCTGACAGAGCGTGATCCGTGTCCATCTGTCCGATCGAGGGTCAAACCGCGAGGCCCCGAAAAACGCGAGCTTGCAGCGCAGCATATCAATCGGCAGACAGGTGTCTGCGATCAGGTTGTCACGGATCTCAGCATAGGGATAACGCTCCCCGAGGGCCACCCGCGACGCCGCAAGCGCATGCTCGGGAAAGCGCGCCAGAAACGCGGAAAGAGGTTCATTTCTTTGTTCAAGGTCACGCCGCAATGCCTTGATACATCTGGCAATATCCAACGAGCTTTCGAGCTCTTCACCAGGCTCGTCGAACCGCAGACCCAGCCGTGGTTCCTGCTTGGCCGCACTGACATACCAGAACTGCCGGCACTGGTCAGGCGCCTCGTAATCAGGGGCGAGCGCCCATGCGAACCCGGCATCAACAGCCGCGGCAAGTTCTGCGGTGCCTGCAAAAGGTACAGCCAGAGCGCCAAAGGGATCGCTCATACACCCGGCCAGCCCGTCCACCAGCCCACCGAACGGTTCCATCACCAGCGCGACCATCAGTTCCTGCAGATCAACGCTGCTCTGGCGGGTATGCGCCAGAAGCCGCGCAACCGGCATCTCTGTGGCAAGGGCAGCGGTCGAAAAACAGGGTTCAAGCCGCCGCCAGTCCTGTCGCAGCACCGCGATCCGCGCCTGATACGACCGGTCAGGCACGTCCCAATCGGCGAGGTGGCGTGCCGCGCGCTGATAAAGCGCTTGCACACAGGCAATCTGTTCCGCATCGAGCGACGTAACCGCCCGGACGCGGGCGAGCGCCGTTTCACGCACCATCATCCAGTTATTCAGCAGTACCGGGTGGTTCACCAGAAACGGCGCCATGCCCAGCCCGGTTGAATTCCCGATCCCCAGATGCCGTTTCAGCTTACGGTCGAGCGCCCTGCCCCCCAGATGCTCAGCCAGATCGTGGGTAAAAAGACGGATCAGCCAGACCGTCAGCATCTCAGCCATGAACGGTCCTTCGAGCCCCGGCCGGTCATCATAAACGGCGCGGTCGGCGATCCCGAACTTTCCGTTGCCGTAGACGGCGGTGGTCCGCATCAGATAACCGGTGGCGCGCACCAGTGCTTCATCGGGCTGGCGGCCTGAGCGCAGGCTTTCCACCACATGAGAAAAGAGCCGGACTGACTTATTGGCGCGGCTCAGCACAAGATCCCGCTCCGTAAAACGGGCTGCCTCCTGCCGGGGCGCTGCCGCACAGATACGCGCGATCTCATCTGCATCCGGCACGCCGTCATAAAGGACATAGGCCGTATCCCAGGCGGTGGCGATCACCCGATCGGTGCGCTGATCAGGCGGCAGATCAGTGGCGACCGCGACCAGCGAATACGCATATCCGCCAAGCTCCAGAGAATAGACCGCGTGACCAAACCCGGCTTCGCTGATGTCCCAGACCGGGCGGCGCACCTGCACCTGTTCGGTTGCCAGAGTGCGCATCAGTGTACGCAAAAAAGACAGTCGCGTGGGGAACATCGCGCCCATGCGCTTCAGCCGCATCACCTCAGAGGGCGGGCGCAGCGGTGCCTGCGGGATATCCGGGAAGTCCTTCATGCCGCGCCAAAGCTCGCTTCATAAAAGCGATGCCAGTTGCCGCCCATGATCCCGTCCGTGTCGGCCTCCGACAGGCCGGTCGCCAGAAGCCCCGCACGAATGTTGCCAAAATCACGGTTGTCGCGGAACCATTCCGGCATAGGCGGAAAGCCCGCGCTGGCGGCAGTACCCTCGCCATAATCAATCACTTTTGACCAGCGCCCGACCCGCATCCACTCCACCACACTGTCCGGCTGGTTCTGGCACAGATCGGTCCCGATGCCGAGGTGCTCTGCGCCATAGCGCCCGGCAGTATCCGCAATCATCCCGCAGAAACTCTCAAGCGTGCAGTCTGTCCCGCCCGCCAGGTGATGCGGATAAACCGAAAACCCCAGCATCCCGCCTGCCCCGGTCAGCGCCCGCAGAACCGTGTCAGATTTGTTGCGCAACGCGGCGTGCCAGGCGTGCGGATTGGCATGGGTGATCGCAACAGGTCGCGTCGAATGGTCAATCGCCTCCAGCGTGGAACGTTCGGCGGAATGCGACATATCCACCACCATGCCCACCCGGTTCATCTCACGAACCACCTGGCGGCCCATTCGGGTCAGCCCGGTGTCGTCCTCCTCATAGCAGCCCGTCGCAAGCAGCGACTGGTTGTTGTAGGTCAGCTGCATAAATCTGATGCCAAGCTGATGGCAGATCTCCACAAGCCCGATGTCATCGCCGATGGGCGAAGGATTCTGAAACCCGAAAAAGATCGCCGTTCGTCCGGTCTCTTGTGCACGCGCGACACAGGCGGCAGTCGTGCCCCTGAATATCAGGTCGGGATGGACCTCAAACCAGCGGTTCCATTTCTCAAGGTTAAGCACCATCTCACGAAAGCTCTCGTGATAGGCGACGGTCACATGAACGGCGTCGACACCCCCCTCGCGCATCTGCGCAAAGATCTCGGGTGAAAAGTCAGCATACTGGAGGTTATCAATCAATGGCGCGCGCATGGCCGGCACTGTGGAACGGAAAATCCCTGCGCTCAATTCCAAAAACGACTGATTTGCCGCCGGATCACGCTCCGGAAAGAAATATTCTCCGTTTAAAGCGGCCCTCAGAACATCCTGAAAGCAACATTATCTACAGATTTATGCCGTTTAATGCGGTGTAAATTGTGAAATGCCGATAATCACGGCTGAATGACATTGTTAATCCACACCAGACGCTTAATCTGCAGACCGCGGCGGGCGCTGCCTGTGGCAACGACCCGCCGGGCACTCATTAACAAGAACATTTGCCTGTTCTACTCTTTACACAACCTGTCCCGGCGGGGGGGGCTATGCCGGGTCGGTTCGGTTCAGCCACGAAGCGGGCTGGACTGTAGTTTCAGGCTGAGGAAGATTTTATTCAGAGTTCGGAGACTTCGCCCGCGCCGAGCACTTCGCCGGTCGGCGCACCGGTGGGCGAGCCACCCTCTGGCTCGTCCGAAATCGCGAGAGTGAGCGTGCCGGCGATTTCTGCAAGATCTTCCGGCAGGGTCACCCGTGCATTCGGTACATCGGGCAGTACACCAAGAGAAACAGGGGCCGCATCCGGCGCAATTGCCCAGAGCTCCAGTACACGACCCGCACGCGCGCCGCCGTCGGTCCGGTTCAGCACCAGCGCTTCACGCGACGGGTCATAAACCGCAAGCACCGTAAGGCCCTCATCCGCATTGGAAATCTGTGTCGCATAGACTGGGGCGGTCGGGACCTGATCGGGCGTCAGATCGCTGAAACTGATCCAGGCCGCCAGACCAAGCGCTGCAAAGCTGATGCCCTGCCAGACCCATAGCTTTTGCAGCAACGGCCGGCGTTCGGCGCCAAAGAGCCGCCGGTTCAGCCGCTTGTGCGCGCGGCGCGGCGGCTTAACCGGTTTGATATCGTCAGCGAGAGACGCGAGCCGTTGCTGCCACGCGGCCACGGCCGCTGCAAACTCCGCATCTGTCCTCAGCCGCTCGCGCAGCGGACCAAGCTCATCAGCCGGCGTGAGCCCGAGGGCAAATTCTGCCGCCAGGCTGTCATCATCAGCGCCTTCACCATCGCCCGGGACATGCAGATCATCGGTCATGACGACATACACTCCCTCAGCGACATCAGTCCACGGCGCAGCCAGGTGCGCATGGTGTTCAAAGGCACGTCAAACCGGCTGGCAAGCTCGGCATAGCTTTTGCCATCCAGATACGCGCCGCGCACCGCCGCCGCACGGTCTTTCTCCAGACCGTCGAGGCATTTTTGCAGTTTGCGTGCCTCAGACGCCGCCACGGCGGATTGTTCGGGCGTCAGCCCCGGCGCCACGAGCGTGCTTTCCACACTGTCAAAACCGGTGTTGCCGCTTTTTTTTGCGCGCAGCCTGTCTATGGAGGTGTTGCGCGCAATTGTAATCAGCCATGTCATCGGGCTCAGACCGTTCGACTGGTAGCGGTCCGCATTGTTCCAGATTTTAACATAGGTGTCCTGCATGGCATCTTCCGCTGCGGCTTTGTCGTTCAACACACGCAGGCAGACACCGAATAGTTTCGCGGAAGTGGCCTCGTAGAGCCCGTCAAAGGCCACGCGGTCCCGCAAAGCAACCTTGCCGATCAGCTTTTCGACCTTTTTGCGGTCTTTTGCTCCGAACACCCGAATACCTCTTCCCAAACCCCCGGCGCCTGCATTTAGGGCAGGCAGGCGCGCACTGTCAAACGCCCTGTGATGTCAGATCTTTTCCTGTGTGTATTTGCGGAGCTCGGCCCGTGCCACCTGCCGGCGGTGCACCGCATCCGGCCCGTCTGCAAAACGCAGCGCGCGCTGCCAGGTCCAGGCCATCGCAAGAGGTGTGTCCTGGCTGATCCCGGTGCCACCGTGCATCTGCATCGCCTCGTCAATCACTTTGAGCGCCATACGGGGGGCCACGACCTTGATCTGGCTGATCCAGGGAGCGGCAGCACGCGCATCGCCCTGATCCATCATCCAGGCCGCTTTGAGGCAGAGCATCCGCGCCATCTCGATCTCCATGCGGCACTCGGCTATCAGATCAAAATTCGCGCCAAGCTGTGCCAGCGGCTTACCAAAGGCCTCTTTTTGCAGGGACCGCCGGCACATCAGCTCAAGCGCCGCCTCCGCCTGCCCGACCGAGCGCATACAGTGATGAATCCGCCCCGGCCCCAGCCGGCCCTGTGCAATCTCAAACCCACGCCCCTCACCCAGCAGCATGTTCTCTGCCGGCACGCGCACATCGGTAAAACGCAGATGCATATGCCCGTGCGGTGCGTCGTCGTGGCCAAAGACCATCATCGGGCGCAGCACCTCGATGCCGGGCGTTTCCGCATCGACCACAATCATCGAATGACGCTGATGTTTTGGGGCATCGTCATCGCCGGTCCGCACCATGACAATATATACCTTGCAGCGCGGATCCCCTGCACCTGATGCCCAGTACTTCTCGCCGCTCAGTACGTACTCGTCTCCGTCCCGCACACAGGACATGGCGATATTGGTGGCATCCGAGCTTGCCACATCAGGCTCCGTCATCAGATAGGCCGACCGGATCTCCCCCTCAAGGAGCGGCGCCAGCCACAGCTCTTTCATGGCTTGCGTGCCATAGCGCTCAAAAACTTCCATATTGCCGGTATCCGGGGCCGAGCAGTTGAACACCTCCGCCCCCAGCGGTGTTTTCCCCATCTCTTCGGCAAAATAAGCATACTCGACCGTGCTGAGACCGAAGCCGCGTTCGCTGTCGGTCAGCCAGAAATTCCACAGATCCGCAGCCTTTGCCTTCGCCTTCAGCCCCTGCAAAATCTCAGCCTGCCGGTCGGTATAGGTCCAGCGGTCGCCCTTACCGACTTCCGCGTGATATTCAGCCTCCAGCGGCATCACCTCGTCGCGGATCATCGCCGCCACGCGCGCCAGCAAATCTCGCATTTCCGGCCGCATGCTGAAGTTCATATCCATGGCAGTTCCTCCCGCGCCGGTTTTCAGGGCTTTCCTCGCGCTGCCAGACTTGCTTAGATCGCGGGCAGATGTCCATGGGCGCCAGGGGGATTTCCGGATGCACGAGTTTGACCACGCCGCACTGGAAAGCTGCCTGCAACAACACGTCGCCGGTTTCGGGCGACTGGACACGATCACCAAATTCCCCGACGGTCAGTCCAACCCGACCTATCAGATCCGCAGCGGGGACAACGCCTATGTGCTGCGGGCCAAACCGCCCGGCAAGCTGCTGAAATCCGCCCATGCTGTAGACCGTGAGTACCGCGTGATGAAAGCGCTGGCACAGACCGGCGTGCCGGTGCCGGAAGTGTTCTACCTTTCCGGCGATGACACGCCGCTCGGAACTCAGTTCATGGTGATGGACCTGGTCGAGGGGCGCATCTTCTGGGACCCTGCCCTGCCGGATCAGGAACGCACCGCGCGGGGCCGGATCTATGACGCGATGAATTCAACACTGGCGCGGCTGCACCGGGTAAAACCTGAACGCGTAGGCCTGGGCGATTATGGCAAGCCGGGAAACTATTTCGAGCGCCAGGTCGCGCGCTGGTCGCGCCAGTACACGGAAACGGCGACCGATCAGCTCCCTGATGCCGACTGGCTGATGGGCTGGCTCAACGATCATATGGTTGCCGATGACGGTGAGAGCAGCATCGTACATGGCGACTACCGCATTGATAACATCATCTTTCACCCGAACCGCGAAGAGATTGCCGCGGTGCTTGACTGGGAGCTCAGCACCCTGGGGCACCCGCTGGCCGATCTTGCCTATCAGTGCATGCACTGGCGCCTGCCCTACGAAGGCCACTTCCGGGGTCTCGGCGGTGTGAACCGGCACGCCGAAGGCCTGCCCGACGAAGCCGATTACGTGGAACGCTACTGCGATCGCCGCGGCATCGACCCACCCGCCAACTGGAATTTCTACGTGGTATTTTCCTATTTCAGGCTGCTCGCGATCCTTCAGGGCGTGTTGCGCCGCGGGCTCGACGGCAACGCCTCTAACCCGCGCGACATGCACCGCTGGCGCGACATCATCGCTCATATGGCGCAGAACGCGCGTGCCCTCGCCGAAAACGGCTGATTTCCGGCAGCCCCGCCCTTTGCACGCCATAGCCCGCGCGCCGCACCACGCCAGGCCAGATACAGGGCAAGCGGCGTACCGGCGTTCACAAAGCTTGACGTTGCAGGCAATCGGGTGTTGCTGGTCACGGTAAAATGGTCGGAAAAAGAGCTGCACCATGCCAGCACACACATCATACGACGTGATCATCGCCGGCGGCGCGATTTATGGGTCGTCTGTCGCCTGGTGGCTGAGCCGCGAGCCCGGATTTGACGGCCGCATCCTCGTGATCGAACGCGATCCGACCTACGAATTTGCCGCGACCAGCCACACCAACAGCTGCATCCGCCAGCAGTTCTCCAATAAAACCAATATCGCCATTTCCCGGTTTGGCGCTGAATTCATCCGCAAATTCAGAGAGTTCATGGGCGGTGATCCGGATGTGCCGGCGCTTGCGCTGCAAAGTTACGGGTACATGTATCTTGCCGACACGCCGGTGTTCGCGCAGACCCTGAAAGAGAGCCAGCAGGTCCAGGCCTCCCTCGGTGCCGCCACCCGCCATATGTCGCGCGATGAGATCGCGGCAGCCTACCCGTTTTACCAGCTCGACGATATCATCGCCGGCAACCACAATCTGGTGGACGAGGGATATTTCGATGGTGGCACGATGTTCGACTGGTTCCGCAGAATGGCGAGACGCAACGGCGTGGAATATATCCACGATGAGTTGACCGGCCTGAACCGCAAGGGCGCCCGCATCGACAGCGTCACCCTGAAATCCGGGGACATTGTCAGCTGCGGCACTTTCGTGAACGCCACCGGCACCAGGGCAGCACAAACAGCACAGATGGCCGGCCTCGACATTCCCGTTGAGCCGCGCAAACGCTACACTTGGATCTTTGACGCGGCTCACCCGCTAGACCGTGATCTGCCGCTGACCATCGACCCCTCGGGCGTGCACGTGCGCAGCGACGGGCGCTATTATCTCGCGGGCGGCCCCCCCGATGACGACCCGGCCGTAAGCCACGACGATTTCATCGCTGATCATGCGCTCTGGGAAGAAAAGTTCTGGCCCGTTATCGCCAACCGCATCCCTCAGTTTGAGCAGATCCGGCTGATTAACATGTGGGTCGGGCACTACGACTATAATACCTTCGATCAGAACGCGATTGTCGGACCACACCCCGAGGTGGATAATTTCATGTTTGTGAACGGCTTTTCCGGCCACGGGCTGCAACAGGCACCCGCTCTCGGGCGCGGTCTGGCCGAACGCATCACCCACGGTGCCTGGCGCAGCCTCGATCTCAGCCCCTTCTCGGTGTCGCGGATCCTGGCTGGTGAGACTTTTGTGGAACGGGCAGTGATATGAGAGACCAAAGAGGAGAAATACGATGAAACTGGTGCTGACAGGAGCGGCCGGCCGGCTGGGATCTTATCTGCGGGAGCCGCTGACGGCGATCTGCGACGAACTGGTCAGCACCGACATCGCTGACGATATCGGCACGCTCTATCCCGGCGAGACCTATGTGCGGGCGGATCTGGCCGAAATGGATCAGATCGCCCCGGTGCTGGAAGGAGCCGATATGGTCATCCATTTCGGTGCCATCGTTGATGAAAAGCCATTTGAGGAGCTGCTCGGCCCGAATTTTGTAGGCTCCTACAATATCTGGGAGGCGGGGTATAAGGCCGGCGTGCGGCGCATCATCTATGCCTCGTCGATCCATGCGGTGGGTATGCATCTGAAATCGGATTTCATCGGCACGGATGCCGAACACCGCCCCGATACATTCTACGGTCTCGCCAAGTGTTTCACCGAGGATCTGGGCCGCATGTACTGGGACAAACGCGGGCTGGAATCGGTGCATCTGCGCATTCTCAGCTGCGCGCAGGTCAATAACTCACGCGCCCTCGGCTCCTGGCTGAGCTACGGCGATCTCATCCGGCTGGTGGTGCGGGCCATTGACACGCCCTCAACAGGGTTTGCCATCATCTACGGCGTTTCCGACAATGACCGCGCGCCGGTAGATAATGCGAAAGCCTCTTTTCTGGGATACCGTCCGAAGGACAACGCCGAAGTGTTCGCCGCCGAAGTGCTGGCCGCCGCAGAGCCTGTCGATACCACCGACCCGGGGCAGATGTGTCACGGCGGGCCGTTCGCAAAGGTTGATCTGGGGCAAAGCGGGCTCGCACAGATGAATGTAATAAACGACAGGAAAGAAACCTGAGGAGCCGCGACCCTTTGCCGGCGGGGAGAATATAAACGATGCCGGTCCATGTGCTGCCCGCAGAGAGCCCTCTGATCCTGTCCATGCCGCATACCGGCACCGACATTCCACCCGTCTGGTACCGGCGGCTCAACGAGACCGGGCAGGGTCTCATCGATACGGACTGGCATATAGACAGGCTTTACGACCGTCTGGTGCCTGAGGCCACAATCGTCAGGGCACGCTTTCACCGCTATGTTTCGGATGCCAACCGGGATCCCGAAGGCGCTTCTCTTTATCCCGGGCAGAACACCACCGGGCTGGTGCCGCTGACCACCTTTGACGGGGACCCGATCTGGAACGATCCGCCGACCACCCGCGAGATGAGAAGCCTTCAGTCTGCGTTCTTTAACCCATATCACGCAGCCCTTGCCGCGCAGATCGCGCGGGTAAAGCTGAAATTCGGCTTTGCTATCCTCTTTGACTGTCACTCGATCCGCTCACGGATACCTCACCTTTTCGAAGGACGCCTGCCGGACCTGAATATCGGCACTTATAACGGCGCCTCCTGCGATGCACGTCTGGCCGCGGGCGTGACCGGCATCTGCAACCGGGCGTCGGGGTATACGACTGTTCTGAACGGCCGTTTCAAGGGCGGCTGGACCACACGGCGCTATGGCAGGCCCCACGCCGGGGTGCACGCAATTCAGATGGAGCTGGCGCAGAGCACCTATCTGACGTCCGAGGAAGAACCCTGGCTCTATGACACAGAAAAAGCCTCGGATCTGCGCGATGTTCTGCGCGAGCTTCTGGGGTATCTGATCAGCTGGGCTCCTGGCACAGAGGCAGCCCGAAAGACAGATAAGTAGTTACTTTACAGCATCTTGAAAGGCCTGATCAGTGCGCGGCATGAGCATCCGCGCCGGATACCAGCAACGGTCTGCGCAGTCGTGCGACGTCGTGTGCCTCGCGGTCGCGCCCGTCCAGGATCAGGCAGGTCAGCAGGCACTGTTCCACAAGATCACGCTGCGCCCGGCTGCCGCCGATCCGGGCCAGATCGCTCATCGCTCCGGTCAGATTTTCTGACGCAGCACCCCAGTCTTCTGCGGCCATTGCCCGGAAACCACAGGCCAGCCCCGGTACAAGATCCGCCGCCGGACCGGCCGGAGCGGTAATAATCGCCTCCAGGGCCGCGTCATTGCCCGCCATGGCGTGCGCGAGCGCGGCATGCACATCAATGAACGCGTTGCCGGTGGCAGGAAAGGCCCGCAGAGCGTAGTCACTGACAGCTGCCCAGCGATCCGCTGAAACCCCGACACCCGCCATCATCGCACGCTGCAGAATTGATGCGGTGTCGGTCAGCACATTGATGCCCGGGCTCAGAGTGCCGCTGTCAGGGGCGACCGCCGCATCCACCTGCGCCCACATCGCTTCGGTATCCCCCTCCGCGAGTGACCAGAGCGCGGAATGCCAGGTCAGATGTCCATACATGATCCCGTCGCGCGCGTAGGGTGCCAGCCAGTCACTGAGCCAGGCGCGTCCTTCAGCGGTGCGCCCGGTTTCATAAAGGATATGGCTGCGTACATGCGCGCCATGGGCATTGCGCTCTTTGCGTGCGAGAGCGCGCTCAATCTGATCCTCTGCCCGCACCAGCGCCCCGTTTTCACACAACGCGAAGGCGTACTGGCTGGTCATCCACCAGTCTTCGCCGTAATGCGGCATCAGCGCCGCGGTATAAGCGAGAATTTCTGCCTCACGCCCGGGCTGCCCGGAGAAACCGATGAGCCCGAAGACCGATGAGCAGGTCTGTGCAACAAGTGCATCCCGTGGCCATGTGTTCACATGCGCCCGGATCGCGGCGTAGGCCTGCGGCCCCTTACCCCCGATCAGCAGATCAAAAGCGTTGATATGGCTGCGTTCGCGTTCCGTGAGCCCCGCCGGAGAAGATCGCGCGCGTTCCATCGCCTGCCTGGCCGCTGGCATCGCCCCGAAAGACTGATGCGCACGCGCCAGACCGACCCAGCCCAGGGCAAACTCCGGATCTGCCTGCGTGACAGCTTCAAAAGCCGGGATCAGACCCGGCGCACCGGCCAGCAGGCAATCGACAGCATCCGCGTAAGCATCCGCCACAGCCTCTGACGCGGCAGTGATGGTGTTGTCGTATCTGTCAGTTACCATAGCATTCCCCGGGATCTGAGCCCGAGCCTGGTCACGCGGACCGGGCTGGTCAAGAGAGTTATCCTCAACCGGCGACCGTAACGCCTGCCCTCACTTCCCGCAGTGCAACCAGCCAGAAACGCCAGGACAACAGGATCGCAGCCATCCCAAGCCCGATGACGAGCCCAAGCCAGATGCCGATACCTCCAAGGCCAAACCAGAAGCCGAAGGCGTAAGAGCACGGGATCCCCAGCCCCCAGTAGCTCACTGCGGCATAAATCATCGGGGCACGCGTGTCCTGCACCCCGCGCAGCAGGCCGAGAGCGATGGCCTGAGCACCATCAACCAGTTGAAAAAGCGCGGCCATACCGAGGAGCCCGACACCGATCGACAGGATCGCCACACGCTGAGGTTCATCTTCCTGCATAAAGAGGTTCAGCAGCGGTTCGGGAAAGGTGACAAATACCGCTATGGTCAGCGCCGAGGTAATCAGAGACAGCACCGTGACGGTGATGCCGCCGCGTTCCATGTGGACAGGATCGCGCCGGCCAAGCGCATTGCCTGCCCGTATCGTGGCAGCATTGCTCAGGCCCAGATGCACCATGAATGTGACAGCGGCCAGTTGCACCGCAATGCCATGTGCCGCCAGCGCCACCGTTCCGATCCAGCCCATCATCAGCGCCGAGGCCGCAAAAAGCCCGGTTTCAGACAGGCTGGTCAGCCCGATCGGCCATCCCAGTGAAAAGACCCGTTTCAGCATCTGCGGATCAGCCCGCCAGAGCCGTTGGAAGAGCGCATGCTGCGGCAGACTGCGGCGAACATAGATCACCGTCAGCAACAGATAGGCCATCTGACTGACCACCGATGCAATTGCAGCGCCCGTGATACCAAGTTCTGGCGCGCCCCAATTGCCGAAAATCAGCGCATAATTGGCAAGCCCGTTCACGACGGCGCCCGCGACAGTGATCCAGAACACCACCTGCGTGCGTTCCAGTGCCGCCAGATAAGATTTCAGCACCATCACGATCAGTGCGGGAAAGATGCCGAAGCCTGCAACCCGCAGATAAAGGCCCGCATCCGCGGCCACCTGATTGCTCTGGCCCATGAGCCGCAGCACCGGCTCTGACCAGTACATAAGCGGCAACGCCAGCACTGCGAATCCAAGGCTTAGCCAGAGCCCCATGCGTGTGGCCCGGCGCAGGCCCGTTTCGTCATTCTCAGCCGCAAACGACGCCACCAGCGGCATCACCGCCCAGGCAAAACCCGCACCAAAAATCATCAGCGTAAAGAAAAAAGTTCCGCCCAGCGTAACCGCGGCCAGAGCATCGACGCTGTACCAGCCCAGCATGACCGTATCGGTCACCCCTACCAGAACCTGCGCTACATGCCCGCCCACCAGCGGCAGGCCGAGCCGCAGCACGGCCCGGGTGTGTCCGGAGTATGTCATCATCTGTGGCATATGCCTGCCTTACGCCCGGGCTTCGCACAAGAAAAGGGGCGATCAGCGTAAAAATTCTGCCAGCCTGCAACATCATTCCCGCGTGGGTGGAAGTCAGACACAGAGCCGTTTCAGGCGTTTTCGCCGGCCGTTCGGACGTATAAGTGCTTGATTTAGGTTCGGATCGTGTCAGATTGCTCAGTTATGAGGCAGGCAGAAAACACGCGACCGGAGTTCAGACCGTGACGAGAACCAGCATCTACGCTTGCATTGCCGCTCTGGCAGCGACACCCGCTCTCACCAACCCTGTGGATCTTGTCCGCCCCGATGCTCCTGAACTTGCGTTCTTCGGAACCCTGCCTGTGGGCGTACAAACGCTTGAATTTGTGAACCCCGGCCAGATCGACATCGTGAATGTCACTGACCAGGATATCCCCCTCTACGACCGGCCGCTGACGGTAGAGGTCTGGTACCCTGCGGAAGACGACAACCGCGCCCGCACCAGCTATGACACGGTTCTGCGCGATGGAGTGACACCCGTCACCCTGACCGGTCGGGCGACGCGTGATGCTGATCCGGCCGGTGAAGGTACTTTTCCGCTGATCGTGATCAGCCACGGCTACCCCGGCAACCGGTATCTGATGTCGCATCTGGGCGAAAACCTTGCATCGAAAGGCTTTGTGACGGTTGCAATTGACCACACCGACAGCACCTATTCTGATCAGGGGGCTTTCGGGTCGACGCTGTATCACCGGCCACTGGACCAGCGCTTTGTCATTGACCAGATGGAGGCGCTGGAAAGCCGGCTCGGCGGCATCATCGACACGTCCGTAGTGGGCGTGATCGGCTATTCGATGGGCGGATACGGTGCGCTCGTTTTTGGCGGCGCGGGCGTTACTCAACAGGCGACCGAAGCCTCCTGGGGTACGCCCCGCGGCCTGCTGGCGGCGCACCTTTCGGGCTCTGAGAGCCTTGCGGCGCTGAGGGATTCGCGCGTGCGGGCGATCGTAGCCATCGGCCCCTGGGGCCGGAACGCGGATGTCTGGGACGCCAACGGCATGGCCGGACTGGATACACCGACGCTGATTATGGCCGGGAGCTCTGATGACGTTTCTGTCTACGGGGCGATCCGGACGATTTTTGAAGAGGCCGGCAATACCGAACGCCATCTGCTGACCTTTACTAACGCAAATCACAATGCAGCCGCCCCGATCCCGGCCCCGGCCGAAGCCTGGGACCCGGTTGAAACACTCGATTTTGTGCCCTTTGAGCATTATGCCGACCCGGTCTGGGACAGCACGCGGATGAACAATATCGCGCAGCATTTCGCAACGGCCTTTTTTGATCTGCATCTCAGGGGCGATATCTCGCGACGCCCCTATCTTGAGCTTATCCCAAATGCAAACGACGGTGTTGTGGCACTCGATGAAGAGGCGCTGCCAACGGAAGATCACACTTACTGGGCAGGATTTCCGGCGCGTACGGCGCGCGGGCTGCGCTTTGAAACACTCGACGCCGGCGAATAGCTGCGCGTTGACATCGCGGCTGCGGACATTCATCAGACAGCATGTCCATGGATATCGTGCAAAAGATCAATAAACTGATGGCCGCGGGAGACTATGCCGC
>NZ_JAHEHZ010000126.1 GCF_024639605.1 Roseobacter sp. | reverse complement strand
TATCGTGATACGCGGCCCTGCGACAAGCAGAGATCAACTGATCGCCAGGTCCGAAAACCGGCACCAGAATTATGACATCAGGCAATAAGATGAGGCAGAGCTGGTGCTGCTGGAGAGAATTGAACTCTCGACCTCTCCCTTACCAAGGGAGTGCTCTACCTCTGAGCTACAGCAGCGCCGGTGTGGCGCGTGATTAGACGCAAATATTGATACGTGCAAGCCTTATCTGGACCCTTCTTGCGCCCTGCGCTAGACAGGCGCTATGGCAGATAAATCACCCCGGAAAGGCCCGGCAAAGACAACCGGAACGCGCGAAGACCGGCTCAAAGCCGCTCTCAGGGCCAATCTGGCGCGGCGCAAGTCGCAGGTCCGCGAACGGCAGGCCGCAGACGGGACAGGCAAACCGGCGACGCCCGGGCAGAAAAAGGACATCTGAGCAGATGGATTCAATACTCGTCAGAGGCAACGGCCCGCTTGCCGGTCAGATACCGATCGCGGGGGCGAAAAACGCCTGTCTGACGCTGATGCCGGCCACGCTGCTCACCGAAGAGCCGCTGACGCTGGTCAATGCGCCGCGGCTCAGCGACATCCGCACCATGACCGAACTGCTGCAGTCGCTGGGGGCCGAAGTCACCACGCTGCAAAGCGGACAGGTGCTGGCCATGTCCAGCCACGACATCAACAACCAGACTGCAGATTATGACATCGTGCGCAAAATGCGTGCCTCGATCCTGGTGCTTGGCCCGATGCTGGCGCGCTACGGCCATGCGGTGGTCTCGCTGCCGGGCGGTTGCGCGATCGGCGCGCGCCCGGTCGATCTGCATCTCAGGGCGCTGGATGCCATGGGCGCCGAGCTTGAACTGCGCGACGGTTATGTGCACGCCAGCGCGCCGGGCGGGCTCAAAGGAGGCACCATTGATTTTGATTTCGCCTCAGTGGGCGCTACCGAAAACGCGCTGATGGCTGCTACGCTTGCCAGGGGCACGACCGTCATCAACAACGCCGCCCGCGAGCCCGAGATCGTGGACCTGGCCACCTGCCTGCGCGCCATGGGCGCCCATATCGACGGCGACGGTACCAGCACCATCACCATCGAGGGTGTGGACCGGCTGGGCGGTGCTACCCATACCGTGGTCACCGACCGCATTGAGCTTGGCACCTATATGCTGGCACCTGCGATCTGCGGCGGCGAGGTGGAACTCCTGGGCGGCCGGATCAGCCTTGTCGAGGCGTTTTGTGAAAAGCTTGATGCTGCCGGGGTCGATGTGTCTGAAACCGCTGCCGGCCTCACGGTCAAACGCCGCTCCGGCGATATCAAAGCCGTCGACGTGACCACAGAACCGTTTCCCGGTTTTCCCACCGATCTGCAGGCCCAGATGATGGCGCTTTTGTGCACTGCACGGGGCACTTCTGTGCTGGAGGAAAAGATCTTCGAGAACCGTTTTATGCACGCGCCCGAACTCATCCGCATGGGCGCCGATATTGAGGTGCATGGCGGGACGGCGACTGTGAAAGGCGTCGGACGGCTGAAGGGCGCGCCGGTCATGGCAACTGATCTGCGGGCTTCCGTGTCGCTCATTCTTGCAGGACTGGCGGCAGAAGGTGAAACCCGTGTAGCCCGTGTTTATCACCTCGACCGTGGCTATGAGCAGGTCGTCTCCAAACTGTCAGGCGTTGGCGCAGACATAGAGCGGATCTCAGGCTCATGACCGATGCCCGCTTTGAAGACGGCCGTGAGGCACCGCTGAACCTTGGCGCGCTGGATGCAGATGATCTGCAGGTCATTTCCTCGCTCTGTCAGGACGCCGTGTTACCGGCGGCGGAAATGAAATGGGAACGCAGGGCGCACAGGTTTGCCCTGCTGCTGAACCGCTTCCGCTGGGAAGAAGGGCCTGCGCGCGCCGTCTCACCCGAAAGGGTACAGTCCGTGCTGGCCTTTGACACAGTCACCGCTGTGGCCAGCAACGGCATTTACAGAGGCGATGCCGATACGGTTCTGTCACTGCTCTCGGTGACCTTTGAGCCGACTGAAGCACCGGCGGGCCACATCCTGCTGACACTTGCGGGGGACGGAGCAATCCGCCTGACGGTCGAAGCGGTGGAGGCCACCTTGAAAGACGTCACAAAACCCTACATGGCGCCATCTAAGAAAACGCCCGACCATCCGGATTGATCCTGTTTCCGGGCCGGTGGCATCTCCGCCGAAAGCTCTGATTTCCTGTCTCACTGTCACGCCGAGGACTAAATGCCTGTCTTTCTCAATGCAACCGATCCGGATTTCGAAAGCGCCTTCACCGGGCTGCTCTCGGCCAAACGCGAAGACAGCCCTGACGTCGATGCCACCGTCGCGGACATCATCGCTGATGTGCGCGCGCGCGGCGATGCCGCCGTCACAGAGCTTACCGAAAAATTCGACCGCCTGAAGCTGACAGCATCCGGCCTGCGCCTTTCGGCGGACGAAATTCACACCGCCGCCGCCTCCGTGCCACAGGCTGAAAGGGACGCGCTCAGCCTCGCGGCGGACCGTATACGCGCCTATCACGAACGCCAGCTGCCCGAAGATGCCGAATGGTCCGACGAAACGGGCGCGACCCTCGGCTGGCGCTGGACACCGGTAGCCGCCGCTGGGCTCTATGTGCCGGGCGGTCTGGCCTCCTATCCTTCTTCGGTGCTGATGAACGCCATCCCCGCGCGCGTGGCGGGTGTGCCGCGCCTTGCAATGGTGGTGCCGGCCCCGGACGGGATCCTCAACCCGCTGGTCCTTGCTGCAGCAGAACTTGCCGGCGTCGATGAGATTTACCGCATCGGCGGCGCTCAGGCGATTGCAGCGCTGGCTTACGGGACAGAAACCATCGCCCCTGTGGATAAAATCACCGGTCCTGGAAATGCCTTTGTGGCGGCGGCCAAAAGGCGGGTTTTCGGCAAGGTTGGCATCGATATGATCGCCGGTCCTTCCGAGATACTCGTCATTGCGGACGCCGACAATGATCCCGACTGGATAGCGCTTGATCTGCTGAGCCAGGCCGAACATGACGAAAGCGCGCAATCGATCCTGATCACCACCGATGCAGCCTTCGGCCAGGCGGTGGCCGAGGCCGTAGAGAAACGCCTGACCACGCTCTCCCGCAGCAGGATCGCCGGGGCGTCCTGGCGCGATTTCGGCGCGGTGATCACTGTGCCCGATCTCGATACGGCAGCGCAGCTTTCGGATCGCATCGCGCCTGAGCATCTCGAGCTTTGCGTGGCCGATCCGGATGAGCTGAGCGCAAAGATCACTCACGCCGGTGCGATTTTCCTCGGCCAGTGGACCCCAGAGGCCATCGGCGATTATGTTGGCGGCCCAAACCATGTTCTGCCCACCGCGCGCTCTGCCCGTTTCTCCTCCGGCCTCTCCGTGCTCGATTTCATGAAACGCACCACGCTTGCGCGCATGACACCTGCCGCCCTGCGCGCCATTGGCCCGGCGGCGGAAACGCTCGCCGCCACGGAAAGCCTTGAGGCACACGGGCTGTCGGTCACCGCCCGTTTGCGCAGACTCAACGACTGATTTGCCCGCGAGAGCGGTTGCCCCGGTACGGTGACCTGCGCTAAGCAGTCACGGTTCATAACCCCGCAAAGATCCTGCAAATGTCCCGTATTTCACAGATTAACCTCGACGACTCCGGTCTGCCGCCGCCCACGCCCGAAATCGAGCAGGAGCGCAAAGTGGCCATGTTCGATCTGCTTGAGGAAAACACCTTTATGCTGCCCGCCCGGGACGGCCGCGAGGTTCCTGCCGGCCCCTATCACGTGGGTCTCGCGATCCGCGAAAAGCGGCTGGTCTTTGATGTCGAGACAGAAAACGCGGAAAAAGCCGCCGAGTTCCATCTGTCGCTCGGGCCCTTCCGCCAGGTCGTCAAAGACTATTTCCAGATCTGCGAGAGCTATTTTGAGGCCGTCAAAAAACTGCCCCCCAGTCAGATCGAAACCATCGATATGGCCCGCCGCGGCATTCACAACGAAGGCAGTCGCGTTCTTCAGGAGCGTCTCGAGGGCAAGGCCGAGGTTGATACAGACACCGCGCGCCGCCTTTTCACGCTGATCTGCGTACTGCATTTCGGGGGCTGAATGGGTCAGGAACTGCCACAGTCGGTTCTGTTTTGTTGCGATCACAACGCTGTGCGCTCTCCGATGGCAGAGGGCATCATGAAAAAGCTCTATGGCACCGGTACCTACGTGCAGTCCGCCGGCGTCACCAATGACATGGAGATCGACGGCTTCTCCATCGCGGTCTGTCAGGAAATAGACGTTGAGCTCTCCCGCCACCGCTCGCGCAGCTTTGACGAGATGGAAAACTGGGGTGATGATCTGGGCTCTTTTGATCTGGTGATTGCGCTGAGCCCGGCAAGCCAGCGCCGCGCGCTGGAACTCACGCGGTTTTACCACCTCGAAGTTGAATACTGGCCCATCCTCGACCCCACCGGCCTTGGAGAAACGCGCGAGGCGAAACTCGTGAGTTACCGCCAGGCCCGCGACCAGATCCGCGACCGGCTGATCGGCCGCTTCGGCCCGCCCACGGAGATGATCTGAGCTCAGGACCCGTGCGTGTAATCGCCGCCATGCTGCAGCCAGTGGCGCAGCCCCGGTTCGGGCACCAGCTCTGCCAGACGCGCCTCAAACGCTGCGATTTCCGCCGCGCTGAACGCACCCCGCCACTTCTCCGTGCCGCCACTGTCGAAAAACGCAGTCTCGTTTCTCCAGAATCCGGTGCTGGCCAGTGGCACGAAATCCGTCGCCCGGCGCTTCATCGCGTCAAAGGCCGTTGCCCGCACGATCCGCGCCTGTGACGCCGTCTCCGTCCCGGTGTCCAGCACGCTTGCCAGCCGTGCCACCGTGCCTGCGTGATCGGCGATCATATCGGCATAATGCAGAAACGTAACCTGATCCGCAGGGCGCGCCGCGACCGTGCGCCGGTAGTGCTCTGTCAGCACCTCCAGCGCATCCTGATCAATTTCATCAACGGCCAGGGGCGTCTGCAGAAAATATCGCAAAGCCGCGGGGACCGCCTCTTTCAACGGATGCTCGTCGACCCTTGCAATATTTACGAGATGTTTTCGCAGCGACAGGAGCACGTCCAGCGGATGCCGGTAAACGGCGACAACATGGACACCGTCCCAGACCGGAAATCCGTCGCCCGGTGTATGCGTCTTGATCACCCGACGCCCCGTCCGCGCGGCCAGCAATGCGGGCACCGCCCTGGTCGCGGCATCCTCAAAATCGGCGTCGATCCAGGGCGAAATCTGCGACACCGTCTCAGGCAGGTCGCGGCCGTCGTTCAGCAACAGCGCAATCATCGACTGGGTCCAGGTGGTGCCGCATTTCGCCGGTGTGCACACGATGATATCGCCCCGGCGTGGCGTAAAGAACGCCCAGCGGTCCGGATCGGTGATCTTGCCGGAATATCTGCGCTTCGCAGGCCGGATTTCAGATGCTGTTGCTGTCATATGTGTACCCCCTGATCTTTGCCGCCGTGCTACCAGCCGGCGGCGGGAAGGACCATCTCCGCCGGGCGCCCGGGCGCAGGATTGACAGCCAGGAGCGTCCCGCGCATCAAGGAGCCGCACACCCTCAAGGGAGACCCGCATGCGTACTGTCCTGAACCGCTATTTCGATGCCTTCAACGCGAAGGACATTCCCGCCATGCTCAACTGTCTGACCGAAGACGTGGCCCATCACGTGAATGAGGGCAATATCCGCACCGGCAAAGCCGCTTTTGAGGTCTTCTGCGCGCATATGAACCGCTGTTATGACGAAAAACTGTCAGATATGGTGATTTTTATCTCCCCTGACGGCACACGCGGCGCGGCGGAATACACGGTGAACGGCACCTATCTCTCGACAGACAGCGGTTTGCCAGAGGCGCGCGGCCAGACCTATCGTCTGCCGGCGGGTTCGTTTTTTGACATCCGGGACGGCAGAATCGCCCGTGTGACCACCCGGTATAATCTCTCTGACTGGACAGCGCAGGTCTCCTGAGCCGGTGACACCCGATGTCCGCCCCCTGACCGGTGACGCCCTGCGCGAGGTCCTGCCGCAGCTTGCGGATCTGCGCATCACGGTCTTTCGCGACTGGCCCTATCTTTATGATGGCGACGCGGCCTATGAGCAGGCCTATCTGGCTCCTTATGCGCGGAACCCCGCGGCCTGCGTGATCGGCGCTTTTGACGGGGCGCGGCTTGTGGGGGCTGCCACGGCCCTGCCGCTGATGGATCACGCAGATGACTTCAGCGCGGCTTTTGCGGGGTCTGATATCGCCCCCGAACGCCTGTGGTATTGCGCGGAAAGTGTGCTGCTGCCCGCGTATCGCGGGCAGGGGATCGGGCACCGCTTTTTCGATCTCCGCGAGGCGCAGGCCCGGGCCCTCGGGTTCAACGCGGCCGCTTTCTGCACCGTCACGCGCCCTCGGAACCATCCGTTGCGCCCGTTGCACGCGCGCAGTCTGCAGCCGTTCTGGCGCGCGCGGGGCTATGAGCCTTTGGAAGGTGCGGTGGCGCAATTCGCATGGAAAGATATCGGTGAGACCGCAGAGACCACCAAACCGCTGCAGTTCTGGATGCGCGTGCTCTGACCGGCGGGCACGGTGGCCTCAGGCTGAACCGCAAAGCCGTTCGGCGGTCTCCGAAAACCGGTCCCAGCGATCCCAGAAGGCCTCATTGGCCACGCTGTCGGAGACCTTGATTTCGTTGAGCAGTTCCGGCTCGGAGAAAAAACGCACGCCGCGTTGCTGGTCGGCCTGACTGAGGGTCATATCTGCTGCTGCCTGGACGCAGCCGCAGAGCGCGCGCGACGCGTTACGCCGGTCGTGGATCAGGCATGCTGTGCCGATTGGTCCGGTAGCAAACCGCGAAACCGTACCCGTATCAAAGGAAACAGACTGTGATTGCGCGCCGCCGGTACCGCGCGGGGCAGGGGCGCTGCTGCAGGCGGCCAGCACCACCACTGAACCTAGCAAAACCGCCGTCCGGATCATGACACCCCCCGATGCACTGTTCATGTATCGCGCGACTATGGACCACTCCCCCGCGGCTTACAATCGCCTGCCCGCGCGACCAGGCGTCGCGTCAGAACTGCCAGCGTGCCCCGATGGCGAAAACATCGACATCCGCGACGCTGATGCCCGGAGCGCCAAATTCATGGCGGCGCCAGACGGCATAAATTTCCATGTTGTACTCATCTATTTTCTGCACTGCCGCCAGCCCTGCGGAGGAGCTGTCGGAGCCGTCGAATTCATAATCACTGCCCTCGTAGAGATCGATCGACAGCGCCGTGGTGCCAATGGCGAACCAGTCCTGCTGCCAGCCGAGTTTGCCATAGAGATAGTCGTCATTGCCTTCTTGTTGCGCACCGGCCGAGACTGCAAAACTCAGACCCGTTGGCGTGTGCAGCACCGCCGCCGATCCGACCAGCAGTTCTTCTCCCTCGCTGACCCAGGCATAACTCAGCCGTGCATCCGCGCGCAGATCACCATAATCGCCGGAATAGCGCGCGCCGATGTCGTAGTACTCGGTGTCGTCGCTGTCAGCGAGTACCTCCTCACCGCCCGAGGCGCTGAAAACCAGCCCGTTCCAGGACGGCGTGTCATATCGCAGCCGTAAACGCCGCGCTCCGTCGAAGGATGAAAACGTATCGCCGATGACGATGCCGGTCCCGGCACCCCCCGCACCGCGATATTCAATGCCGCCCGCCAGATCAGAGATGCCCGAATAGGCGATGACCGAAGTGCCGGAGAAATCCGCCTCCGCCACACCTTCGCTGGCCGTACCCCCCTGTCCAAGGCTGATCGTGCCGATATCGGGTGTTTTGTAGATAAATTCAAATTTGCGCAGCTCGGGCCTGTTTAAATCGACATCGGGACTGGTGTCATCGATGCTGACGGAAGAAGAGCCATTAAGCCCCAGCCCGGTCTCGAAATTGAACCGCAGCGAGCGTCCGTCGCCAAAGCTGTTTATCCAGTTGAACCCGATCCGCGAATTTGAATTGTCGTTGTCGGTGAAATAGGTCTCGCTGCTGAACCCGTCGTCTGTGCTGAAAATCCCGAAATTAAGCTGCCCGTAGACCTCAAAACCGGTCTGCGCAACGGCTGCGCCGGGCATTATTACACCCAGCGTTGCGATGGCGGAAAGGGTGACGCGGGCAAAAGATCTGCAGCGCATGTGCTGTCCTTCGGTGAGCCGGCACACTCTGCCGGTAAGACGACATTATACTGCTCCGCGCTGTCGGGGAACACACTATCCGGGACGCCCGGACACTCAAAGCCACCGCACCCGCGCGCCAGGGTCACAGGCAGTGCCGAGCGCTGCACTTACATGGCGCAATCTGCCACCTTGACCAACCCTGAAAAGCCCACCATATCCACTTGTCATGACACCGCTTTCACATATCCGCAATTTCTCGATCGTCGCCCATATCGACCACGGGAAATCCACGCTCGCAGACCGGCTGATTCAGTCGACCAACACCGTCTCTGCACGAGAGATGAAAGAGCAGATGCTCGACAGTATGGACATCGAGCGCGAACGCGGCATCACGATCAAAGCACAGACCGTGCGGATCAATTATACCGCTGAGAACGGTGAGGAATACGTCCTTAACCTGATAGACACACCCGGCCACGTCGATTTCGCCTATGAGGTCAGCCGCTCCATGCGTGCCGTCGAAGGCTCGCTGCTGGTCGTCGACAGCACCCAGGGCGTCGAGGCACAGACCCTCGCCAATGTTTATCATGCCATCGAGGCCGACCATGAGATCGTGCCGGTGCTGAACAAGATCGACCTGCCCGCTTCCGATTGTGACCGCGTGGCGGAACAGATTGAGGATGTCATCGGTATTGACGCCTCCGAGGCAATCTGTGTCTCCGCCAAAACCGGGCAGGGCATCACCGAAACGCTCGAGGCGATCGTGCACAGACTGCCGGCACCCAAAGGCAACCCCGACGCCCCGCTCAAAGCGATGCTGGTGGACAGCTGGTACGACAGCTATCTCGGCGTCATCGTGCTGGTGCGCATTATGGACGGTCAGCTGAAGAAAAATGACCGCATCCGGTTTATGCAGAACGGCACCGTGCACCATGTGGACCGCATTGGCGTTTTCCGGCCCGCCATGACCGAGATCGACAGCCTGAACCCGGGCGAAATCGGCTTTCTCACCGCCTCGATCAAACAGGTGCGCGACACCCGCGTCGGCGACACAGTCACGCATGAGAAAAAGCCTGCCGAAAAGGCACTCCCGGGTTTCAAACCCAGCCAGCCGGTGGTCTTTTGTGGTCTCTTCCCTGTGGACAGCGCTGAATTCGAAGATCTGCGCGACGCCATAGAGAAACTTGCCCTCAACGACGCCTCCTTCTCATACGAAATGGAAACCTCCGCAGCTCTGGGGTTCGGCTTCCGCTGCGGTTTTCTTGGCCTTCTGCACCTCGAAGTGATCCGCGACCGGATTGAGCGTGAATATGACATCGAACTGATCACCACTGCGCCCTCCGTCATCTATCATATCCACATGAAAGACGGCGGGATGATGGAGCTGCACAACCCTGCTGACATGCCCGACCTGACCCTCGTCGATCACCTGCAGGAACCGCGCATCAAAGCCACTATTCTGGTGCCCGACGACTATCTCGGTGACGTCCTCAAACTGTGCCAGGACCGGCGCGGCATCCAGCTCGATCTGACCTATGCCGGCAGCCGCGCTATGGTCGTCTATGACCTGCCGCTCAACGAGGTGGTGTTTGATTTCTATGACCGTCTGAAATCGGTGACCAAAGGCTATGCCTCTTTTGATTATCAGATGATCGGGTACCGCGAAGACAAGCTGGTGAAAATGTCGATCCTGGTGAACGACGAGCCCGTCGATGCGCTCTCTACCATGGTGCACCGCGACCGCGCCGAACAGCGCGGCCGTGCGATGGTCGAAAAGCTCAAGGATCTGATCCCCCGGCACATGTTCAAAATCCCGATCCAGGCGGCCATCGGCGGCAAAGTCATCGCGCGCGAGACCCTTTCCGCCATGCGCAAGGACGTGAC
>NZ_JAHEHZ010000125.1 GCF_024639605.1 Roseobacter sp. | reverse complement strand
CCGGGCAATGGGATACGCCCTGGATGAACTGGCGGTCGATCTTTATGATGTCAAAGCAGAAGTCCTTGAAATAGCGCAGTGCGGTGTAGCCCGCGCCGAAATCATCCATTGCAAAGCAGATGCCCCTGATCTGCAACCGGTCCATAAAATCCACTACGAGCTCCGGAACCATCATGGCAGAGCCTTCGGTGATCTCGAGTACAAGCCTTTCAGCGAGCGTAGGATCACGGGAAAGCCAGCGGTCAAGGGTCCTGTTCCAGGCCCTGTAGCCGATCGAGCGTGCGGACATATTGACCGACAGTCGCAGATCCGGGTTCTCATGCAGCGCGCGCAGCCCGAGCCCGAGTGCCAGCGTATCAAGTTGCCGCCCGGTCTCGGTGTTTTCTATCACATCAATGAAATCGCCTGCGGGGATCACCCGTCCGGTCTCATCAAGCACGCGGATCAACCCCTCGTAAAAGGCAACGCGGTCCTGTGCGCGGGCCTGCATGATCGGCTGATAGGCCAGCAGCACCTGTTTGTGGCGTATCGCTTCCTTCACCATATCGAGGGTCTGCTGGTCGCGTCGCGTGACCGCATAATCCAGCGGGCTGCCGGTGCCGGGCGGCATATCCGCCATTATCTTTTTACGGTCTCCGGGCATCGCAGGTCCTCGCTTGTTATTCGTGCAGGACATTGCCCTCGAACCCCTAAAATCAGATTAATATACCTGTTTTGTTCTAATTTGATCTGTGATCTTCTTAAATGGTTCGAAAAAGCGAAAGACCGGAATTGCATGACCACGCGATGCGACTGGGCAGGTCCCGAAGAGATTTATCTGCGCTATCACGATACCGACTGGGGCGTTCCTGAATATGACAGCCGCGCGCTCTGGGAAAAGCTGGTGCTGGACGGATTTCAGGCGGGGCTGAGCTGGATTACGATCCTGAAAAAGCGCGACAA
The DNA here is from genome assembly GCF_024639605.1 of Roseobacter sp. Lineage (GTDB taxonomy): Bacteria > Pseudomonadota > Alphaproteobacteria > Rhodobacterales > Rhodobacteraceae > Roseobacter. The sequence continues at coordinate 9,159 of NZ_JAHEHZ010000125.1, read as the reverse complement.
TTTCCGTGCGGCCTTTGCCGGGTTCGATCCGAACGTGATCGCCGGCTGGGGCGAAGCGGAGATCGCCGTTCTGCTGCAAAACCCCGGCATCATCCGGCACCGCGGCAAAATCGAGGCCACGATCAGCAATGCCCGCGTCTGGCAGCAGATCGAGGCTGATCAGGGTTTTGATCGTTTTTTATGGAATTATGTAGATGGCAGGCCGTTGCAGAACGCTTTTCTGACTCAGAAAGAAGTCCCGGCGCAGACCCCGCTTTCGCTGATGATTTCAAAGGATCTCAAGGCCCGCGGATTCAAATTCTGCGGGCCTGTGATCGTTTATGCCTTCATGGAAGCGGTGGGCATGGTGAACGATCACCTGACCACCTGTCACCGTCATGCCGATATTGCGGCAATGGGGCGTTGACTCTGATCGGAACGGGCGTATAAGCGCGGCTTCATTGGTGTTGGTGGCTCCCGCAAGGGATCGCCTGTCAGGTCGCAAGGCCAGAGGACAACGCCCTTCACGCCCCCCGGGGCCCTATACCGAAGGAGATCAGCCGTGACCAAACGCACGTCTGCCAAGTACAAAATCGACCGCCGCATGGGCGAAAACATCTGGGGCCGTCCGAAATCCCCGGTAAATCGTCGCGAATACGGCCCCGGCCAGCACGGTCAGCGCCGTAAAGGCAAGATTTCTGATTTCGGCATCCAGCTGCGCGCCAAGCAAAAACTTAAAGGCTACTACGGCGATCTGACCGAAAAGCAGTTCCGTCGCATCTATGGCGAAGCCGAGCGTGTCAAAGGCGATACCGGTGAGAACCTGATCGGCCTGCTCGAACGCCGCCTTGACGCCGTTGTGTACCGTGCGAAATTTGTGGCAACCGTCTTTGCTGCACGTCAGTTCGTGAACCACAAGCATGTGCGCGTGAACGGTCAGATCGTGAACATCCCGTCCTACCGCGTCAAAGAGGGCGACGTGATCGAAGTGCGTGACCGCTCCAAGCAGATGGCAGCACTGATCGAGGCGACACAACTGCCCGAGCGCGACGTGCCCGACTATATCGAAGCGGACCACTCCAAAATGAGCGCAAAATTCGTGCGCACCCCGGCACTGGGCGATGTGCCTTATCCGGTGATGATGGAACCGAACCTCGTCGTCGAATTCTACGCCAAAAACTGACGCGCAGGATCATTGCAGAATTTAAGGCCGTGCCGGCATCCCCGGCGCGGCCTTTTTTTGTCCGGGCTCAGGTGGCGCGGGCGAGAACGGCAAAACTGGAGCGCGACGGCGGGCCTGAGGAAAAGCTGTAGAGGCTTTCGGCCTCAAAACCGGCACCCCGCAGCAGACCTGTTATCTCAGTGCGCCGGAACGTCCGGTGTTGCCACTGAAGCCACACGATCCCATTGCACCAGTGCGGCTTTGAACCCACGAGCCAGAGGCGCGCACCGGGTGCTGCAAGTCGCCTGATGTCACGCAGCGCGCTCCCCGGGTCATCAAAGTGTTCGATGACATAGGACACCAGAAGCACGTCAAACTCTTCCTGAACGCCGGGCCGGAGAGCTTCCACGCGCAGGCCGGGCGTAACACCCCGCCGTTTCAGGGCCGCCTCCGCCACCTCAGGCATCGGGCGTGACGGATCGGGCAGCACCATTTCCCGGCAATCCGCTGATGGCTGTCCAGGCCTCTGCCATCGCGCCTGTGCCGGCCCCGATATCGATAACACGCGCGGGGCGGTCCAGCGCCGGCGACATATGCGACAAAGAGTCAAGATAAGCATTGAAATAGCCCGGCAATCGCATTTTATCCGACCAGACCGGCGCGGCTGAGGCATAGCGGCGTTCAAGATGCGCTGAGCGGTCTTTCATGCCCGGAACGATGCCACAGCGTTGTTGCGTCGACAATCTGCCGGCCATTGACGCGAGGGACATGCTGTTGCATCAACCGGGCTTTGGCAGGGTGCCACGCGGGAGATCTGAAATGACTGCATATCCGAATTATGGCCGCATTGACGGTCCGGTCGTCATCATCGGCTTCGGGTCGATCGGTCGTGGCACGCTGCCGCTGATTGAGCGGCATTTCGACTATGATGCCGATCAGATGGTGGTGATCGAACCCAACGCGGATATGCATACCTTTCTAAGTCAGCGAAAAATCCGCCACCTGCAGGAAAAGATCACCCGGGAAAACTACCGCGAGGTGCTGGGTGGGATATTTAAAGATGGCAAAGGGTTCTGTGTGAACCTCAGCGTGGATACCTCCAGCCTTGATATCATGAAGTTCTGCCGCGAGCTGGGTGTGCTCTACATCGATACGGTGGTTGAGCCCTGGGAGGGTTTCTACTTTGAAACGACCGAAAACGCCGAACGTACGAATTACGCGCTGCGTCAGAAGGTGCGCGATGAAAAAGCTGCCAGCCCCGGCGGGACGACGGCAGTCTCCTGCTGTGGAGCCAACCCCGGCATGGTCAGCTGGTTTGTGAAAGAAGCACTGCTGACACTGGCGCGTGACACGGGTCGCGATGCGACACCACCTGCGGACCGGGCGGGCTGGGGCGCGCTGATGAAAGACCTTGGCGTCAAAGGCGTGCATATTGCAGAACGTGACACCCAGGCACGCGCCATTCCGCGCCCGCGCGGCACTTTCGTAAACACATGGTCGGTCGAGGGCTTTATCTCGGAAGGATTTCAGCCTGCCGAGCTTGGCTGGGGCACGCATGAGACATGGATGCCGGAGAACGCACACAGCTATGACACCGGCTGTCAGTCCGCGATCTGGCTGGAGCGTCCGGGGGCGATTACCCGCGTGCACACCTGGTGCCCCACACCGGGCCCGCAGTTCGGCTTTCTGGTGACCCACAATGAAGCCGTATCGATCTCTGATTACTATACCGTCGGTCCGGCAGATGCGCCGGATTTCCGTCCGACCTGTCACTATGCCTATCATCCGTCCGATGACGCGGTGCTGTCGCTTCATGAGATGTTCGGCTCCGGCAAACAGCAGGCCGTGCACCACATCATGGAAGAAGACGAGATCATCGAAGGCATTGATGAGCTTGGCGTGCTGCTTTACGGGCATGAGAAAAACGCCTTGTGGTACGGCTCGCGGCTGTCGAATGCCGAAACCCGTGATCTGGCGCCCTATCAGAATGCCACCGGCCTGCAGGTCACATCCGCCGTGCTCGCCGGCATGGTCTGGGCGCTGGAAAATCCCCATGCCGGCATCGTCGAGACCGACGAGATGGACCACGCCCGCTGCCTCGAGGTGCAGAAGCCCTATCTGGGCCCGGTGGAGGCGCATTATACCGACTGGACACCGCTGCAGGACCGCTGGGAGCTTTTCCCCGAGGATATTGACGAAACCGACCCCTGGCTTTTTCGAAATGTGCTGGCCAGCTGACAGTCCGGTGCCGCTGAACGCGGAACCGGACAGGAGATAACGACATGACCAAAGCGATCCGGCCGCAGCCAGGCATCATGGATATCGCGCTTTATCAGGGCGGCGCATCAAAGATCGACGGTCAGTCCGATCCGCTGAAACTGAGCTCCAATGAGAACCCTTTCGGGTGCAGTCCTGAGGCGGTGCAGGCGGTGGCCGCGGCGGCGCAGACCATGCACCGCTACCCCACGACAGACCACGCGTCCCTGCGCGATGCAATCTCTGATGTGCATGGTCTGCCCGCCGGACAGATCATCTGCGGAGTGGGTTCGGACGAGTTGCTGACCCTGCTGGCCATGGCCTATGCCGGCCCGGGCGATGAGGTGCTCTATACCGAGCACGGCTTCTCAATGTATCGCATCTTTGCGCTTTCGGCGGGGGCGACACCGGTTGTGGCACCGGAATCCGACCGCTGCCTGGATGTCGGGGCGCTGATTGCTGCGATCACACCGGCCACGCGCCTGATCTACATCGCAAACCCCGCCAACCCAACCGGCACCGCGCTCGGCACGGATCAGCTCGCGCGCCTCGCAGACGCGGTGCCTGCGGACTGCCTTCTCGTGCTCGACGGCGCTTACGCGGAGTTTTTTGAGGGCTATGACGGGGGTGCCGGTCTGGTGGCCGCACGCGACAACGTGGTGATGACGCGGACCTTTTCCAAGCTCTACGGACTGGGCGGTCTGCGGGTCGGCTGGGCTTTTGCGCCGCAGCATGTGATCGATACGCTTAACCGGGTGCGCGGACCGTTCAACCTTTCAACTGTTTCTCTGGCCGGCGCAGAAGCCGCGATGCGTGACCGGGCCTTTGTCGAAAAATGCCTGCGCGAGAACGCTGAACAGCGGGTCCGGCTGACCGGCGGGCTGCGCCAGCTCGGCATCTTATGTGACGACAGCCACGCCAATTTCGTACTGGCCCGCTTTGCGGATGAGGCCGAAGCGCGTGCGGCCGATGCCCACCTGAAGAAAGCCGGCATTCTCGTACGCCTCGTCAAAGGCTATGGCTTTCCCCAGGCCCTGCGTATTACGGTGGGCAGTGCCGAAGACATGACCCGCGTTCTGGATGCGCTGGCAGCTTTCAGGGGAGCGACATGAGCGTCATCTACAACCGTGTTGCTCTGATTGGTCTTGGCCTCATCGCTTCGTCGATGTTCTGGGCTATGAAGCGCGGCGGCCTCGCCGGCGAGGTGACAGGATACGCACGCAGCGCTGAAACACGGGCTACCGCCCGCCGCATCGGCCTCTGCGACCGCGTCTGCGACAGCCCGGAAGAGGCGGTAGAAGGCGCAGACCTTGTGGTGCTCTGTGTGCCTGTCGGAGTAATGGGTGCCGTGGCAAAGCAGATTGCATCCTCCCTGAAACCGGGCGCTACGGTGACCGATGTCGGGTCGGTGAAACGCGATGTCATTAACAACGTGGCACCGCACCTGCCGGAAGCCGTGCATTTCATTCCCGGCCATCCTCTCGCGGGTACTGAACATTCGGGTCCGGAATCCGGTTTTGCCGAGCTTTTTGACGGGCGCTGGTGCCTGCTGGTGCCTGTGGACGGCAGTGATCCGGCAGCGACCGCAAAGCTGCGCAGCTTCTGGGAGGCGCTGGGGTCGAACGTCAGCGAAATGGAAGCGGACCATCATGATCTCGTCGTTGCCGTGACGAGCCATGCGCCGCACCTGATTGCCTACACGATGGTCGGTGTGGCGGATGATCTGGGTCGCGTCACTGATTCAGAGGTAATCAAATACTCCGCCGGTGGTTTTCGCGACTTTACCCGGATCGCCGCGAGCGATCCGACGATGTGGCGCGATGTTTTTCTCAGCAACAAAGACGCCACGCTGGAAATCCTCGGGCGGTTTACTGAAGAGCTGTTTGCGCTGCAACGCGCAATCCGCACCGGTGACGGAGAACACCTGCACAGTTATTTTACCCGCACCCGGGCGATCCGCCGGGGTATCATCGAGGCGGGGCAGGACACCGATGCACCTGATTTCGGGCGCGCGGGCCCCCGCCAGCCGTGATCAGGCTGGTACTCAGCCTAGTCCTGGTGGCGGGGATCGCGCAGGCCGGTCCGGATACCTCTCCGCGCCCGGAACTGCGCCCTGTCACAAATTCCGTGACCGAAACCGAGACAACACCTGCACCAGCCCCGGCTCCGCCCGCCAAAAGCGTACCGGGCCGCCGCGCCGACAGTGCAGCCCCCACTGAGACGCAGGACCGGGACCGGGCGACCGCCACGGCACAGGATGACAGCAGCCTCAGACCACAAGCCAGACCGCGCAAATTCGAACAGCGCGCGACGGAAAAAGCCCGGCTTAAAGCGCGCGGCGCGATCTGCGAAGACCCGGATATTCTCGGGGAAAGCGTCGGACGGGTCGCCTCGGGCGTGAAGGGGTGCGGCATCGCCTCGGCGGTCCGGGTGCGCTCGGTTTCGGGCGTTTCGCTGAGCCCCGCCGCGGTGATGGACTGTACAACGGCCCGCACGCTGCGCCACTTTGTCAGTGTCTCCGCCATCCCGCGTGTCGCAGCCGAAGGTGGTGCGGATCTCGTCAACCTGCGCATCGTCGGGCATTACGCCTGCCGTCCGCGCAACAACCGCCCCGGCGCGCGCATTTCAGAGCACGGCAAAGGCCGCGCAATAGATATTTCCGAATTCCGGTTGAGTGACGGATCGGTTATTTCGGTCAAACGCGACTGGAACTCCAAAAAGGGTTTCCGTCCTCTGCGCGAAATGCACCGGGATGCCTGCGGCATATTCGGCACGGTGCTTGGTCCGCAGTCAGACCGGTTCCATGAAGATCATTTTCACTTCGACACGGCACGTCATCGCAGCGGTTCCTACTGCCGCTAGCGCAGTATGAGGCGCGGTGCCGGACCCAGTGGCAGGAAACCCACACGCACCTGGCCTTTTTCCAGCGTCAGTGTGACTTCGAACCTTTCAGGGTTGCCACCGGCCGCAGCCAGTGCGCTGAGCGCGCGTTCCACCTGAGGCCGGAAATCCGCTGAAAGCGTGCCTGCAGATACCGCGAGATCGAGCATCGAGCGCCAGTTTCGCGCCTGCACTGGTACCGTGCCCCAGGGCATGCCGGAGGCGTCGATGCCCAGATCGGCACTGGCCATAAGCGACAGTTCTCCCCAGCGGATTTCTGCACGGCTCAGATTGATCTGCTGAGGCTGCGGTCTGCGTTCTTCAAGCGCGCGCCGGTCCCACGGCCGGTCAAACTGCACCTGCATACGTGCCCCCAAGGCGTCAAACGCCACCGGCCAGTCCTGCGGGACCCGCAACCGCTGGCGCGGGCCCGGGCCGGGTGTCAGCCCGGTGGCGTTCAGACGCATCGTGTAGCGCGCCGGATCCGCCTCATCCTGCATCATCGACATTTCCGTGGCCCCGGCCGTCAGCACGGTGCCGGCGGGGTCCTCCAGCGTCCAGGAGGACGCGCCAAATCGCACCGCGCGAAGCTCCAGGGCGCTGCCTGGTTTCAGGCGAAGCGCGGCGCGCCCGTCTTCCAGCAATACCGCAGACCGTCCCTCCGGGCTGGCCAGGAGGATCCTGTCGTCAGGAAAGATCACATCCGCCTCGCCCGGCCACCACGCAGGACTGGTCAGCCGCAGCACACTCGCTTCGACAGCAACGCCTGTTGCGGGATCGGCCAGTGCCGGCGCGCTGAGAGACAGATCAATCCGGAAAGGATAACCCGATACTCTGATCGCGGCATAGTCCGCCTGCCAACCCTCCGCCCGGCGCAGCTCAAACCAGTCGGAGATGCCCGCGCGCAGTGACAGCGCCGCAAAGGCCCACCAACCGGACCAGAACACAACAACCAGAACAGCCAGCCACAACACACGACGCATGACGACCCCCTTTTCCTTACCGTCGATTTGAGGTTTACGCATAGCGAGTGAGGAGAACCAGCACGATGACAATGTGGGTATTCGGATACGGCAGTCTCTTGTGGAATCCGGGATTTGAGGTGGCCGAGCAGGTGGTGGCGACACTGCCCGGGTATGCGCGGTCATTCTGCATGCATTCCATCCATCACCGTGGCACCGAAGAGGACCCGGGCCTTGTGCTGGCGCTCGATGAGGACCCCGCGCATGCCTGCGAAGGGGTCGCGCTGGCAGTTGCCGCCGGCCGCGAAAAAACAACGCTGGCCTATCTGCGCGAGCGTGAACTGATCTCCTCGGCCTATATGGAGCGCGACCTCGCCATTGACCTGCACGACGGGCGTCGCGTCACGGCGCTGGTCTATGTCATCAACCCGGGACATGTGCAGTACTGCGGGGGCATGCCGCTGGAAGAGCAGGCGCAGATCATCGCGCGGGCGCGCGGTGGGATGGGCCCCAATGATGAATATCTCTACAACACTGCCCGCCATCTGAGCGAAATCGGCCTGCATGACCCCGATCTGGAATGGTTGAGCCACCGTGTCCGCGCATTGCGGGCATAATTTCTTGGCGCTTGCTGATGTTTTCGGTGTAAGCTGCCGCAAGAGCAGAACAATAAAGGTCAGGAGCAGGAACGCATGGCGTTGCCGGACCCCGAAGTAAGACCCGTCTTTTCGCAACCTGTGCGTCAGATTTCGCTGATGCTGATCGTCCTGGCGCTGTCCGCCTTCGGCATCTTTCTGGCGTTGCCGAGCGTCCTGCCTGTGTTTGAGGCAAACCCCTACCTGAACGGCTTTATCATCTTTGTTTTTGTGATCGGCGTGGTGGCCTGTTTCTACCAGGTCACACAGCTGATCGGGTCGGTGCGCTGGATCGAACGCTTCGCCACGGACACTCTGGATGCCAGCATCAGGCCGCCGCAGCTTCTGGCGCCGCTGGCCTCGCTGCTGCGCCAGCGCGGTGCGCGCATGCAGGTCAGTGCCACCTCAACGCGATCCATTCTCGAATCCGTGGCGACCCGGATCGAAGAAGTCCGCGAAATCACGCGCTACATTGTCAGTATGCTGATTTTCCTCGGCCTTCTGGGGACATTTTACGGGCTCGCGACCACCGTGCCGGCCATCGTAGATACCATCAGCAGTCTCGCTCCCGAAGAAGGCGAAGGCGGTGTCGAGGTCTTCAACCGGCTGATGAGCGGCCTGCAGGTTCAGCTGGGCGGCATGGGCGTGGCCTTTGCCTCATCCTTGCTCGGTCTCGCGGGATCGCTGATCGTGGGGCTGCTGGAGCTTTTCGCCGGCCACGGGCAGAACCGGTTTTACCGCGAACTTGAAGAGTGGCTGAGCAGCATCACCCGCGTCGGATTTTCCTCCGGCGATGAGGGCGGTGGCGATCAGCATGTAATGGCCAGTGTGGTCGATCATATGGCCAACCAGATGGACGCGCTGCAGCAGATGTTTTTGCATGCTGACCAGCGCAGCATGGCGGTCGATGACCAGATGAATGCCGTTGTCGGATCAATTGAGAAACTCGGTCAGCAGATTGCCAGCCCTGACGAATCCGTAACAGCGCTGGAACGCGTGGCCGCCGGGCAGGAACGGCTCATTGCGCTCATTGAGGCGCAGGGGCAGGGCGGCGATGGTATCGACGCTGAAAGCCGGATGCGCCTTCGGTCGATCGACGTGCAGATGCTGCGCATTCTCGAAGAAATCTCCGCCGGTCGTCAGGAAAGCATGTCCGAGCTGCGTATGGACATCTCAAAATTGACGGATGCGATCAGACCGCGCCGCCCGCGCCCTGCGGTGCGCCCCCCGGGTTCTGAGGGCAGCTGATCATGGCGCTCTCGCGACGCACAGGTGCTCGGTTTCA
>NZ_JAHEHZ010000249.1 GCF_024639605.1 Roseobacter sp. | reverse complement strand
CGGCGCATGCAGAGCCGGCGCTCGGCGACTACCTGCGCGCCAAAAACGGGCTGATCGCGCTGGTGCATGGCTGGGCGCATGAGAACCACGCCCCTGAGGGTGCCAAAAAAGCCGAGTTCGGCCACCCAAGACCCGACGGTGCGGCGGAAATCGCCACAGCGATCGGCCGGCTTGAGCGCCTGTTCGGCCCGCATATGCTGCGCGTCTTCGTGCCTCCCTGGAACCGGTTTGATGACAGTTTTACCGGTGCGCTGACGGGCTCAGGGTTTCGCGCCCTCTCAACCTTCATGGCCAGACAAACTCCGATGGCTGCCCCCGGGCTGCTCCGCATCAACACTCATATCGATCCGATCGACTGGCGGGGCACGCGCGGGCTGGTCATGCCCGCGCAGATTATTGCCGGCGCGGTTGACAGGCTCAGGGCGCGGCGGGCCGGCAGGGAGGATGGCACCGAACCGCTCGGCCTGCTGACTCACCATCTTGTGCATACCGAAGATGTCTGGCACTTCACCGAAACGTTTCTGAGCGAGATGCTGGCAGGCGGTGCTGAACCGGTATCCATCACCCGACTGACGGAGACCGGACCATGAGCCGACTTGATTCCATGCGCCGCCGGCTGACGGCACAGATTGACGGGCTGAACTGGGCTGCAGAACAGATCACCGGACTTGCCGGCGATGTGCTTGAACTTGGTCTGGGCAACGGTCGTACCTATGATCATCTGCGTGAAAACCTGCCCGGGCGCCGCATCCGTGTGATCGACCGTGTGCTGCAGCCGCATCCGTCCTGTATCCCGCCAGCAGCGGATTTCATGCAGGGAGAAGCCGAAGATATGCTGGCAGCCCTCGCAGCGGAAGGTGCGGTGATGGCGCTGGCGCATTACGATTTCGGCTATGGTGACAAGGCGCGTGATGTGGCCGAGGGCGCTAAACTTTCGCCGCTGATCGTACCGCTTATGGTGCCGGGCGGGCTGGTCGTCAGCCAGCAGCCCCTTGTGGGGATCGAACAGATTTCCGGGCCCGATACCATCGATCCGGAACGGTATCTGTTCTACCGTGCGTCATAAAACACATGGTGTACGGAACCAGAACGGCAGGCAGGCGTTTGTCCGGCGGGTACATCAAAAGGAAAATATCATGACCAGAATCGTAGTTCTCTTTGCCGTCATCACCGCACTTGCTGCCTGCGAGACCACCAAAGGCGTCGGCCGTGACGTGCAGAATGCAGGCCAGGCACTGGACGAAGCGGTATAAGCTGACCCCTTTTTCCAAGGACAAAAAGCGGTGTTTATCACCGCTTTTTTTCTGTCTGACAGACCAGCGGACACAGACTGCAGGCCACGGCTGGCCGCGAAACGCGGTGGCGGACCTGCCTTGTTCCGGGCCAGGTCCCCGATGGAACTTCCGGAATTCCGGCAGGGCGCAAAGACGCTGCTCGCTGGCTGGTTTCGCCAGGAAATTTTTTGCGTGGACCTCGCCGCAAAAGCAGTTAGTCTATGTCTCAGGACACACTAATCAGAAGGATCTGACGATGCTGAGACTTGCCATTCTTATGACCGCTGTACTGGCGCTGGCCGCCTGCGAGACGACCAAAGGCGTGGGCCGCGATGTTCAGAACGCGGGCGAGGCGCTCGACCAGGCGATCTGATCTGCACATGCACCCCGCGGTCTGCGCGGGGTGAACCGCTGTGTATTACGACATATGGGAAACCGGCACATTCAGGGCCGGTTTCGCTCGTTTTAACTGCCGTCGATCTGTGCCGCACAGGTTCTGCACAGCGCGGTTTCGGGGACAGCATCAAGTCGCGCTTCGGAAATTTCCTCTCCGCATTTCAGACAGATACCGTAAGAGCCGTCCTCCACGCGCCTGAGGGCGGCATCGATGCGCCGGACCTGCTGCAGTTCATTCTGACCCAGCGCTTCCAGCACCTCATCCCCCTGCCGCTCCGTCGAAAAATCCTCAAGATCGCGCGTCGGTGTCTCGTCGAGAGCATGCTCCACTTTCTGCAGATGACCAACCAGTTCGCGACGGCGGGCGAGCAACGTCGATTTCCTTACCTCTGTATCCACTTCAGCCTCCTCTTTTCTGTGAGAAAGTATCGCAGGATGCAGCGCCATCTGCTTTGATTTGGATCAGTCAGAATGGTGGGGAGCACCGGCCCGGCGGCGCAGGCAGGACCGGTGCAGAACGCTATGGCCGGACGTGCGAAAGGCGCCAGGGGATCGGACCGAAATCCGGATCCGTGCGTGAGCACATCCTGACGCCTTCTTGAACCCGTCATCCCCCCAGAGGGCGAACTGTGGCCCACATTGCTCCGGGCGTTACCGCCCCTCGCCGAAGCAGCCTGCCTTGCGACCTGCCACTCCCCGCTCTGACCCTCCCGGTGCCGCCTTCCCGGATGTCCCCTTGCGGTTCCAACCGTTTCGACCTGCGCCGGCGCCTGCCGCCCTTTCGTCACAGCCCTTTCGGGCTCACACGATCCGACCTGCTTCCTCCTGGTTTTCCCGCTGCCGACCTGAACCCGAAGGCCCTGTTCTGCACCGCGTCCGCCCGGAGGGGCCTTTGCGTCCGCTCCTTTGTTCAGTGAACTCCGTTGCGGTGAGATCAGATTGTGATTTGTCTGCGAGTCGCGCAACAGAAAAATGCGGGTTCGGCGAAATTTCTTGTGGATAAGATGTTGATTTAATTGTGGTTTCCTGATGTGGATAAGCGGGGGATAAGAGAGAAATATCCTTTGTCCCGGCCCGCTTGCTGCGCTGCGGAATTCCTGTGGACAGGTGGAATTTCTTCTCGGGGCGTGGCCGCACTGACAACCCTCACTCTACGCTGGATCAAATTCGCGGGAGGGCTTTCAGACGTATAACCACTGCAGGCAGACAGGTGATTTGAGGCCTTGGGGGGGCCTGGCGCTACCGGATTTTACAGGGCATTCGCCGGGGTTGCGGGCGGTAACGTATGAACGAAGCACCGCGCCGACTCCGCAGATGCGTTGCATGCACGTGCCAGAACCGAGGGGTGGGTGAAGCCCGGCTTGGAAACTGTCCAGTGGACAGTCTCAGGGCTGAACGGGCGGAGCCCCGGACACGGGCGCGGCAAACCCGCAGGATTTGAAATACCCAGTCAACT
>NZ_JAHEHZ010000248.1 GCF_024639605.1 Roseobacter sp. | reverse complement strand
AGAGATTCGAACGTAACGCCCTCCCAATCCCCGAGATCGAACTCCATTAAGCGCGGGTCCAGGTGCACGGGCAAGTCGAACCTGTCGGCGATGGCCTGGGCGGTCAGCCTGGCCCGCTGCAGTGGGCTGGCATAGATCACCTCCGGCTGCATGTAATGATGAAAATGTCGTCCCAGCTTCGCCGCCTGCTGGTGACCCAGTTCGGTCAATTCCGTATCGGTCCGACCGTGCCATACATGCTCGATGTTGGCGCTGGTCTGGCCATGGCGTACCAGACCCAGCCTGCCTTTGTGTCCCATGGTGCCGTGTAATCTCCCGCAGTGACGTTGGTGAAGTGCCCGGAGCGCACCGCATAAGGCGGTCGTCACGCCAACCCGTCCCTGACCCTCGATGCTTGCCCGTACCGGAGCGAAGGGGGCAGCGCATCTGAGCCGCGGTCAGTGTACAATTTTGGCTGCCGTTATGGAGGATAAGAAACCTTGAATGACAAGAAAAAGAAACTGACAGTCCCGGAACCGGCCCATCCGACTCACCGCAGGACCAGGCTTCCCTGGGAGGTCCCGAAACCGTCCTCGGATGATGTCTCCTGCGAGGAGCGCATCAGTGCAATCATGGAAAGCCCCTCTTACCTGCCCGCTATCGAGGATGTCAGTTTCCTGAGCAGCGGTGATGCCAGAACCGTCAGACTGCAGCTCGATTACCTCAAGCCCGAACGGTTGATGCGCCGGCATGGAATAAAACACGCCATTGTCGTCTTCGGCAGTACGCGCATCGTCGAGCCCAAAGTGGCAAAGAAAAGGGTATCCGAGCTGGAAGCAGCGGTAGGAAACTGTCCCGGAGACGCAGAGCTGGAACAGGAACTGGCCATTGCCAGGCGCATCGAGGCCAACAGTCGCTTCTATGATATCGCCAGGGAGTTCGCACAACTGGTCGCCCGCGCCGGCAGCGGGGTAGAGGACTCCAGGCTCGTGGTCATGACCGGAGGCGGGCCGGGGATGATGGAGGCCGCGAACCGTGGTGCCAGTGATGTCGGCGCGGACACGGTGGGCCTGAACATTTCACTGCCACATGAGCAGTTTCCCAATCCCTACCTGACACCGGATCTGTGCTTCCAGTTTCACTATTTTGCCATGCGCAAGATGCACTTCATGTTGCGCGCGCGGGCGCTCGTGGCATTCCCGGGCGGCTTTGGTACGTTCGATGAACTCTTCGAAACCCTGACATTGGTGCAGACCCGCAAGATCAAGCCCCTTCCGGTTGTGCTGGTAGGTGAAGAATTCTGGCGCAGGGCCTTCGACGTGGATTTCCTGGTGGAGGAGGGCGTCATCGATGCGGAGGATCGGGACCTGTTCTGGTACGCGGAGACGGCCGAGGAGATATGGGACAGCCTGCAACTATGGTATCAGCGTGCGGGTCAGCCGCTGATTGCTGACACCTAGGGCCGACTCGGATACCGGGAGCGGGCCCTGGTCTCAGTCGCCAAGCCTGACATTACCCGCATTCGATACCAGGACCAGGTCACCCAGACCCCGGACGAGGTCCTGCAGGTCTTCATGCCAGACTTCATCGGTTACCTCTTCCGGGGGATCCATGCCCAGTATGACGAGTGCTGCATCGCGCGAGTGGTCAGAAATTGCGGATCTCACATCCCCGGAGGTTATGATCTGCGGCTCTGCCTTGATTCTCGCGGTCAGCAGTAATTCCCGCAGGGCAGCCAGCATCTCCCCGCTGTTTTCTTCCGGCCCGACCACGTGCAGTAACCGGATCGGGTGGTTTCGCCATGAATGGGCATGGGTAAGAAGATGCGCAAAAATCAGCATCAGTGCCCCGTTCTTCCGGCTGTTCCACCAGACGTCTATGGTTCCGGTAGTGGCCTTCCAGCGGGGCACCGAGACATCAGTATGCACGGCCACCGCGCTGCACTCGAATGCCCTGGCGGTCTCCACCAGGGAGGCCAGCGTGGCGGCGTGCAGCGGGTCCTCTTCCCATTCGAATAAAACGGTATTGGGGCGCACGTTACCTATGCCGTAGCTCTGGAGCAGCGCCTGCAGTCCGTCGACCAGCCGGTTTTCGACGATGACCGCGTAGAAGACATCCAGGTCCTCTTCCTGCACGAACTGGCGACCGATAGCGAGTTCTTCGTTGCGGCGCTGCATGCGGTTCTCTATTTCGCCGGGCACCACCTGTGCCAGCGTGACGATACCACGGCCGCCCTGCAGCCAGGAGGCATACTCTGCGGTGCGGTGGTGGTCTGTCCAGCGGCCGATTCTCACGGCCAGAATCGAGGGCCGCCAGCTTTTCGGGTGGTACTTCTCCTCCTCCAGGCTGAGCAAAGCCCTGCGCGTCCGCTCATAGGCGTTGCCCCATTGCACGTCCCCCCAGTGAGACTGGATTTCATAGCGTTTTATCTGTGACATCAACAGGGCAATGAGTGCGATCGCCGCCAACGCCCACAGCGGTGCCATCAGAAACATGGCGGCCAGACAGGCGGTCGCACCCAGCAACCCGATGCTCCAGTGGCTCAGTGGAAACACCGGGCGATAACTCGGGTTGCGCGTTATTGACTCGTAGAAACATGACAGGTTGATGGCGCCATAGGTAATCATGAAAAACATGGTGATGAGCGGGGCGATGGCGTTCAGGTCGCCCAGCAGGATACTGCATTGCGATATGGCGAATGTCAGGATGATCGCACGCCTGGGTTCGTGGTCCCTGCCTGTGGCGCGGCCGAAAAACTGCAGGGGATTGAAGACGTTGTCGCGGGACAGCGCGTGCAGGACTCGCGGCGCACCCATCATCGAACTGAGAGCTGAGGAGAGGGCGGCTGCCAGGATTCCGGCGGCAATCAGTGCCGGCCAGTGTGAGGCCGTACCCATGATGAAAGTGTCCTGCAGCAGCAGGTTCCGGGTCTGTGATCCCGCCAGGGCGACGGCGACGGCCACATAGATGATGGCGGTGGCAAGGATGGCGAGCAGGGTTCCGCTGGGAATGGCGCGGCCGGGATCCTTGAGATCCCCCGAGAGATTGGCGCCCGCCATAAAACCCGTGACTGCCGGAAAGAACAGGGCAAACAGGGTGAAAAGGTTATTGCCGGGCGTGTAGGCGGGTGCGACATTGGCCTGCAGCAATGCCATGGAAAATGT
>NZ_JAHEHZ010000247.1 GCF_024639605.1 Roseobacter sp. | reverse complement strand
TGGCAAACATCACGCCTCCGACGGCGCCTTTGCTGTATCTGGGTGCTCAGATCTGTGAAGTGCCTGTGTCACGTATGCTGTGGCCGACGCTGGTGTTCATCATTTTCGCCTGGCTGCCGACGCTGATGCTGACGACGTTTGTGCCGGAGCTTGCGCTCTGGCTGCCCGATCTTCTGCTCGGCAAATAAGGCGGGCTGAATAAAACTGGAAAAGGCGCTCAGTATCTGAGCGCCTTTTCCGTTTCCTGGTTATTTCCGAACGGATCGTCTCTTGTATCTCTCAGGCCGGCAGTCCCCGCGCAGGGGATGCTCCAGACGGCTGAATTACAGGACGAACATCCATGAATGCAGGCTGATAAACAAAGCGGTTGCGATTACCACTGCCGCGATGCCGGATGCGTCTTTTGCAAGTTTTGTCATTGTCCTGATCCCATATTGCTGTGATTGCATTATCCCGCACCTATGCCCGAAGTCGTTCCGGAACCACCGCCATTAGCGCATAGTTGTTCTGCAGCCACCGCATGACAGATGTTCGAGATCAGCCGCCGGCGTATCAACCAACGCCCGAATACGCGCAGCGTTCACAAGTTGATAATGCGTTTTATGTTAAATAACGTGACACCCGGATCGCTGCCGGACCGGTGTTGGCGCGGCACGCTGTGCTGACCTCGCTGATCAGACACCGGGTTCTGGTCCCGGTGACCCCCGGCGGGTCCGGCCCGCGTCAGGTGGTCGGCGGCGTGCGCGCGGCGGCGTCGATTGCGTCAAACGAGGTTGCCCCGAGCTGACCCATGGCGCGCACCAGTTCCAGCTTCAGGATATCCATTGCCCGCTGTGCGCCTGCCGCACCGCCGGCCCCCACGCCGTAGGCAAGAGCCCGTCCGCTGAAGGCAAAATCCGCCCCGAGCGCCTTTGCGCGCATGAAATCCGCACCCCGGCGGATACCGCTGTCGAGAATTATCCTGATGCGACCGTCAAGGGCCGCGGCAATGTCCGGCAGCACATCAACCGTCGCCGGACCAAAGGCCACCTGCCGGCCGCCATGATTGGACACGACGATGCCGTCACACCCGATGTCAGCACATCTGACGGCGTCATCCGCGTGCAGAATACCCTTGACCAGCAGCCTGCCTTTCCAGCGGTCTCTCAGACGTTCGAGATGCTCCCAGGTAAAACCGGGCGTGATCAGCGTTTTCTGCACATCCGCATAAGAGGTCGCGCTTTGCAGCAGATCCGCATAGTTGGCGATGTTGGGCTTGCCGTGCTGCAGGCTGGCCAGGGACCAGACCGGATTGAGCGCCAGTTGCACCAGCACTTCCGGCGTGAACCGGAACGGCACGCTCAGCTGGTTGCGGATGTCGCGGTCCCGCTTGCCGGCGGCCGGCACGTCCGCGGTGACCATCATCACAGGGTACTGCGCCGCCTCAGCCCGCGCGACGAGACTTTCTGTGACCGCCTCATCGCCGGAGACATAAAGCTGAAACCAGCCGTTTCCCTCCGCAGCCTCAGCCAGACGCTCAAGCGTTGTCGAGGCCGCAGAGCTTGCCACATAGGGGATGTTTTCGCGTTTACAGAGCCGGGCCAGGATCAGATCGGCGTCCGGCCAGAAGGCATTCAGCATCCCGATCGGCGCCATGCCGAACGGCAGATCAAACGTCTGGCCGAAGAGACCGGCCCGGGTGTCGATCCGGGCCACGTCTCTCATATATCTGGGCGTCAGCGAAATTTCCTCAAAGGCCGCGCTGTTGCGTCTCAGATTGTGTTCGGATTCCGCACCGCCATCAACCAGATCAAAGGCGAACCGGGGGATCCGGCGCCGGGCGCGCAGACGCAGGTCTTCGATGGATGCCGCGCGGTCGAGACCCATCAGATCGACCAGCCGCCGTCGATGGCAAAGGTCTGACCGGTGGTAAAGGCCGAGAGATCCCCCGCGAGATACGCCACCATTTCCGCAATTTCTTCAGGTGTGCCGAAACGGCCCATCGGCTGGCGTGCGGTAAAAGCCTTATGCGCGGCCTCGAAATCACCGGTGGAGGCCAGGCGCTCTTTGAGAGATGGGCTTTCAACCGTCCCGGGGCAGATCGCGTTGCAGCGGATGCCCTCCTGCACGAAATCGGCGGCGATGGCCTTGGTCAGGCCAATTATTGCCGCTTTCGACGCGCCATAGGCAAAGCGGTTGGGGGCCCCCTTCAGACTTGAAACCACCGACGCGATATTGATGACCGACCCTCCGCCTGCCCCGCGCATGCCCGGCAGGACCGCTTTAGTCACATGAAACACAGCCTTTGCATTCAGATCAAAGGACCTGTCCCAGGCATCGTCATCACAATCAAGGATCGTGCCGCTGTGCACCCATCCCGCGCAGTTCACGAGGATCTGAAACGGCCCTGTCTCACCCGTCAGAGCTGCAATCGCGCGCACGTCAAGAACGTTCAGCTCATGCGCCGAAATACCGGCTGTCTGGGCGGCCAGATCGTCAACCGCCGCCCTGTCGATATCTGTGGCGATTACCTTTGCTCCGCGTCTGGCCAGCGCTTCGGCCGACGCGCGCCCGATCCCCTGCCCTGCGGCGGTGACGAGCGCGGTTTTTCCTGAAAGTATCTGTTCCATCATATCCTCCTCATCGGGCCAGCCAGCCGCTGATTTATTGGAATCTGGCGACAGCCACCTTGAAATAATCCTGCTCTCGCTGCACACTATCAACATAGTTCTAAATCAAATTCAGCAAAACAAGCCTGATTTTGAACTGCAGTTATCAAACCACACGTAATTCATTTGAACCAAAATTAGCAGTCTCCAATCTTCTTAACGGATTGTAATGTCGGTTAATAGCCAGAAACAGCACAAAAAAAATAATCTCGTTCTCGTAATTGCCTTGTTCCTGTTCCTTTTCCTCTTTTCGGTTTACCTGCTTACCTACACCCCCCGCATCAACTCCAGCGATGGCCTGGCAATGTTTGCCACCGCAGAAAGCCTGGTTCGACGCGCCGCGCTGGACATTGAGCAAATTCGCTGGATGGATTTGCAGCAAGGTACTTACGGCCTCGATGGGCTGCTCTACTCCCGCAAAGGCATTGGTGTCCCCATTGGCCTTCTGCCACTCACATTGCTGGGGCTGGTCATTCCCTGGTTTGGGCCGGTTAGCACCAGCCTGCTTTTTAACGCCATTGTCACCGCGCT
>NZ_JAHEHZ010000024.1 GCF_024639605.1 Roseobacter sp. | reverse complement strand
CATCTGAGGCAGCACAGCCTGGCACAGGGTCTGTGCAACATATCATCAAGGGCAGAGAATGTTTTCCACCAAACCTGTGGGCCGTGGAGCATCTGCACGCAAATACGATCTGCTGACCGCTCTGGGCGCTTTTGGGCTGGCGCAGGGTAAGCATGATCAGCGCCGCGTGCTGAGGCTGATGACCCTGATCACCGCAAGATACAACTGGTCCCGCGATGAGCTTGCAGTGGGCCAGCGCGAGATTGCGCGGCTGTGGTCCGTGGATGAGCGCACCGTAAAACGCGAGATGGCGCTCCTGCGCGCGCGCGCCTGGCTTACAGTGAAGCGGCAGGGCGCGCGCGGACGGGTCACGGAATACCGGCTGGGCATCGACCGGATCCTCGCGGACACAAACGCTCAATGGCCCTGTGTAGGGCCTGATTTCGAGCTTCGCATGGCAGGCGGGGACGTGGAAAAGGTTGTGCCCCTGCCGGTCCGTGGCACGGTGCCGGCCCCTGATCTGACACACGGAACGGAATGGGCACTGGCGCAGGCCGTGCTACATGCAGAAGACACCGGAACATATGCCTCATGGCTGGCGGCGCTGGAGCGTGCCGGGAGGGCAGGGGGGCGGCTTACCCTGCGCGCTCCGTCACGGTTTCATGCAGCCTATGTGCAGACGCATCTGGCGGGCCGTGTGCTCGCAGCCTGTCGTGAGGTGGATGCGGATGTGGCCGAGGTGCGGATTGTGACATGACCCTTTCCTGCAGCGCGGTGAGCGGGCCGGACCCGGATACGGTCAGGCATCACTATGCAGGGTCGGCGCTGCTCTCGGCCTCGGCGTTTTCAGCGGCCCAGTCACCTGCTGCAGTGACAGCCACAGCGGAAGCGGTAGGCAACACATTCAGGTAGCTGTCCGTTTCCTCGCCGGGAACCACAGCGCGCTGTGTCATGCGGTAGAGTGCATAGAGGGCGATACAGACAAAGGTCACGCAGAGTACCAGCCAGAAGGCATGGGGGTTCAGGCTCTGCATGGCCCAGCCCGTGACCATTGGCCCTGCGATGGCGCCAAGTCCGAAGGTAAAGACAAGCCCGCCCGATGCCGCCGGCATATCTGCTGTAGGGAGCGCGTCGTTGGTGTACGCAAGGAGCAGCGCATAAAGCGGGGTGGTTACACCGCCTGCAAAGAAGGCCGCCGCCATCAGTGGCCAGCGCCCTCCACCGGAGACCCATCCCAGGATACAGGAGGCTGCCCCCAGCACCGAAAGCCCCAGGATCAGCGTTCGCCGGTCCATCCGGTCAGACAGCCACCCGATCGGGTACTGCATCACGAGGGCGCCGGCAAAAAGCATCGCGACAAAAGACGCAATCTGGGTGGTGGTCAGCCCGATCTGCGTGCCGAAAACCGCCCCCATGCCCGATTGCGTGGCGTAGATACTGCCCAGAAGAAAAATGCCTACGGTTCCCAGCGGCGAGCCCCGGAACAGCTCGCGCAGCGGCATAGGACGCGCAACCTCGACCGTCGGGACCGGTGTTGCGGACAAAAGGATAGGCGCGAAAGAAACCGACACGAGGATTGAGGCGCAGATGAACAGGACCGAGGTTGCCGCATCGCCCAGTGTCAGCAGCCCCTGGGCCGCGATGATGCCAAGCGTCTGCGCGATCATATAGGCCGAGAGCACTTTGCCGCGTGTGTCATTGGTGGCGGCCGCGTTCAGCCAGCTTTCAGCCGCTACGTAGATGCCTGACATGCAGAACCCGATGAGCACCCGCAAAACGGTCCAGGCCCAGGGTTCAGTAAGCAGCGGTAGAGCGATCAGCGCTGCTGACATAAAGCTGCCGAGGGCCGCAAAGACCCGCACGTGACCGACCCTCTGGATCATCAGCGGCGTCAGGCGCGCGCCGGACAGGAAGCCGAGGAAATAGCCGGAAGTAACCACGGCCAGCTCTGTCGATGAGAACCCTTCGATCCCTCCGCGCAGGCCGATGAGCGTGAAATGCATGCCATTGCCCAGCATGATCAGCAGGATACCAAGCAACAGAGCCCAGACGCCGGAAATCACTCTGATCATGTTCTCATCCGCTCCGTGCTGCCAGCAGATACTGCTGGTTTACAGTCGCGGACAATATGAAGTTTTGCTCATGCTGCAGCGCCGCATAACCTGCGGTTTGCGACAGAACAGGCGCTCCTGAACGCTCAGAAGCAGACGGCTGCCGGCAGTGATCATCCGGGAGTGCAGGCAGTTATGGGGGGGCACGCCGCAAGAAAAAACCGCCGCCCCGAAGGGCAGCGGTTCAGTGTCTCAGACTGAGATGTGATCAGCTCTCGGCAGGGGCCACCGACGCGAGATAGGCCGCGACATCTTCGCCACCTTTTTTCAGCTTGAAGGCCATTTTGGACTTGGCTTTGGAATCGTCGAGATACTCACGCAGGAAGGCGCGGGGGTCTGTGACGTATTCGGTCAGCTGTGCGGCATCCCACACGAGGCCCTCTTCGCCGGCTTTGACAAGGTCGTCACCATAGCGGAAATCCTCGACAGAGCCCGCCTGGCGGCCGATGATTCCATAAAGGTTCGGGCCTGTTTTGCCACCCTTTACGATCTCGGTGCCGTCGTCTGACACGATCATGTGGCAGGCTTTGCATTTGTTGAATTCTTTTTCGCCGGCTTCCGCGTCGCCTTCTGCAAAGGCGGGTGCGGCAAAGCTCAGTGCAATCAGTGCGGCAAATGTGCGTTTCATCGTTATCTCCTAAGTTGCTGCCTAACAACGTAGGAGATAACGCAGAGAGTCAACAGTCACATTGCCGCGAATTCAGGCAACTGCGTGCGAAATCGCGCATTGTTTCCAGAGCTCTTTGAGCGCCAGAACCAGATGTTCAATATCGTCGATGCTGTGCAGCGGCCCGGGCGTAAAGCGCAGCCGCTCCGTGCCTTTCGGCACAGTGGGATAGTTGATCGGCTGCACGTAAATCCCGTACTGCTGCATCAGATAATCGGCGATCATGCGGCATTTGACGGGGTCTTTGATCATCACCGGGATGATGTGGCTGGGGTTGTCCATATGCGGGATCCCCTCCATGTCGAGCCGTTTGCGCAGATAGGCGACGCGCTCGCGCTGCAGCCTGCGTTCTGTATCGCTTTCCTTGAGATGCCTGATCGAGGTCTGCGCGGCTGCGGCCACAGCAGGGGGCAGGGCGGTCGTGAAGATGAAACCCGACGAGAAGGACCGGATAAAGTCACAAAGCGCCTCAGAGCCCGTGATATAGCCTCCTACGACGCCATAGGCCTTGCCCAGGGTGCCCTCAATAAGGGTGATGCGGTCGGCAAGACCCTCGCGCTCGGAAATACCGCCGCCGCGGGGGCCGTAAAGACCGACCGCATGTACCTCATCCAGATAAGTCATAGCGCCGTGCTTTTCGGCGACCTCGACGATCTCCTGCATCGGGCAGATATCGCCGTCCATGGAGTAGACGCTTTCAAAGGCCACGATCTTGGGGGCATTCGCGGGCAGCGCGGAGAGCTTGCGGTCGAGATCTTCGGGATCGTTGTGGCGCCAGAGCACTTTATTGGCGCGCGAATGGCGGATGCCTTCGATCATCGAGGCGTGGTTGAGCTCATCAGAGAGGATCACACAGTCAGGGATCCGTGCGCCCAGGGTGCTCAGAGCCGCCCAGTTGGAGACATATCCGGAGGTGAACAGCAGTGCGTCGTCCTTGCTGTGCAGATCCGCAAGCTCGGCTTCAAGCTGTTTGTGGGCATGATTGGTGCCCGAGATGTTGCGCGTGCCGCCGGCGCCGGAACCATAGCGGTCGATCGCGTCTTTCATCGATTGCAGAACTTCAGGGTTCTGGCCCATGCCGAGGTAATCGTTTGAGCACCAGACGGTCACCTGGTCGGGACTGTCGTCGTCATGGCATTTCGCGCGCGGAAAGGCGCCCGCTTTGCGTTCCAGCTCGGCGAAGATGCGGTAGTTGCCATCCTCTTTGAGCGCATTGAGTTGTGACTGGAACAGTGCATCAAAGTCCATGATGTCCCCCTTCTGTTTTCCCTGCAGGTGTTATGTCGTTTTTTGGTGTGAAGTCTGGTTTGGGCGCCGGGATCATCCAGCGCCAGAGTTTTTCGTCCGGCAGCGGCAGCACCATCATCCAGTGCTCAAAAAGCGCCAGCGCGGTGATTGCGGTCAGCAGAACAAAGCCTGCCGAGGCGCCGGGCGTCGAGGTCGCCGCGATCCGCTCAAGCCAGCAGGCGACGGCAAAGGTCAGCGCCGTCACGGAGACCGGAAAGAGCCAGTTCATTGCGCGGTGCCGGAAGTGGCTCGGCAGATGCGCAAGCGTCTGCGGCAGGAATTCAACGTTAATCTTGGGCACGCCGAGAAAAAGGTTCAGCTTGGCCGAGATACGGGCGAAAAAGAGCACCGCAAAGGTCCACATGCCAAAGGGGTTTACGTGGTCCCAGCCGACCAGAAACATGGTGATGAGCGTGGCGACCAGCAGCATCTCGTGATAGGCCAGCGTGCCCCAGGCGCGGATGAACCGCTCCCATTCCGGCACATGGTCGGGCAGGGGGTTGCGGTTCGGCCCGGTGATAATGCCGGTGAGAAAGGCAAGCTCTATCCAGCCCCAGATCGCAAGCGCCGAGGCAAAGGCAACCGTGACGCTGAGCGCGTCATTGGTGAAGAGCGTGACCCAGAAGCCCGCGATCCCGAAGCCCAGAAACGGCAGACCGCAGAGCACCGCACGCCTGCGGGCGCGCAGGCCCCCCTGATCTGCCGATTTCACCACCCACAGGATCGCACCGGTAGAGAACCACCAGGCGAAAAGGGCAAAGAGGGCAGGGGTCCAGTACGTCACGCGGCATGTCTCCCCACGGGGAGACCGGGCGCCCGGAGCCTCGTATGGCCCGGGCGCCCGTCTTTGGTGGCGCAGACAGCCCTTATGCCAGGCTGCTGTCTCAATATGCCGGCTCGAGGCGCGTCACTGCCGGCACGGCATGCTTTTTCGCCGGGATGGTGATCAGCGCCACAAAGGCACTGACCGCACGGGCCTGCGCGCCCAGCTTCGCAAAGAACCTGCCTTCTTTCGTGGCAACCGCCAGATCCGCATTGGCCTTTTGCATCTTCTCAAGCTGCCGCTGCCAGCGCGGGTGCTCGATATCGAGCGTGATCGGAAAGATCTGCTCAGTAAGTTTGCTGGTTTTGGTAAAGACCTCATGAGCATACCAGTCCGGGTCCACGCCGAGCGCTTTGTGGAACGCCGGGCGCTGGTGGTCGCGCACGTACATCGTGGAATAGACCGCGGTCAGGAAGAACTTGATCCACAGGACGTTGGTACCGCGCGTAAGTTTCGGGTCGGTCTTCATCAGCAGAGCAAAGGCTTCTCCGTGGCTGAACTCATCGTTGCACCATTCCTCGAACCACTTGAAGATCGGGTGGAAGCGGTGCTCGGGGTGTGCCTCCAGATGCCGGAAGATCGTGATGTACCGCGCATAGCCGATCTTTTCCGAGAGGTAGGTCGCGTAATAGATGAACTTCGGGCGGAAGTAGGTGTATTTTTTCTTCTGCGTCAGAAATCCGAGGTTCACCGCGACACCCGCTTCGCGCAGCGCGTCATTGATAAAGCCCGCGTGGCGTGCCTCGTCGCGCGCCATCAGCTGGAAAAGCTGCGTGATGTCTTTGTTATTGCCGCGCCGCTTCATCTCTTTGTAAAGAACGCAGCCCGAAAACTCGGCCGTGCACGAGCTGATCAGAAAATCGATGAATTCTTTCTTCAGCTCCGGGTCCATGTTTTCCCAGTCGACCGTGTCCCAGTCATCGTTTTTCTTAAAGTGGCCTTTGTTCGGGTCTGCCACCATCTGCGCGATCAGCTGGTCCCACTCTTCTCGGATGGGCGAGACGTCAATCGCATCCATTTCGTCGAAATCCGTAGTGTAAAAGCGCGGCGTCAGCAGCGTGTTCTGCATCGCCACTTCGGTGGCGGCGGTGCTGTCCACGACCGTCTGCTGGCTTTCCTGCAGCTTCAGGCTTTCTTCAGCGTCGGTAATGTCGGCGGTGTGTTTGATCGGCTTGTTCACAGCGACACCTCCTCGGAGAAGGAGAACTCGCACAGCTCCATGACCTCGAAATCGCCCGTAAGACGCGTCCAGAGGCGTTCCAGCCTGCTCGCGCGGATGATCGTCGCTTCGCGGTCTTCGGAGACGATCTCGCCGAAGGGAGCCATGATCTCGGGCCCGTGCACCTGCACCTCATCCCCGGGCCAGATGACAGCGCCGTTGTTGAAGCGCACATGCGCGTGCAGACTTTCGAATTTGTGACTGATCTCAACCGTGCAGGGGGCACGTTCAGTGTCTTTCGTGAATAGTCCCATGGTGGCTTCCTCCTCGGGATTAAGGTTGGTCCAGCAGCCTGGCGAAGGTGCGGGTGTTGGTGGCGCCGAAACCCATGAGCTCGGCTGACCATCCGGTGACGGGGTCGTAGAGGGACAGGCGGTTGCCTTCCCTGAGTTGTAACAGAACAGGGGCGGTCATGTCGGCACCCGACTGCGCGCGCTCCCGTGCCAGCACGCGCTCGATCCCGGCGACAAAGCCGCCTTTGTCAGATGCGAAATCCGCGATCAGCGTGCCGGAGGCGTCCAGCACCCGGGCCGCACCCGAGGCATCACCGGAGAGATGGATGGCGCGTTCGGTGAGGATTTTGCCCGCGGGCGGTTTGCTGTCGGGCTCGCGCCCGGCCAGCGTGGCCAGCGTCACAATCAGCAGGACGAGAGCCACAAGTCCGAACATGGCGCGCACCAGGATGAGCGGTACCAGTTCCTCGCTGCGGGCGTGAATGCGGGGGCGGGTTTGCGTGACCATCGGGCTACTCCGCCGCCACGGCAGCGCCGGCGGCCGCGCGGGTGACCTGCGGCACGGAAATCCGCGCCTGTGCGGCCTCGGCCAGCACCTCTGCGACCTTTTCGGCCCCGGGGATGCAGCGCAGCGCAGGCTGCACGCGTTTCATATGCCAGGGACGTACGTGCGGCCAGCAGACCAGATAACTGAGCTTTGTGTCGCCCATGGTTTCCAGAGCGATGGTGCCGGTACCGTTACGGCGCAGATCCAGCATCGCATTGCCGACCTGGGTATATGGCAGGTTGAGCGTGATCGTCAGAGCCGCCCCGATACGCATGACAACGCGTGAGGTGGTGATGGTATACATGGTGGCGCGCGCCTGAACGTAAGCCACCAGCAGCAGCAGCCCGCAGACCACGAACCCCAGCAACACAAAAGGCACGGAGGCCCCGATTGCCTGGCCCAGGGGCAGCAGATCAACCACGGACACGAAACGCCAGAGCGTGAGCAGGGCGAAATACCCCGCGATCCACTTCAGCGACAGTGCACCGCAGGCCAGCGCCCATGTATCGGGTCGGCCCTGCCAGAGGATCTGTTCCCCGGCGGGTGGTTTTTCCGGAAGCCCCTCAACGGGTTCGATTTCGAAGTCATCATGTCCACCGGCATGTGAATGATAAGAATGCCCACCGGCATTCATCTGGTTACTTTGCCCGTGGACGGGCGTTTTAGTATCATGAGACATGGCGAATATCTCCCTGTTCCCTCGTGTCTTCAGGTTGCGGCCTCCGGAGCAGTCCGGACCCCGAAGAATCCGGACGCTTCACCCGATATGACGCAGGAGGCATCATGCCTCAGAGCTTTGGCTCGGCGCGGTTGCCGGCAAAAAGCTTGCCGCCACCATAGTAGCCCGAGATCTTGTCCTCCTCGAGCAGTGTCACCTGACGCGGGCTCGCGATGGAGGGCACGGTGGCGAAATGCTTGCCATGCAGCGCATGCACGTTCACCCGGTCGGATTTGATGTTGGCAAAGGTGATGGGCAGCAGCCGCGTGCCGGAGCCCCATTTGCTGTCCAGTTCAAGCTCCAGATACCGGACCAGCTGTTCCGGCTCATCGAGCCACATGTCGGTGATCTTGCCGACAATCTCGCCGTCGCCTGCGACCACGGGCAGACCGCGCGGGTCGCGACCGGCTGCGACGTGGAAGCCTTCAGCGCCCGACATCGGCACGATCTTGGGATGGCCGTGGCCGTCAAGCTCCGGCGCGTCGCGGCGCGGTGCCCATGAGGCAGGGCCGACACCATCCAGCATCGGATCGCCCGTGGGCTCCAGCGGATAGCCGTTGCCGGGGCCCGTTCGTTTCATCGCGATGTCCTTGCGCTCGGGCGCCTGACCGCTGGGTACGGTGACTTCGCCGCGGCCATGTGGCAGTTTGAAAGTCTTGTCAGCAGGCAGCGGGAAGAGCCCGGGGTTGGATGACTTATTGCCTTCGTCATCTTCGAGCGGATAGCCCTCGCGCATGTTCTCACGCTGGATCCAGATGATCAGTGCCGCAAAGAAAATATAGAAAAGCCAGAGCGTTACGCTGGCCAGATCGACTTCGCCAAAGAATGTTCCAGTCATGTTGTTTCCTCCTGAAACGGGGTCATGTTGGGAAATCGGCAAGGCCCATGCGGGCAGTGCCGGTCTCCTTCGGGGTGATGGGACCGCTTTGGCGCACGAGGGGTCCCAGGATCACGAGCGTGGCAAACAAAAGGCCAATCTCGGTATGGTAAACGAATGAATAGCCGGTGGCGGGGCTGTTGAGCGCTTCGCCGAGCTGGCCGGTTGTGGCGGCATGTCCGACCCAGTCGCGCAGCCCGCCGCCGATTGCGATGGAAAGACCTGCGGCGGTTGCCTGCGCCGCCCCCCAGGCACCGAGGGCCAGACCGCGACCCGCAGTACCGGCCGCCGGCATGGTCATGGCCGCCGTCAGCGTGGAGACTGCGAAAAGTCCGCCGCCAAAGCCAATGAGTCCGGCGCCGGTGAAAAACAGCACCGGTGAGTTCATCGGTGTGGCAAAGATCACAAGAGAAAAGGCCCAGATGCCTGCCAGAATTCCGCCCCCGGCCAGCCGGTAGGCGTTTGAGCCGCGCGCCAGGCGCGCGCCCGCCAGTGCAAAGCCCGCCAGCGCGCCGATGGCCCAGAGCGCAGTCAGCAGCGTGGTCGCCGAGACCGACAGGCCGAGAATTTCGCCACCGTAAGGCTCAAGCAGCACGTCCTGCATGTTGAACGCCATGGTGCCGACAAAGACACAAGCGAGCAGGCGACCTGCCTGGCCGCCGTTCATGAAATCAGCCCAGGCATCGGCAAATCTGGGGCGCGGGGCCTCGCGCTCGGCACGGCTCATGGGCCGTACATGTTCTTGTTTCCAAAGGGCAATCAGGTTCAAAACGATGCCGAAAACTGCCGCACCCTGGATCACACGAATGAGTTTCAGCGAGGTAAAATCGCGCAGCAGCAGGCCGACGATCACCGCCGAAAGCCCCATGCCAACAAGGAACATCACATAAAGCAGCGCCACAACGCGTGGCCGTGTTTCATCCGTTGCACGGTCAGAGGCCAGCGCGAGACCGGCCGTCTGCGTCATATGCAGACCGAGACCGGTCATCAGAAAGGCCAGGCCCGCCAGCACTTCACCGGCAAAGGGGATTTCGTGCACCACATCGCCGCCCAGCACCAGCAGCGCAAAGGGCATCACCGCCAGCCCGCCAAACTGCCAGAGCGAGCCAAACCAGATGTAGGGTACCCGTTTCCAGCCTATGGCAGAACGATAGGTATCAGAGCGGAAGCCCAGCAACGCCCGGAAGGGCGCAATCAGCACCGGCAGCGCAATCATCAGCGCCACGACCATCGCCGGCACCGAAAGCTCCACAATCATCACCCGGTTCAGCGTGCCCAGAAGCAGGACCGAAGCCATCCCGACAGAAACCTGGAAAAGCGACAACCGCAAAAGCTGTGCCATCGGCAGATCAGGGCTGGCGGCATCGGCAAAGGGCATGGCCCGGAGCGAAAGATTCTGCAGGCGGCTGCTCATGCGCGCACCTCCAGGGCCTGGCTGATGTAAAAGCCGGACGTGATCCGGTCCACGGGGCGCAGCGTGCGGCGCAACCCCTGTGCCCTCGCGACACGGGCCAGCGGTTCATGCGCATGCGGCACCATCACCGGGCTGCGATCGCTGCGCGGAAAGAGCTTGCCGGCGTACCACATCGTCATCAGCAATCGCGTGCGCGGCGCAACAGTAAAGACAATCGCGCCATTGGTGCGCTTTTCCAGACCGGCGAGCGCGGTGCCGATATCCTCGGCAGTGTAATAGATCAGACTGTCCATCGCGACGACGTAATCAAACTGCCCCAGCGCCGGGCTGAGCATGTCGCCGGCGGTGAAGGTGACCTTGCGGCGATACTCTGGTGGCAGACGTATCTCTGCAATATCAACGAGTTGTGGGGATATATCAGCAGCCACGACCGCGGCGCCCCGGGCGGCCAGTTCAACTGTCATCTGCCCCGCACCGCAGCCGGCATCCAGCACCCGTGCGCCGCGCAGGTCTTCGGGCAGCCGGCTCAGCATCAGCGCGCGCATTGCATCGCGCCCCTCGCGCACGGTCTGACGGATCTTCGAGACAGGCGCATCCGAGGTGAGCCGCGCCCAGGTCCCGGTCGCAGTCTGATCGAAATACTCCTCTACCCGCCCGAGCGTGGCACCATAGCCCGCGTCCGGCCCTTTGCCGGTCGGGGGCGGCGCTATCGTCTCAGGAAAGGTCACGTCGTCACGCATCAGTCAAATCCAAGCAGCTCAAAAATCTCACGGTCGGGCAGCGGGGCAGGGGCCAGGGGCTCCGTCCCGTTCCACAGCGTCTCCGCCAGACGGATGTACTCTTTGCGCACCTGAACGACCTCTTCGTCGTCGGGCATCTCAAAGAGCGTTTTCTTTTTCAGCCTGGAGCGGCGGATCGCATCCAGATCGGGCATATGTGCAATCCGGTTAAAGCCCACGGTTTTGCAGTAACGATCTACCTCATCGGTATCCTTCGACCGGTTGGCGACACATCCCGCCAGCCGCACTTTATAGTTGGCTGATTTGGCCTGCACGGCGGCGATGATCCGGTTCATCGCGTAAATGCTGTCGAAATCATTGGCTGTCACAATCAGCGCCCGGTCGGCGTGCTGCAAAGGCGCTGCAAACCCGCCGCAGACCACATCGCCCAATACGTCGAAAATCACCACATCGGTGTCATCGAGCAGATGATGCTGTTTCAGCAGCTTCACCGTCTGGCCCACCACATATCCGCCACAACCGGTCCCGGCAGGCGGCCCGCCCGCCTCCACACATTTCACCCCGTTGAAGCCGTCGAAAACGAAATCTTCCGCGCGCAGCTCCTCAGGATGAAAATCAACCTCCTTCAGAATATCAATTACCGTCGGCACCAGCGTGCCGGTCAGCGTAAAAGTGCTGTCATGCTTGGGGTCACAACCGATCTGCAACACCCGCTTGCCCAGCATCGAAAAGGCCGCCGACAGGTTGCTGGAGGTCGTGGATTTGCCGATCCCGCCCTTGCCATAGACTGAAAAGACCTTCGCCCCTTCAATCTTCGCGCTCTCGTCCTGATGCACCTGCACCGATCCCTCGCCGTCTGCGCCGCGCAATGCGGGAGGTGTTCTGTCCAAAGGGCTCATGGTTCGTTCCTTTCAAAGGGGCGCACACCCCGGCTTCTCTGGCTGTCAAATATCCCGGGGTCCGGGGCAGGGCCCCGGTCCGTCGGGCAGATCTGATACATCGGGGTCATTGTGCAGCCACCCCTTCCATCCGGTCTTCCAGCGCATCCGCTGCGTCCTGCAGCGCGGCCAGCGTCGCCTCATCGGGCGACCAGTAATTTCTGTCACGGGCCTCAAGCAGCCGGTTCGCCATCCGGCTCGACGCGGTGGGGTTCAGATCCGCCAGCCGCTGCCGCATTGCCTCATCAAGCACAAAAGTTTCGGATATCCTCTGATAGACCCAGGGCTCCACCTGACCGGTCGTGGCCGACCAGCCGAGCGTATTGGTCACCGTCGCTTCGATCTGGCGCACCCCTTCGGCGCCATGCTTCAGAAGGCCCTCGAAAAATTTCGGGTTCAGAGCGCGCGCGCGGGTCTCAAGTGCGACCTGGTCTTTCAGGGTGCGCACCTTGCCGGCACCTCGGGTCTGATCCCCGATATAGACGGCCGCGTCCGACCCTTTCGCGCGTTTCACTGCCCGGGCAATGCCGCCCAGCGTGTCGAAATAATGATCGACCGTCGTCACCCCGAGCTCTACGGATTCGAGGTTCTGATAGGCCACATCGACCTCAGCAAGCTGCGCCTGCAGAAGCGCGGCATTTGCCGCGGCCTTGCCGTCTGTCCCGTAGGCAAAGCTTTTGCGCGCCTCATAGGCATCGGCAAGCTCGTCCTCATCGCCAAAGGCCGAGCTGTCCACCAGCTGATTTACATTCGATCCGTAAGCGCCTTCGGCATTGGAGAAGACCCGCAGTGCAGCCTCTTCGATCGCGCAGCCGGTTTTTTCCATATAGGCCAGCGCATGGGCGCGGATAAAGTTCTGTTCCACCGGCTCGTCGGCGCTTGCGCATTTCAACGCCGCTTCGGCCAGCATCCGGGTCTGCAATGGCAGCAGATCGCGGAAAATCCCCGAAAGCGTCATAATAACATCGACGCGCGGCCGGCCCAGTTCCGCCAGCGGCACCAGATCGGCCCCGGCCAGGCGGCCAAAACTGTCAAAGCGCGGGGTGCAGCCCATGAGAGCCAGGGCCTGGGCAACCGGGCCACCGTCGGATTTGATATTGTCGCTGCCCCAAAGCACAAGCGCCACGGTGCGCGGCAGGCTGTCGTGAGTTTCCAGCAGCAGCCTCGCCTGGGCCGCACCGTCTTTGCAGGCAAAGGCCGTGGGCATCCGGAAAGGATCAAAGGCGTGGATGTTGCGCCCCGTGGGCAGCACGTCCGCAGAGCGGATCAGATCGCCGCCCGGCACCGGTGCGATAAACCGTCCTGAGAGCGCGCGACAGATCGCATCAAGCTCTGTCTCCTGGCGCAGCAGGTGATCGACCCGCGCCCGCGTCTCGGCGTCAGCGTTGTCCATGATGCTGATGTATTCGGCGCGCGCGGCGTCACTCAGCGGCTGGCCGACAATATGCAAACCGTCCGGAATAAGCGCGTCTTCGGTCTCCAGCAGTTTCAGCCAGAGCGCATCGGGAGCAATTCCGCCCATGTCCACAGCCGTGGCCTGATCTGCGATCAGAGCTTCGAGGTCGGCCCGTTCAGGAGCGTCGGGACCGGTCCCGCGCCAGCGCGTGAGGCTGTCCTTGAGATCGATAAGCCCTTTATAGAGACCGGATGTGGCCAGCGGGGGCGTGAGATGGGTGACCGTGACCGCACCGGACCGGCGCTTGGCCAGGGTGGCTTCCGACGGATTGTTGGAAGCATAAAGATAGACGTTCGGCATCTCGCCGATCAGCCGGTCCGGCCAGTCGCGGGCCCCAGGTCCTGCCTGTTTTCCCGGCATGAATTCCAGCGCGCCATGCATGCCGAAATGCAGCAGCACATCCGCCTTCAGCGTATTGCGCAGCCACAGATAGAAGGTTGCAAAGGCATGGGTGGGCGCGAAACCTTTTTCAAAGAGGAGTCGCATCGGGTCGCCTTCATACCCGAATGCAGGC
Source organism: Roseobacter sp. (assembly GCF_024639605.1). GTDB lineage: Bacteria > Pseudomonadota > Alphaproteobacteria > Rhodobacterales > Rhodobacteraceae > Roseobacter. The sequence continues at coordinate 17,814 of NZ_JAHEHZ010000024.1, read as the reverse complement.
TGGACCCCGACAAAGACGTTGCCGAAATGCGCGCCCAGCACGAAAACGCCGCGTCCGTCGGACTGCACACGGCCCGGAGCGGGGCCCCAGACGTCTTCGATCTCACTCAGATGAGCCGAGGTGCGGACGATCTCATCCGCGCTGACGTGATCCGCAACATTTGCTTCCTGGCCGTATTGCGCGGCATTTCCCCTGAGCACTGCCGCACGCAGCGCATCCACATCCGCCGGTACCTCAACGTCATAGCCGTCTGCCTTCAGGCGGTTCAACGTATTGAAAAGGCTCTCAAATACACTCAGATAAGCGGCTGTACCAACTGCGCCCGCATTGGGTGGGAAGCCGAAGAGAACAACGCCGACCTTTTTGCCGGCGTTTTCGCGGCGGCGCAGATGCGCCAGCCGGATGGTCTTTTCCACCAGGCTGTCCACCCGCTCGGGACAGGGGGCCATGGCTTTGGCGTCAGATCGCGAGGCGCACATATGCGCGCACCCGTCACAGCCGTCCTGCCCGTGCCGGCCGGCAAAAACCGTGGGGTTGGTTGCACCGTCAAGCTCCGGCAGCGCGATCAGCATCGTGGTCTCGATAGGTCCGAGACCCTGACCGGAGCCTGCCCATTGCGCGAGCGTCTGAAACTCCAGCGGATGAGCCGCGACATATGGGATATCGAGATGCTCAAGCACCTCAATCGCAGAAGCATTGTCATTATAGGCAGGGCCGCCGACCAGTGAGAACCCGGTCAGCGAAACCATGGCGTCAATCTTTGCGCCCTTTTCATCGCGGAACCAGGCATCAATTGCGGGGCGACCATCGAGCCCGCCGGCAAAGGCCGCCACAACCCGGATGCCGCGTGCTTCAAAGGCCCGGATCACCGCATCATAATGCGCCGTATCCGATGACAGCACATAAGAGCGCATCATCAGAAGGCCGACGGTGGCGGTATATCCTTCGGGGGCAGGGAGCTGGTCGATACCGGTCGTTATCCGCCCGGCGAGGTCAGGGTGATAAAGCCCCGCATCGGGATACTCAATCGGGGCAGGGGCCTCATCCGCCGCCGGCCAGCCCGTGTCGCGCGCATAGCGGTTGACGAGGAAGCGGACCATTGCCTCGACGTTATCGTCCGAGCCGCCGAGCCAGTACTGCATGCACAAAAACCATGCGCGCAGATCCTGGCTCTTGCCCGGGATAAAGCGCAGGATTTTCGGCAACCGGCGCAGCAGCGCCATCTTGTCCGCACCGGACGAGCTGGAGGGTTTTGACGAGCCCCGCAGCTTTTTCATCAGTTTCATGGTGCCCGACTGCGGGGCCATCATATCAAGTGAGCCCATGCGGGTCAGTTTCACGATCGACGCATCGGCAATGACGCCGATCATGGCGTCACAGGCATCGCGGCGCGCCTGCAGTGCGGGCAGGATCCGGGCGATGTGTTCTTCGAGGAAGAGCAGATTGGCGACGATGATATCGCCTGTGAGCACAGCCTCGCGGGCGGCTTCAAAAGCACCAGGCGTCTCGCCCCATTCCGCTGCCGCATGGACCGAGACCGAGAGGCCCGGATAATCCGCGCCGAGTTTGTCCATCGCGCGCATGGCCGGACCCGCCGCGTGGCTGTCCAGCGTCAGGATTACGACGCGGTACCCGGGCAGGCGCCCTGTGATGCCACGGTCATCGCGCATAATGGGCCTTTGCCTCGTAAAGGGTATCAACGCTGATTTCGGAGACGCCGCGTTCCGTGGCGAAGGTTTCGGTGTTGCGCCGCGCCTTGCCGCGCACAAAAAACGGAATCTTCTTTAACTCGCGCTCGGCATCGTCGAGCCAGATCACACAGCCGTCCCCGGCCGTTTTCGTCTCTGTGGCGGCGGGCGCAGGCGCAGATGTTGCGTCGTTGGCGGCTTTTGGCGCGTGACCGCCGTGATGCGAGGGACCTGCTGCATCGTGAAATTCAAAATCATCGCGGAACATGTGCAGAAGGTGCTCTTCGAGCCCCATGACCAGCGGATGCACCCATGTATCAAAGAGCACATTGGCACCTTCGATGCCCATTTGCGGGGAATAGCGCGCCGGGAAATCCTGCACATGAACCGGGGCTGAGATCACAGCACAGGGAATGCCGAGGCGTTTGCCGATGTGCCGCTCCATCTGGGTGCCGAGGATCATTTCGGGCTGCAGCGCTTCGATGCTGCGCTCGACTTCGAGATAATCGTCGGTGATCAGTGCTCCGACACCGTAATCTTTGGCGAGACTGCGGACCGGCCGCGCCATTTCGCGGTTGTAACAGCCAAGGCCCACGACCTCGAATCCCATTTCATCGCGCGCGACACGGGCAGCAGCCGCAACATGGGTGCCGTCCCCGAAGATAAACACGCGCTTGCCGGTCAGATAGGTGCTGTCGACGCTTTTTGAGTACCAGGGCAGACGCAGCCGGCTTTCGTCCAGATAAGGATCAAGACCGGTAATTTCCGCCACTTCGCGGACGAAATCGCGGGTGGCACCCACACCGATGGGCACGGTTTTTGTATAGGGCTGGTCGAGTTCCCGCTCCATCCAGCGCGCTGCACTCTCAGCGGTCTCAGGATACATCAGCACGTTAAAGTGTGCGGCCCCCATGCGGGCAATGTCCGAGGGGGATGAGGTCATCGGGGCGACAACATTGACGCTGATGCCCATGTCCGACAGCAGGGCCGTTATCTCGGTGATGTCGTCGCGATGCCGGAAGCCCAGAGCCGTCGGCCCGATCAGGTTACAGGTGATCTGCTGTGTGCGCTCCACCGGCTTTGCCAGTGTGCGCACGATCTGAAAGAAGGTCTCATCTGCGCCGAAATTTTCTTTGCGCTGATAACTCGGCAGTTCAAGCGGTATCACCGGCACCGGAATGCCCATGGTTTCGGACATGCCGCCGGGGTCGTCCTGGATGAGCTCGGCGGTGCAGGAGGCGCCCACAATCAGCGCTTCTGGCTGATAGCGGGCATAAGCGTCTTCGAGCGATTTTTTGAACAGATTGGCCGTGTCAGAGCCGAGATCGCGGGCCTGAAAGGTTGTGTAGGTAACTGGCGGACGGTGGTCGCGCCGTTCAATCATGGTGAAGAGCAGATCCGCATAAGTGTCGCCCTGAGGTGCGTGCAGCACATAATGCAGCCCGGTCATGCCGGTGGCGACACGCATCGCGCCGACATGGGGTGGGCCCTCGTATGTCCAGACCGTGAGCTTCATGCGGCGGGGTCCGTGAGGGGCCGGCCCCTCACACTCCCCGGGATATTTTTGAGCCAGAGAAGGGGGGTCATGCACGGACCCCCAGTTGCAGCAGGTCAGAGCGGCGCAGCGGGCGCGAGAAGAGACCGGCAAGATCGCCTGCCTGTTCGTAGAAATGAACCGGTGTGAAGACAAGCTCGATGGCCCATTTTGTGGAGAGGCCTTCTGCTTCGAGCGGGTTGGCGAGGCCAAGCCCGCAGACCGTGAGATCGGGGCGGGCGGCGCGGCAGCGATCAAGTTGCAGGTCGACGTCCTGACCTTCGGAAAGCACGGGACCCTGAGCCAGCATGTCGAGATCAGGGCCAATGATGCCTTTGTGTATGAAGGGCGCGCCGACCTCGATGGCCTGCATGCCGCATTCGCGGGTCAGAAAGCGGGCCAGCGGAATTTCGAGCTGGCTGTCGGGAAAGAAAAATACCGATTTGCCGCGCAGGCTTTCAGAGGCCTGTGCGATGGCTTTGCGGGCACGGGCGCGCGGGGCGGCGGTTACACTTTCAAAAGTCTCGTCATCCACACCGAATTCATTGGCGATGGTGCGCAGCCAGGCGGTGGTTCCCTCTTCGCCGAAAGGGAAAGGGGCCGCGATGTGGCGAGCGCCGCGGCGCTCGAGTTCTGCATGTGTGTCACCGAGGAAAGGCTGCGTCAGGGCGAAGACAGTGTCTGCACCAACGCCCAGGTCACTGTCGGCACGTGGCGCGGGCAGGACGCGGACCGGCCCGATGCCCATCTGCGTGAGCAGCGAGATCGCCTGTTCCTCGACCACATCCGGCAGGGCACCGACAAGGAGCAACTGGCGATGGTCTGTTTCCGGCAGCACGGGAACCATGGAGGCAAGGCAGGCGTCTTCGCCTTGTGTAAAGGTTGTCTCGATGCCGGAGCCTGAGAAATTCAGCACCCGCACAGAGGGCGCGTATTTCTCGGTCATACGTTCGGCGGCGCGTGACAGATCCAGTTTGATCACTTCGGACGGGCAGGAGCCCACAAGAAAAAGCTGACGGATGTCTGTGCGGCGCTCCAGCAGCTGATCAACGACTTTGTCGAGCTCAGTCTGGGCATCAGCAAGGCCCGCCAGGTCCGATTCTTCGAGAATCGCCGTCCCGAAACGCGGCTCGGCAAAAATCATCACGCCGGCGGCGGATTGCAGCAGGTGGGCGCAGGTCCGGCTGCCGATGACCAGAAAAAAGGCGTCCTGCATTTTGCGGTGAAGCCAGATGATTCCCGTCAGACCACAGAACACCTCGCGCTGGCCGCGCTGCTTCAGAATCGGTTCATCGCGGCATCCGCCGGAGGTGGGAAGGCGCGGCAGATCGTTCATGCTGCGACCTCCGTCCGGGGCGGGGAAAGCGCTGTCGCCTGCAGTCGTGCGGCCCGGAGTTTGAGCACGAACTGGACTGCGTTTATCACGTAGGCGGCATAGGCTGCGAGGGCCAGAAACATCAGCGTGCGGGGATCAAGCGCGCCACTGAAAAGCGCCCAGATATAGGCGGTGTGCAGCGCGATAACGGCAAAGGAAAAGACGTCTTCCCAAAAGAAGGCGGGGGCAAAAAGGTACTGACCGAAAACGATTTTTTCCCAGATCGCACCGGTGACCATGATCACGTAGAGTGCGAGCGTTTTGAGCAGGACAGAAACTGTCGCGGCGATATAGCCGTCGCCTGTCCAGAGATAGCGCAGTACCAGCACCAAAGAGACAAGAAAAACGGCAAACTGCAGCGGCGCCAGAACCCCCTGAACCGTGGTCCAGACAGTGGCATCGCGACGGGCGCGTTCGGCCGGCGAATAAAGGCCCGCGCGGTCTGTTCTGGCTGGTGTTCCGGAGTCCATCCCCATGGAGGCCTTTCGCGCCTGTTACCTTTTGAAAGTAGCGTTTGTTTGCGAAAAGTGTCAACTGTAACTTACACATTGAAAGTGGCGAAATGACAATCTGGTCTGACATTGAGATGGCTGAAATTTCCCCGATTTTGCGATTACTGAAGGTTTAAAGGTGATTTTTACTGAATTGAATCCGGTCAATCCCCGCAGATATGTCAATTTGATTTGACATTTTGGTGGTGAAGGCAGAGTCTGTACGCGCAAACGTGTCCGGGCCGGAGCCTGGCCCTTTCCGGGAAATGCAATGCCGACCGATGACCACAGAGAAACGCCTCGTACGGAGCGCAGCCGACCGGTTTATGTCGATGCGCTGGCAACACGGGTGATTTCCGTGCTGAGCAGCAGACAGGCCATCTCTCCGGGTGGCATGCGTCAGTTCGTTCTGGATCATCTGTTGCGCGCCGCGCTCTGCCCGGGTGGGTTTGAACCCTCAGCACTTATCGCTGAGTTGCGCGGGCACCGTCTGTCGGTCGATGAAATCATTGACATTTATATCCCTCAGGCGGCGATCGTGCTCGGGCAGATGTGGGTTGATGATGACGCCAGCTTTGCTCAGGTGACGATCGGATCAATGCGGTTGCAGTCGCTGGTAGGGGAGGCGGCAGCCGGCAGCGTGCCGGATGTGGTTACGGACCGTACCCGCCTGACCGGGCTTGTCGTTGTGCCGGCCAATGAGCAGCATTTCCTCGGCGCCAGCGTGCTTTCCGCACAACTCAGGCGCCTTGGCTGCGATGTGGGCACATCTTTTGACGAAGACGAAGGATCGCTTGCGGCGCGGGTGATGCTGGACTCCCCGGATCTTGTACTGGTGACCTGTTCACGCACTGAAAACCTCGACACTGTGCGCCGGACGGTACAGACCATCCGAAGTTCTGCCCCCGAAGGCTGCGTCATTGCGCTCGGCGGTCTGGTGACATCTTATGACAAGGAACTCAAAGCAAATACCGGGGTCGATATCGTGACCAGCAAGGCCGCGGAGGCCGTTTCTTTTTGCGCATCTGAGTTCGCGGCCAGCCGCTCATGACGACCGGAGAGAATACATTCTGGAGCAGCGGTGCTGTTCCCCTGATCGAGCCTGAGTTTCTCAGCAGCATCATCGGAGCCGCGTCGGATATCGCGCTCGTGGTTTCCGCCGAAGGCATCATTCTGTCGGTGGTTCTGAATACGCATATCGAATCCTTTGGTAATCTGAAGCATTGGGAGGGGCGTCCGGTCGCGGATTTTCTGACCTATGAGTCCGTGCCGAAGTTCGAAAAGGCGCATAAAGCCTATCTCGCCGGCGAGGTGCCTGAAAAGCCGCTGGAACTTAATCACAGCGACAATGCGGTCTGGCAGTATCCGGTCCGTTATACCTTTCACCGGTTCGGGCATGAAAACGCAGCATTGCTGCTGGGACGTGACCTGAGACCGATTGCTGAAACGCAACAACAGCTGGTCAAGGCGCAGATCGCGCTGGAGCAGGGGTATGAGGCGCGTCGCGAGTTTGATGCGCGGTATCGTGTGCTGATGGCCAACATCTCGCAGGCGGTTGTCTTTGTCTCGGTGCAGTCCGGGCGGATCGATGACGCGAACGAGGCGGCGGCAAACTTGCTGGGTCTGGGGACAGAGTCGCTGCGCGGCAGTTCGCTGGCGCAGCATTTCAACGACCGCTCCAGTGTCGAGCTGACCGAAAGTCTTCTGAATGCGACGTTGTCGGATGAAGGCGGGCGGGTCACCCTGCGTGCGACCCGCACACGTCAGCAGATTGTTCTTCAGCCGGTTGTTTTCAGGGCAGGGGGTCAGCGCGTTCTGCTCTGCCGTCTGGCATCGGATGCCGCCGTGGCGGAAGCCACCGGCGAAGCTGCAAATCAGGCGCTGTCACTCTTCCGTCTTGGTGCGGACGCCATGCTTTTTATCTCGCCCAAGGGCGTGATCCTGTCTGTCAATGAAAGCTTCCTTGATCTCGTTGGCGCGCCGCATCTTTCAGGTGTGGTCGGGCGCAGTCTTGGCGATTTCCTGAGCCGCGGCCAGATTGACCTGAGCGTTCTGACGGATCCGCCCCAGCGGGGGGGCCAGATGCGGACCTATGCCACCAGGCTGATCAACGATCTCGGCACCCGGGTGTCGGTGGAGATTTCCGCCACGCACCTCGATGATGCCGATGCGCCGTCGATCGGATGTATCGTGCGTGATGTCAGCCGGGTCGAGGCACAGCGCAGTGCCGCCGGTGCGATTGCGGCTGGTCAGATGCCGCCGGAATCGAGCCGGAACGTTATGGATCTGGTCGGATCGGCGTCGCTCAAGGACATTGTGGCCGAAACCACCGATGTCGTTGAGAAGATGTGCATTGAGACTGCAGTCGAACTGACCAGTAACAACCGGGTCGCTGCAGCAGAGATGCTGGGGCTGTCACGCCAGAGCCTCTATGTGAAGCTGCGAAAGTACGGTCTGCTCGCTAAAAACACCTGATCCGGGCGCTGTTCTCCCACTTGCGCCGACTCAAAGTGTCAGCCATAGTTTACACATGTCTGTCACTCAGATCATACAGCCGCGCCGCTTCCCCGAACCAGCCGCCGCACTGCGCCTGATAAAACCCGTGACATGGTTCCCGCCGATGTGGGCCTATCTCTGCGGTGTTGTATCGTCCGGCGTCCCGCCGGCGGGGCAGTGGATGCTGGTGCTGCTCGGCGTGGTCCTCGCAGGCCCGGTGGTCTGTGGCATGAGCCAGGCCGCCAACGACTGGTGCGACCGCCATGTGGACGCCATCAATGAACCGGACCGCCCGATCCCCTCGGGCCGGATCCCGGGCCGCTGGGGCCTGTGGATCGCGCTCGCGATGTCGTTGCTCTCTCTCTTTGTTGGCTGGCAGCTGGGCCCATGGGGTTTTGGTGCCACTGTGCTGGGTGTGCTTGCCGCCTGGGCCTATTCCGCCGAGCCGGTGCGTCTGAAGCGCTCGGGCTGGTGGGGGCCTGGTCTCGTGGGTCTGAGTTATGAAACCCTGCCGTGGTTTACCGGTGCCGCCGTGCTGAGCGCCGGTGCACCTGCGCTGCCCGTGATTGTGGTGGCGCTGCTGTACGGTATCGGCGCGCATGGCATTATGACGCTGAATGATTTCAAGGCGCTGGAGGGTGACCGCCAGACCGGGGTAAACTCCCTGCCGGTTGTGCTTGGTCCTGCGCGGGCGGCGAAAGTCGCCTGTCTGGTCATGACCCTGCCGCAGATTGCGGTCACGGCTCTGCTGTTTCTCTGGGACAAACCGCTGCATGCCGCCGGCGTCGCGGCCGTGCTGCTCGCGCAGTTCCGGGCAATGACCGTTATGTTCAAAGACCCGGAAGGGCGCGCGCCCTGGTACAACGGTACCGGCGTGTTGCTTTATATCACCGGCATGATGATTGCGGCCTTTGCGCTCCGGGGGCTCGCATGACGCCGCTGAGCTGGCTTTCGATCGCCCGTCTGGGTCTGGTGCAGATGGCTCTGGGGTCGGTTGTGGTGCTGACCACGGCGACGATGAACCGGGTGATGGTGGTCGAACTGGCGCTGCCGGCAATCCTGCCCGGGCTGCTGGTCTCTCTCTATTATGGCACACAGTTTCTGCGACCCCGGTTCGGGCACGGCGCAGACCAGGGCGGCCGGCGCACCCCCTGGATCATCGGTGGAATTGCTCTGCTTGCCGCCGGTGCCTTGGGGGCTGCGCTGTCGGTCGGCGTGATGGAAAGCAGCCTGTGGGCCGGGATCGCGGTGGCCATCCCGTCCTTTCTGCTGATCGGTCTGGGGATCGGGTCGGCGGGCACTAATCTGCTGGCGCTGCTGGCCTCCCGCGTGAGCGAAGGGCGCCAGGCACCCGCCGGCAGCCTTGTCTGGATTATGATGATTTTCGGCCTTGCGGTGACCGGCATCACCGCCGGCATCCTGCTTGACCCCTATTCTCACAGCCGTCTTGTGGCGGTCACGTTCGGCGTTTGCGCTGTGGCGCTGGCACTGGCCTGTATCGGTGTCTGGGGTCAGGAAGGTGCCGCCGCCGGCCCCGTGAAATCCCGCAGGCAGGCAGCCTTCCGGGAGGTTACGCGCGAACTCTGGGGCGATCCGCGCGTGCGGGTCTTCACAGTTTTCGTCTTTGCCTCAATGCTTGCCTATAACCTGCAGGATCTGATCCTTGAGCCCTTTGCCGGGCATGTCTTTGGCCTCACTGTCGGTGAAAGCACCCGGCTGGGCGGCATGCATCACGCAGGTGCGCTGGCCGGCATGCTGATCGTTCTGCTTTCCGGGACGCTGCTGGCGCGCTGGGTCACTGTGCCGGTCCGGGTCTGGATCGTCGGCGGCTGTGTCCTGTCGGGTCTGTCGCTGATTGGCCTTGCCTGGGGCGGGGCGCGCGCACCCGACTGGCCGCTTGCCGGTAATATCTTTACGCTGGGTCTGGCCAACGGCACCTTTGCCGTCGCAGCCATCGGCGCCATGATGAGTCTCGCGCGTGAGGGCGGTGACGGACGCGAAGGCGTGCGCATGGGGCTCTTCGGCGCGGCCCAGGCGATTGCTTTTGGTGCCGGCTCCTTCATCGGAACTGCTATGGTCGATATCATGCGCTGGCTGACATCCGCGGATGCCACGGCCTATGGCGCCGTTTTCACATTTGAGGGTTTTGTATTCCTGATCGCGGCAGCGCTGGCCATGCGCCTGACGGCTCCCGGAGCGGATAACCAGAACCAGACCGCAATGATGCCGGGGGAATGAAAAATGTATGACGTAGTTGTTGTGGGCGGGGGCCCGTCGGGTGCCACCGCAGCGCTGGATCTGGTGAACTCCGGCCATAAGGTGGCATTGCTCGACCGCGAGGGTCGGATCAAACCCTGTGGGGGCGCGATACCGCCGCGGCTGATGCTGGATTTCCACATCTCAGATGAGCAGCTCCTGGCAAAGGTCAACACGGCCCGTATGATTTCGCCCACCGGGCGTCATGTCGATATCCCCATCGAGAACGGCTTCGTCGGGATGGTCGACCGCAAGGATTTTGATCCCTTCCTGCGGGCCCGCGCGCAGGAGGCAGGTGCCGCATATTTCACCGGCACCTTTGTGCGCATAGAACGCCCCGGTGGCACGCCGGTCGTGATTTACCGTGACAAAGCCACCCAGGAAGAACGCGAGCTGCCCTGTAAGCTGGTGATCGGTGCGGACGGTGCCAAGTCCCGTGTGGGTCTGGCCGAGGTCAAAGACGCAGATAAGGTGCCGCTGGTCTTTGCCTATCACGAGATCATCAAAGCGCCACCCAGATCAGACACCTACGATCCGGTCCGTTGCGACGTAATCTATGACGGGGCCATTTCGCCGGATTTCTATGGCTGGGTCTTTCCGCATGGTGACAGTGCCAGTGTCGGTATGGGCACTGAACTGTCGTCGGTTAATCTCAAGGAGGCCACAGCGGCCCTGCGCGCGGCTTCGGGTCTGACCGGATGCGAGACGATCCGCAAAGAGGGCGCGCCGATCCCGCTGCGCCCGCTTGACCGCTGGGACAATGGCCGCGACGTGCTGCTGGCAGGGGATGCCGCCGGTGTTGTCGCACCGTCCTCGGGCGAGGGGATCTATTACGCGATGGTCGGGGGCCGGGTCGCGGCAACCGCCTGTGCGGCCACGCTGGCCTCGGGCCGGGTGAAGGATCTGCGCCTTGCAAGACAACTTTTCATGAAAGAGCACAAGATGGTCTTCCGGGTGCTGGGTTCCATGCAGAACGCGTACTATCGCAGCGATGAACGACGTGAACGCTTTGTTTCGCTCTGCCATGATGTGGACGTGCAGCGCCTGACCTTTGAAGCTTATATGAACAAGAAACTCGTGCGCGCACGGCCCATGGCGCACCTGAAAATCGGGTTGAAGAACCTTGCGCATCTTACCGGTCTTGTGCCAGTGACCCGCGTATGACGATTATGATCCCGGCCTGGGTAGACGGCACACTGACACCTGTTGAAAAGCTGGAGGCCCATGTGAAGGGGCTGCGACACAAGGCCGTGTCGGTCTTTGTCATGCGCGGCGAGGCGGTGCTGATGCAGCAGCGCGCGATGTGCAAATACCACACGCCCGGGCTCTGGACGAACACCTGCTGCACGCATCCGGACTGGGACGAGGCGCCGCTTGACTGCGCGGTGCGGCGGCTGGACGAAGAGCTTGGCCTGACCGGTCTCAACCCTGAGCACCGGCACCATCTGGAATACCGCGCTGCAGTGGGCGGCGGGCTGACTGAACATGAGGTCGTGGATGTGTTTGTCGCCGAAGCCGGTCCCACTCTGAAAGTAACGCCCAACCCCGAAGAGGTCATGGCGGTGGAATGGGTGCGTTTCAGCGATCTGCTCAAACGCGTGACATGGGAGCCGGAGCGGTTCACGCCCTGGCTCAGGATTTATCTGCGGGATCATGCGCAGACGATTTTCGGGGACGTCGCAGAAGGCGTCACTCCCTGAACGGGTCACGCAATTTGCTCAGACAAGCCCCAGTGCCATGGCCGCTGCCGTGCGCACGGGATCAATGACAGGAACCCCCAGATCCGTTTCAAGCTGTGCGCGCCGTGGAGAAAAACCGGCACAGCCCGGTATGACGGATCGTGCGCCCTGCGCGAGCAGTTGTTTACCGGCCGCAAGCGTTTCAGCATAAACCGCATCCGAGCGCCCGGCGTCGAGGGCTGAGACCCCGCTCAGGCCGACCTCTCCTGCGCAGTGATGTGCAATGCCCAGCCGGTCATAAAACGCCATGTGCCGCGGGATTGAGGCAGGCGAAAGTGCAATCACGCCAAAGGGCGCGCCGGTCGCAATGGCAGTCATCACCGAGGCCATCTGGATGCCGATGACGGGTATGCGGACGCTGTGTCGCAACTCTTCCAGCCCCGGATCGGAAAAGCAGGCGATGATGATCGCGGCGGCATCGGTCCGTGTTGCAGCAAGGTCCATCACGCGGGCGCCGGCCTCTGTGACATCCTGATCCGTCCTGATCGTGCGCGGGCTTTTGGCGATAGTGACGCAGTCGAACCGCCCGGCGGCACCGGGCAGGGCGTTCACGGCGGTCGCAATTTCATCCGTGACGGCCACAGTTGAATTGGGGTTGATCACGAGGATGGGCGCGGTGCCGTTCATGTCGCGCGCGCCAGGGGCTTGCGGGCGATGAACCGGCCCTGGCCTTCCGCGGCGCATAGCACGCGGTCACGGATCACGGGCAGTCCGCGGTTCAGGACGGTCACGGGCCGCCCGGAGATTTCCATGCCCTCAAACGGCGTGTAATCCATATTGTCGTGCTGGTCCTCCAGGGTCACGTGCCAGCGCGCTTCGGGATCCCAGATAGCGATATCGGCATCGAGCCCGGGGGCAAGGTTTCCCTTGGTATCAAGCCCGAAAACCCGGGCAGCATTGGTTGCGGACAGCCCCGCGAACGTCTGCAGGCTGATGCGCCCCGCCACGACGCCTTCGGAAAAGAGCCAGGGCAGTCGCATTCCGATCCCAGGCATGCCGTTAGCGATGGCAGGGTAGGGGGCCTGCGCCCCGTTGATGAATTTACCCGTCTCATCAAAGCGGTACGGCGCATGATCCGAGCTGACGCAATCGAACGTGCCGGCGGCGATATTCTCCCAGAGCACCTTCTGTATTGCGGCATCGCGCAGGGGCGGCGAACAGATAAACTTTGCCCCCTCCATGCCGGGCCGGTCGAGATCCTCTGCCGTAAAGGCCAGGTAATGCGGGCAGGTTTCTGCAAAGACTTCGGTGCCGGCAGCTTTCTCCCGCGCGATGATCGCCGCCCCGCCGGGGGTCGATACATGCACCACAAAGAGCGGCGCGCCGGCCAGTTTCGCCAGTGACACGGCGCGGTGAATGGCTTCTTCTTCGGCAAGCGCAGGTCGGCTCTCTGCGTGATACCGGGGTGCGGTTTTGCCCTCTTTCGCCAGTTTTTCGTTCATCCAGCGGACCATCGCGTCGTTCTCTGCATGCACCATCGTGACAGCACCATGGGCCCCGGCAGTGGTCAGAATATCCAGAAACTGGCGGTCATCCACCTTCACCAGATCATAAGTCATGAAGACCTTGAACGAGGTCACGCCGCGCTCAAAGGCCATGGGCAGGCCTGAAGTCAGTACCTCGGGTGTCGGATCGCTGATGATCAGATGCCAGGAATAATCAATCACGCTGCGCGCTGCGCGCTGGCCATAGGTGTCGAGGACGCTGCCCACCGATTGTCCGCGCTGCTGTGCGGCAAAGGGCACGAATGAGCTGTTTCCGCCGAAGGCTGCTGACACCGAACCGGAAAAGTAATCATCCGCGTTCATCACCCCCGCGGCACTTTCCTGTGCAATATGCGCATGGGTTTCGATGCCGCCGGGCAGCACAATGTGGCCTGTGGCATCGATCACGGTTTCCGCGCCGGTCAGTCTGTCGTCGATGGCGGCAATGCGCCCCTCGCGGATGCCGATATCGGCCCGTGTGCGCAGGGTGGTGGTGCAGATTTCGCCGCCACGGATAATGGTGTCGAATGTCACGGGCGGGGCTCTTATGTCAGTGGTGCAGGCATCTGTGCATATCCTGCCCGATGCCGCGCCGGGCTGCAAAGCTAAAGCGCCTCGCGGATAATTCTGTAATGATGATTATGTAATATTCCGGCGTATATCATCGCATCCTGTGCGCAAAGCCTTCACCCCGGGGCCGACCTCCGGTAATGAGAGATGGAACCGGCGCGGCCTGCGCCTGAGAGGCAGTGAAACCGAGATGTCCAGCATCACTGATACGGTCCCGCGCACCGATCTGATTGTCTGTCCGCAATGTGATGCGGCCTGGAGTCTTGCGCGCCCTGAACCCGGTGAACGTGCGGTCTGCCAGCGCTGTCACACGGTGCTGATCACCCCGCGGCGCAAGGCCGGGATGCAGATCATCGCACTGGCGACAGCGGTTCTGTTTCTGATCATCGCGGCGGCTGTTTTCCCGTTTCTTACGATCTCTGCCGGTGGGACCACCAATTCGGTATCGATCCTCGAAGCCGCGCTTGCTTTCAGTGACGGGCCGCTTGTCCTGCTGGCCCTCGCGACAGCGGCGCTGATCGTTTTTATCCCGCTGACCCGCGTGCTTTTGTCGCTTTATGTGCTGGTGCCGCTGGTCTTTGACAGACCACCGGCGCCACATGCCGCGCGCGCCTTCCGCCTGTCCGAGGCGCTGCGGCCCTGGTCGATGGCGGAGATTTTCGTGATTGGCTGTGCCGTGGCGCTGATCAAAATCAGCGAACTTGCGGATGTTACTTTCGGCCCTGCATTCTGGATGTTTGCAGCGCTGGTCGTTCTTGTTGTGCTCCAGGAGAGCTTTTTGTGCAGGTGGTCGGTATGGAACGCGCTGAGCGAACCTCAAAAGTCATAACCGCCCGGGATCTGGGGCTGGTGGCCTGTCTGCGCTGCGCCCAGGCCTGGCCGCGCGAGACCGAGCGTTGTGGCCGCTGCGGACACCGGCTGATCCTGCGCGACGAAAAAAGTCTGCAGCGCGTGGCGGCGTATTGGCTGCTCGGTTTTGCCTGCTATATCCCCGCGAACCTCTATCCGATGCTGAAAACCGAAACGCTGCTGTCGGTGCAGGAGGCAACGATTGTCGGCGGCGCGATCGAGTTCATTTATTACGGCAACTATTCAATTGCGCTGATTATCCTTTTCGCCAGCGTCGTCATCCCGCTGGCGAAATTTATGGCGATTGCCTTTCTTGCGGTCTCCGTGGTCCGCCCGTCCAGCACCGGGCCGCATCAGCGCCAGGTGCTCTATGAGGTTGTGGAATACATCGGGCGCTGGTCGATGATCGATATCTTTGTGGTTGCGATCATGTCCGCACTGGTGCAACTGAACAGCCTGGCCTCCATGCACCCCGGGATTGCCAGTCTGTTTTTTGCGCTGTCAGTGATTTTTACGATGCTCTCCGCTCAGGCCTTTGACAGCCGCATGATCTGGGATGTGCAGGACCAGCGCGAAGGAACGAAACCGTGAGCGACACACCTGAAAAAGTCTCAGTTGAGACCGCCCGCCGGTCCTGGACTCAGCGGATTTCAGTGATCTGGCTGATCCCGCTCATTGCTCTGGTGATTTCGCTCGGTGTGGCGTTTCAGTCCTGGAATGAACGCGGACATCTTATCACGATCGAATTTGAAAGCGGCTCCGGCATATCACCGCGCCAGACGGAACTGCGATACAGGGATGTTAAGGTGGGTGTGGTCGAGGACGTGCAGTTCTCTGAAGATCTCAGCAGCATCATCGCCTCAGTCCGCATTGATAAAAAAGTGGCGCCCTATGCGGATGCCGGCGCCGGTTTCTGGATCGTGCGCCCGGAGCTGACCGCGCAGGGCGTCTCCGGTCTGGATACCGTCATCAGCGGTGTTTTCATCGAAGCGTCATGGGACAGTGAAATCGGTCCGATACGGCGGTCGTTCAAAGGGCGCGAGACAGCACCGCTGTTCCGGCCCGGCGACGAGGGTCTGCAGATCGCGTTGCGCACCATCCCAGGTGGCACGCTGACTGATAACTCGCCTATTCTCTTCCGCGGCATCGAGGTCGGCCGGGTAGGGTCCGCGCGTATCTCCGGGCGGGGTAATTTTGCCATCGCCGAGGCCATCATCTATGAGGATCATCGCGATCTGATCACCCGCTCGACGCGGTTCTGGGACACATCCGGGTTCAGTGTTTCGATCGGGCCCACCGGTGCTGAGGTGGACTTCTCCTCGCTGGCGACACTGGTCGGGGGTGGCATTACCTTTGACACCTTTGTGTCCGGCGGCGCGCCTGTTGCGGATGGCACTGTCTTTGAGGTGTTCGGTGATTCCTCGGCGGCGCGAAACAGTGTCTTCAATGCCTCCGAGGTCGAGTTGCTTGAGATGCAGGTGATCTTTGACGAGAACATCTCCGGCCTGACGGTGGATGCTCCGGTGGAACTCAGTGGTCTGCGCATCGGGTCGGTGGAGAGCCTGTCGGGCATTGTCGACAGTGACGCCTTTGGCGACAGTCGCGTGCGCCTCAATGTCGTGATCGGCGTGCAGCCTGCGCGCCTGGGCCTGCCCGGTGAAGTCAGCGCCGATGCGGCCCTTGAGTTTCTCACAGAACGGGTTGCGGCCGGCCTGCGCGCGCGGCTGGCGTCCGGCAGCCTTCTGACCGGGGGCCTGAAGGTCGAACTGGTGGAAGTGGCCGATGCGGAACCTGCAAATATCTCCCGTAACAGTGACAATGTGGTTCAGTTTCCGAGTACCGAAAGCGAAATCTCCGATGCCGCGGCGACGGTCGAGGGCGTGTTTACCCGGATCAACAGCCTGCCCATCGAAGAGCTGCTGAACAACGCTATTCTCTTTATGGAAAGTGCCACGGCGCTGGTGTCGGACGCGGATCTGCGCGGCACCTCCGAAGAGGTCCGCGGCCTTCTGGGCGACGTACGCGGGATCGTGACATCGCAATCGGTGCAGGATATTCCTGTGCGTCTCAACGCCTCTCTTGAACGGATCGAAGAGTTGCTCGTGCAGCTTGCCAGTGAACAGCTGGTGCCGCGGGTGATCGAGGCGATTGATGCGGCGACAAGTGCTGCTGTCTCTGTCGGGGCCTCGGTCGAAGGTGTACCGGAGCTGATTGATCAGCTGAACGCGGTGGCGGCAAAGGCAGAAACGCTGCCCGTCGAGGATCTGATTGTGGAACTGACGGGCCTGACCAGTGCCGCAGAAGCTCTGATCGATACCGACGCTGCCCGCGATCTGCCGGCCTCGCTCGGCTCCGCGCTGGATGAGCTTAATGCAACACTGGCCGATCTGCGTGCCGGGGGGGCGGTGGATAACGTCAACGCCACGCTGCTGTCAACGCGTGAGGCGGCCGATGCCGTCGCACTCTCCAGCCAGGACCTGCCCGCGCTGGTCGAGCGGATTTCGCGCGTTTTTGAGCAGGCGAGCGCCACGATCGCCGGCTATAACAAAGGCGAAGCGCTGAGCCGTGATGCTCAGGCTGCCATGCGCGATATCTCACAGGCCGCAGAGGCCATCACATCGCTTGCGCGGTTGCTCGAACGCAACCCCAGCGCGCTGATCAGAGGACGATAATATGAGACACCTGGTGACCGCCCTGATCGTGACGCTGACCCTGGCGGCCTGTACCGGCACGGCCGAACGTTACGCAGTGCCCGCACCTGGCGTCAATGAGCGCCAGCGCATCGCCTTCCGGGCTCTTGAAGTGCGCGAAGTGTCCCTGCCCGCCTATGCCGCCGCCGATGAGATATCTCTGCAGGATGACGCAGGCCGGCTTGTCAGTGACGGCGCCGTGCTCTGGGCAGACACACCCGACCGGGCGATTGCGCTCGAACTTACCCGTCATATCGCGCAGCTTTCCGGGGCACGTGTGGCGTCCTCGCCCTGGCCGTTCGAGAGCTTCCCTGATGCACGTCTTGATCTGAGGTTTGAATCGCTGGTTGCCGGAAACGACGGACAGTTCCGCGCAAAAGGACAGTATTTTGTCGCTGTGGCCGAGGGCGGGCGGGAACGCTCCGGGCTTTTTGATCTCAGCGTGGCCTATGATCCGGCTGCCGGCCCCGGTGCCATTGCGGTTGCCCGCGGACAAATCATTCTGGATCTTGCCCGATTTGTGGTGCGCAACGGGCTGCGTTAATCCGGCCAGTCAGCCAGTGCCTGCGCCACGCGGGTTAAACCGTCGTCAAGGTTGACCCCGGCGCCACCGCCCACGCCCAGCCTGATATGTCCCGGCTG
>NZ_JAHEHZ010000023.1 GCF_024639605.1 Roseobacter sp. | reverse complement strand
CGATCGAAGACCGCAAAAAGCTCGACGGGCTTTATGAGTGTGTGATGTGCGCCTCCTGCTCGACCGCCTGCCCGAGCTACTGGTGGAACGGCGACCGCTATCTGGGCCCGGCAGCGCTTCTACATGCCTATCGCTGGATTATTGACAGCCGTGACGAGGCGACAGGCGAGCGGCTTGACGATCTGGAAGATCCGTTCAAGCTTTACCGCTGCCATACGATCATGAACTGCGCCAAGACGTGCCCAAAGGGTCTGAACCCCGCTGAGGCGATCGCAAACATCAAAAAGATGATGGTCGAGCGCCGGGTCTGAAGGCTTGAGCGAACCGCTTTGGATGGCGCTTGGTCTGGCTACGCTGGCCGGGCTGAGTATTCCGCTGGGTGGATGCCTCGCTCTTTGGCGGTTCAATATCCTGCCTGGGTGGGCGCAAACAGAATTCAGACACGGAGTGATGGCTTTTGGCGCCGGCGCACTTTTCGCGGCCGTTGCCCTGGTGCTGATCCCGGAAGGCAACGCGCGTCTGGCGCCTTTGCCTGCTCTCACGTGGTTTCTTGCAGGCGGGGCGGGTTTTTGCTGGCTTGACAGTCTGATTGCCGGGTCCGGTGGGCGTATGGCTCAGTTTCTGGCGATGATAATGGATTACCTGCCGGAGGCGCTGGCCCTGGGCGCTGTCATCACCGGCGAAATAAATACCGCAATCCTTGTCGCCGCGCTGATCTGTCTGCAAAATCTGCCGGAGGGTTTTAATGCTATGCGCGAGATGAACGGGACCGCAGAGAACGGGCAGGCGACATCGCTCTGGCTCTTTGTTGCAATGGTGCCACTGGGGCCGCTGGCGGCCTGGATCGGCCTGACTTTGCCGCCCTCCATGGATGCCGGCGTCGGCGCGGTTATGATGTTCGCATCCGGCGGGATACTGTATCTGATGTTTCAGGATATTGCGCCGCAGGTCCCTCTGGAAAATACTCTGCTGCCCCCGCTTGGGGCGGTACTCGGGTTTGCACTTGGCCTTGCCGGCCACCTGATGATCTGATGCACAATAAATCTGAAATACCCACGGTAATCCGCCCGTGGAAGGTCCTGCCGGCAGTCATCCACAGTGTGCGGGCCAACGCACCTGCGCCACACTGTCATGCGCCGGCCCTGGGTGCGGGCTGATCATATGCATATCGTCATCGGCCTGATCATTGCATTTATCATCGTCGCCATCTTCGCGCGGCGCAAACGGGGCACGCGGCTTTGTCGCTGGCGGGCCGACCGGAATGGTGATCGCGGGTCTCTGCGCAAATACCGCTGCGCCGCCTGCGGTGCGGAAGCCTTCACCGCATCAGACGGCCCGCCACAGGGTTGCAAATCGCACCTGCCAAAGCTCTGATGCGCTAAGACATACAAAGGACCCGACCATGACCCAGCCAGAGGACGCGGACGCGCGGCGCGCGATCAGACCGGTGATCTGCTATCCGCCCGAAAACCTGCCCGCCGCCGATATGGCGCGCTATGAAGCAGCCCGTAAAAACCTGACACAAACCGACCGCGTCACGGTCCCGCCCCGCGAGGCGCGGACGTTTTCTGTCCCCGCCGGGCAGTTCTTCCGGATCACCTCGGTCGAAGGGCCGCAGGTCGGTGATCTCAATCTGCACAACGCACAAAACCTGTCGGAGCGGTTCTATTCCGGTAAATCCCGTGCCCTGCACGGCACGCATCTGACGACGGGAGAGCGCTTGTGGAGCAGCTTTCCGCATATGCGCCCGCTGGCGACGATCACCCACGATACGCTCGCCTGGTACGGTATCGATAGTTTCGGCGGGTCGGTACATGACGTGATCGGCACCCGGTGCGACCCCTATACTCATGCGCTTTTGTCAGATGGCGGACAGTACCACCACTGCTGCCATTCCAATCTGGTCCGCGCACTGGCAGAGCACACGGGCCTGTCGCGCGCTGAGGCGGAACCGCTTGTGCATGACGTGCTCAATGTCTTTATGTGCACAGGGTTCACCCGTGACACCGGGCAGTATTTTATGAAAGCCAGTCCCGTGCGACCGGGGGACTATATCGAATTTGTCGCCGAAACTGATTTGCTGGGCAATCTGTCGGCCTGCCCCGGCGGCGATTGTTCGGCCTCTCATTCAAGCGATGCCGCGTCCTGCTATCCCCTGCAGGTGGATGTGTTCCGCGCGGAACCGGATGCGATGGCAGGATGGAAGCCTGCGGCTGAAAACAGCTATGACCGCACGCATGGCGACTGAGGGTCGCTGACGCCAGGGCGGGCTGCGGTTGAAGCTACGCTTTATATGGTATTCCGGGGCAGGCTACAGTGGTTCGCACCAATCAGGCGAAAGCGGCCTCAAGCGCAATCTCGACCATATCGCCAAAGGATTTCTCCCGGTCTTCGGCGGGCAGCGCCTCTCCCGTCTGCAAATGATCGCTGACGGTCAGAACAGCCAGCGCGCGGCGGTTGTAGCGCGCGGCCAGCGTATAAAGCTCTGCTGCCTCCATTTCGACACCCAGAATTCCGTGGCGGACCATCTGTTCATCAAGATCAGGCCGCTCCGCATAGAATACATCTGACGAATAGATCCCGCCCACATGTGTGGGTGTCCCTTTTGCCTCTGCTGCAGACACCGCTGCGGCCAGCAGAGTATAATCAGCAGTCGGCGCGAAATTCACCTCACGGAAGATGCCCGATGAAGGCGACGTGATTGTCGAGGCGGACATCGCGATAATCACATCGCGGACGGAGACATGCGGCTGCATGCCACCACAGGATCCGATCCGGATCAGCGTCTGCGCGTCATAATCCCGGATCAGTTCGTTGGCATAGATCGACAAAGACGGCATGCCCATGCCCGAGCCCTGGATGGTCACCCGGTTGCCGCGCCATGTACCGGTGAAGCCCAGCATGCCACGCACTTCGTTCACCAGTTCGGCGCCTTCCAGAAAAGTCTCCGCCGCCCAGCGGGCCCGATATGGATCCCCTGGCATCAGAACGGTTTCAGCTATAGCGCCCGGCACTGCGCCGATGTGAATGGTCATTGCGGTATCCTCCCAGGGTCCGGATACACTGCTACCCTGCTTGTCCCGGCAGGGACAAGCGAAAGATAACCTGCCGCACGTGAGGTTACTCTGCTGCGACGGCGCGGTGATCCACAAGCGTCACGATGTCTTTCATTATCGTGTTGAGCTCGAAATCCTTGGGGGTATAGACGCGGGCCACACCCATCGCGCGCAGGTTATCTGCATCATCTTCCGGAATAATGCCGCCGACGATTACCGGGATATGCCCCAGGCCCGCCGCGCGCATCCGGTCCTTCAGATCTGCGACAAGCGGAATATGACTGCCGGAGAGGATGGACAGACCAACGACATGAGCCTCATCCTCGCGCGCTGCTTTTACGATCTCTTCAGGCGTAAGGCGGATGCCTTCATAGGCGATGTCCATGCCGCAGTCACGGGCGCGGACAGCGATCTGTTCGGCACCGTTTGAGTGGCCGTCCAGCCCCGGCTTACCAACAAGGAACTTCAGACGTCGCCCGAGCCGGTCGCTGACGGCGTCCACCGCAGCGCGCAGATCATCCAGCCCCTCGGTGCGGTTCGAGCGCGCGCCCGATACACCGGTGGGCCCGCGATACTCGCCGTGTACCGCACGCATTTCGGCTGCCCATTCGCCCGTTGTTACTCCCGCTTTTGCCGCAGCGATGGACGCGGGCATCACATTCCGCCCCTGCTGTGCGGCCGAGCGCAGGTCTGTCAGAGCCGCTTTGACGGCGCCGGCATCACGCCCGGTGCGCCAGGCGTCGAGCCGGCCGATCTGTTCGGCTTCCACCGCGGGATCGACGACCATAATGCCCCCGTCGCCGGTCATCAGCGGCGAGGGCTCGCCCTTTTGCCATTTGTTTACACCGACGACCACGGTTTCGCCGGCTTCGATCCGGCTGAGACGGGCTGCATTGCTGTCCACCAGCCGCGCTTTCATATAGTCAATCGCCGAAATCGCGCCGCCCATGCTGTCAAGGTTTGCAAGCTCCAGCCGCGCCCCCTCTTTCAGGGCTTCGACTTTTGCGTCCACTGCCGGGTTGCCGTCGAAGAGATCGTCGAACTCCAGCAGATCGGTTTCATAGGCCATGATCTGCTGCATCCGCATCGACCACTGCTGGTCCCAGGGACGCGGCAGACCGAGCGCTTCGTTCCAGGCGGGCAGCTGCACCGCACGGGCGCGCGCTTTTTTGCTCAGCGTCACGGCAAGCATTTCGATCAGAATGCGGTAGACGTTGTTTTCCGGTTGCTGCTCGGTGAGGCCCAGCGAGTTCACCTGCACACCGTAGCGGAACCGGCGGAATTTCGGATCCTGCACGCCATAACGCTCCAGACAGATTTCGTCCCAGAGATCGACAAAGGCACGCATCTTGCACATCTCGGTGACAAAGCGGATTCCAGCATTCACGAAAAACGAAATGCGCCCGACGACTGCGGGAAAATCTTCTTCCGGCACACGCGGACGCAGCGTATCGAGCACGGCCGTCGCCGTGGCCAGCGCAAAGGCCAGTTCCTGTTCCGGCGTCGCTCCTGCTTCCTGCAGGTGATAGGAACACACGTTCATCGGGTTCCATTTCGGCACGTTGGAATAGCAATATTCAGCCACATCCGCGATCATCTTAAGGCTCGGCGCGGGCGGGCAGATATATGTGCCGCGGCTGAGGTATTCCTTGATCAGATCGTTTTGCACGGTGCCCTGCAACTTGCTGATATCTGCACCCTGTTCGGCGGCCACGGCTATATAGAGCGCAAGTAGCCAGGGTGCCGTCGCATTGATGGTCATTGAGGTGTTCATCTGATCAAGCGGGATCTGATCAAAAAGCGCGCGCATATCGCCAAGATGGCTGACAGGCACACCAACCTTGCCGACCTCTCCACGCGCGAGCACGTGGTCGCTGTCATAGCCGGTCTGTGTCGGCAGATCGAAAGCCACGGACAGACCGGTCTGTCCCTTTTCGAGATTCGCACGATACAGCGCGTTAGACGCGCTGGCGGTCGAATGTCCCGCATAGGTGCGGATCAGCCAGGGGCGGTCTTTCTGCGTCTCGGTCATCGGAACCTCATGAATCGTTTGAGCAACTTTATTTCGTTAAAACCGGAATACTTGAAATATTGTGGCTTTGTCAATTCGCCGCAGCGCGGCAATGCGATTGCAGCGCGAACGGCATCGCGAGCTGACTGCCGCGCCAGTCTCTCAGCACGTGAAAAGGTCGCGCCGTCTGTGGTGAATTTTGCTGTTGTTCTTGACGCAACGGCCTGCGAGGGTCCCCGATATGACGCAAGTGGTTGAAGTTCCGCTCTGGATTTTTGTACTGGTCCTGTTGTTTGCGGCCGTGACTTTTGCATCGCATTTCCTTTTTCCCTCCGTGCGGTGGTTTTTTCGGCGTCGTCTGGAAAAGGCAGTCGGCCGGCTCAATGAGCGGCTGACCCGGCCCATTGAACCATTCAAGCTCGCCCGGCGATACGACATGATCCAGCGCCTGATTTATGATCCGGAAGTGACGCGCGAGATCGTCAATTATGCCCAGGAGCACGGTGTCCCTGAAAACGTGGGCTTTGAGAAAGCCCGCAGTTATGCCCGCGAGATTGTACCGGGCTTCAGCGCGTTTACCTACTTCGGTCTCGGGATCCGCATGGCACGGATGCTCGTCAACTCCATCTATGAGGTCTGGACCGCACCGGGCAACGACGCGGTGATCCAAAAGATCCCAAAGGATGCGACAATCGTTTTTGTGATGAACCACCGCTCGAACATGGATTATGTTCTGGTGACTTATCTCGCCGCGCGCACCTCTGCGCTGTCTTATGCAGTAGGTGAATGGGCGCGGGTCTGGCCGCTGAGCCGGCTGATCCGGATGATGGGAGCTTATTTTATCCGGCGCAGGTCGCGCGGCGCGCTCTACCGTAAGGTTCTTGCGCGTTATGTGCAGATGGCAACCAAGGGCGGCGTGTCCCAGGGCATCTTTCCCGAAGGCGGGCTGAGCCTCACAGGAGAGCTTATGCCGCCGCGCATGGGGCTGCTGTCCTATCTCACCGATGGCTATGAGCCGGGCGGACGCGATGTCGTATTTGTTCCCGTTGCCATCAATTACGACAGGGTTCTGGAAGATCGTGTTCTGATTGCCGCGAGCCAGCGCGGTGACCGGCGGTTCGGCGCGCGGATCAGCGTTGTGGTCAAATTTATACTCAAGAAGTTCTGGCAGGCTCTCAGGGGCAGATATGTCCGCTTCGGGACCGCCGCTGTTGCCTTCGGACAACCCCTGTCGCTGCGCGGCTTCGGTCCCGAGCGCCCGGTTGAGGAGCTTTCGGCAAATCTGATGCAACGGATCGCGGATGCGATGCCTGTGATGCTGGTGCCGCTTTTGTCTCATGTTCTGGGCGCTGCAGAGGGGCCGCTTACGACTGCTGAAATTACAGAACGCGCAAGGGCCTTGTCGACGGATCTGCGGAACGACATGCCGGCGGCTGAAAAAGATTTTGCGAAACAGTGCTCAGAGGCGCTCTTCCGGATGCGCAAACACCGGATGATCACGGACGCAGACGACGGCTGGACAATCGCGAAGGGCGAAGAAGCTGTGGCTGCATATTATGCCAGATCCGTCGCGCACCGGCTGCCGCAACCGGAAGCAGCCGCGTAGCTTTCTGCATCTGCTCGGTTATAAAATTACAAAAAACACCCCGCTGATGTTGCAATATTGCGTATCGCATTTTATTCCGGATTAGCGGCGCCCGATTCTGCGGCGCGGCATGTTTTGATGAGAGCTGGAGACTGGCATGGCACTGGATACGACCGTCGCGCAATATGAAGCCCCGGAGAAAGACCTCTATGAGGTTGGTGAAATGCCGCCGATGGGATACGTGCCCAAACAGATGTACGCCTGGGCAATCCGGCGCGAGCGGCATGGTGAGCCTGACAAGGCGATGCTGCAGGAAGTGGTCGATGTGCCCGAACTCGACAGCCAGGACGTACTGGTCCTCGTGATGGCCGCCGGGGTGAACTACAACGGTGTGTGGGCCGCACTTGGCGTGCCGATCAGCCCCTTTGACGGGCACCGGCAACCCTATCATATTGCAGGCTCGGATGCCTCGGGCATCGTCTGGGCCGTTGGCGATCGCGTCACGCGCTGGAAGGTGGGTGACGAGGTTGTCATCCACTGCAACCAGGACGACGGTGACGATGAGGAGTGCAACGGCGGCGATCCGATGTACTCACCCAGCCAGCGGATCTGGGGCTATGAAACGCCGGATGGCTCTTTCTCTCAGTTCACCCGTGTGCAGAGCCAGCAGCTGATGCCCCGTCCCAAACACCTGACCTGGGAAGAGGCAGCCTGTTATACACTGACCCTCGCCACAGCCTACCGGATGCTTTTCGGACATGAGCCGCATGACCTGAAACCCGGCCAGAACGTGCTGGTCTGGGGGGCGTCCGGCGGGCTCGGTTCCTATGCGATCCAGCTGATAAACACCGCGGGTGCCAATGCCATCGGTGTCATATCAGACGAGAGCAAACGGCAGTTCGTAATGGATCTCGGCGCCAAGGGCGTTCTGAACCGCAAGGATTTTAACTGTTGGGGACAGCTGCCCACGGTCAATACACCTGAATATGCCACCTGGTTCACCGAGGCCCGTAAATTCGGCAAAGCGATCTGGGAAATCACCGGGAAGGGTGTAAACGTCGACATGGTGTTTGAGCATCCGGGTGAATCCACTTTTCCGGTATCGACCTTCGTTGTGAAAAAGGGCGGTATGGTGGTGATCTGCGCAGGTACCACCGGGTTCAACCTGACCTTTGACGTGCGCTACATGTGGATGCATCAGAAGCGTTTGCAGGGCAGCCACTTCGCACATCTCAAACAGGCGAGTGCGGCCAACAAGCTGATGCTCGAGCGGCGTCTCGATCCGTGCATGTCCGAAGTCTTTACCTGGGCTGATCTGCCGGAGGCGCATATGAAGATGATGCGTAATGAACATAAGCCCGGCAACATGTCGGTGCTGGTTCAGGCACCTACCACAGGGCTGCGCACCCTGGAGGACACGCTCGAGGCACCTCGTTAAGGGTGACGCAATGCGGTGACTGCCGGAATGCCCTGCGAATCGCAATGTCGGCTCGCAGGGTTTTGCACGTTATGCGTGTGACGCTACATAGTATCAATCACTTACAATACGCGCCCTCGCTATTTCTGGGGAGTAAATAAACGCGAATTTTCAACCAGAGTTATTACATGTTAGAGTTGTGTTAATACTTCATTAACCTTTAAGAGGCGAACCTGCTATGCGAAGTGATTGGATTTTGGACGTACTGACGGACCTTAAAACGTTTGCGACAGCGAACGATCTGCCGGTGCTTGCCGAGCAGCTCGACGATACCGCAATTGTTGCCCTGGCCGAAATCGCAGCCCTTCTCGAAAAGACGCAAGGCGTGGCGAATGGAAGCGAATTCGAAGGTAGTGGAGACGGTCTTGGCGGGGCTGGAGCAAGCGGACACGCTTGAAGGTATTCAGGATGCCATCGTCGACCTCAGATCGCACTTCCGGGTCGACAACATGGTGTATCACTGGGTCGACAGCGCTGGTGCACAGTATGGCTACGGCACGTATCCCCTCGAATGGGCTGAACGCTATCAGGAGCAGAACTATCTGCGCATCGACCCGGTGGTTATCGGATGCTACCAGCGGTTTCATCCGGTGGACTGGAAAAGCCTCGACTGGTCAAGCAAGGCCGCCCGGGCTCTGCAACGGGAATCGCTGGAATACGGCATAGGAAATCAGGGGTACTCAATTCCTATCAGAGGACCGAACGGGCAGTTTGCGCTCTTTACCGTTAATCACACCTGCGACGACGATGTCTGGGCAGGATTTACAGAAAAGAACAGGCGCGAACTCATCCTTGTCGCGCATTATTTTAACCAGAAGGCGCTGGAGTTCGAACCCAACAAAGCGCCCGAACAATATCAGCCACTGTCGCCGCGCGAGACTGATGCACTCACCCTCCTTGCGATCGGATACAACCGGGCGCAAGTAGCTGAAACTCTGTCGATTTCCGAGCATACGCTGCGGGTTTATATCGAAAGCGCCCGGTTCAAACTGGGCGCGACCAACACCACACACGCGGTCGCCCGCGCCCTGACAAGGGGCGTGATTGTGGTCTGAAAAGCACCGTGACGTTGCCGGTAAGTGTTACCGGCGCGCTCTGCCAGGTTGGCAGGCATTAAGCACCGCTCCGTCATCCTCCCGGTCATGCACTCCCCGCAACCGAAGGAAATGACACGATGCTTCGCTATCTCTACGCAGACCAGCTTTCGCAGTTCCCGCTTCTGTCGGAAACCATGTTCCGCGACCGTGCCGATCAGTTTAAAACCCGGCTGGCCTGGGACGTTTCAATTGATTCCGATGGTCTGGAAAAAGACGAATACGATACGCTGAACCCGCTTTATGTGATCTGGGAAAAGCCCGATGGCACCCACGGCGGCTCGATGCGGTTTCTGCCGACGACCGAACGCACAATGGTAAACGATCATTTCACTGACCTTATGGGCGGGGGCACGATCACCAGCCCTCTGATCTGGGAATGCACGCGCTTTTGTCTGAACCGCGATGCACCCGGGACTGTCGCGGCGGCTCTGATGCTTGGCGGTGGCGAGATCATGAACGGCTTTGGCGTGCGCCATTTCGTCGGTGTCTTTGACGCCCGCATGGTCCGCATCTACCGGATGATCGGCTCCTCGCCTGAGTTGCTTGGCAGCCAGGGTGAAGGCCGCGACCGGATCAGCGTCGGCCTTTGGGAATTCAGCCCGGACGCGCAGGCGAAAGTCGCCCGGCGTGCCGGCATCTCACCAAAGATGTCTCGCATGTGGTTTGAGCGCGCTTTCGGCACCGTTTCCGCGCCTGGTCTCGCGCGCACCGGCTGAGCGGCGATACAACCGGGGCCGGGCGTTTTCTGCTGGCGGGGCGTCGCAGTACGACACGTCTGGCCCCCGGCGCGGACCCCCTGTAGGGTCGCGCCATGACCGTCCCCGCCCTGACATTTTCCGACGACCAGGCACAGGCCTATGACAGCGTTGCCGAGCTTCTGCGTAGCGCCGGCGTCAACCTGGATGACCAGTTGCTGATGCCGCCCAAGGGCACTGATGCTTCCGTTCTCGCGGTGACCGGCAAGGCCGGATCAGGCAAGACGATGCTGCTGGCCGAGCTTTACAAGGCGCTGCAGGAAGCCGGTGTCGAGGTTGTCTCAGGCGATTATGAAAGCCGTAAACGCAAAGACAAACGCACGCTTGCAATCCTTGCGCCAACGAATAAGGCCGCGTCCGTCCTGCGTCTGCGCGGGGTGCCCGCGACGACCATCCACCGTATACTTTACACGCCTGTGTATGACCCGGAATATGAACGCATTGCCGAGTGGCTGGCAGGCAATGGCGAAAGGCCCGAGATCGACGGGCTGACGCCCGAAGCGCTCAACCGCGCAGAAGCATTTTATGCCGGTAACAAGTCGATCCCCGGGGCTCTGGCGGCGGCTGGCCTGCGCGGGTCGGATTTCATCACTGGCTGGAAACGCCGGGAAGAGCCGCTCGACATCGGGTTTATCGATGAATCCTCCATGCTGGATGACCGGCAGTTCGAGGATCTGCAGGAGATATTTCCGACGTTATTGCTTTTTGGCGATCCTGCGCAGCTGGCCCCGGTGAACCAGTCAGGCACCATGGTCTTCGACAAGCTGCCCGAAAGACGTGTGCTGACCCTCAGCCGCATCCACCGGCAGGACGCCGACAACCCGATCCTTGATCTCGCTCACGCACTCTCGGATCCTGACCTGCAGTTTGAGCAGTTTGAGCGCATGATCGAGGAAACCGCAGCCCGTGACGAGCGGGTGGTCTGGGGCAGCCGTGTCGAGGTCGATCTGATGGCGCGCAGCCCGGTGCTTGTCTGGCGCAACGCCACGCGCATCCGGCTGATCAATGCGTTTCGCAACGTGCACGGTGCGCCTGAGGATTCACTGCTGGAGGGCGAGCCGCTGATTTGCGACGGGCTGGAACTGCCGCTCAAACATCGCAAGAAACGGCTGGATCTGGAGGCACGCGGTCTTATCAAAGGCGCGCAGGTAATCTACCTCGGTGAGGGCCGCAAGCGCGGCTTCAGCCGCCTGCATGTGATGGGCGCCGAAGACCCGCAGGTGTCTGCGGCCTCCATCGTAAAAATCGAAAAGCCCGGCGAGGAGGAGCCCTTTATTCCCTTCGCCGCCAGCATGGGTGCCACCTTTCTGCATGGGGCCGCCGTGACGATCCACAAGGCGCAGGGCAGCCAGTGGGATACCGTTCAGGTCTTTGCGCCGGATCTTTATGCCGCCGCCCGTATGGGGCGTTCCGAGGCAGGGCAGCCGCTCTGGAAGCGTCTTGCTTATGTCGCGATCACACGTGCGCAGGAACGGCTGATCTGGGTAGTGCGAAACCGGCTGGCCAAACCCTCAGGCGCGCTGCGCGTTGACGATCTGCGCGCGGTGCCGGCCGCACCGCTTACCCTGTATCAACCCGACCCGGAGGAAACACTATGAAATCGATCATCATCACCGGGGCCAGTTCCGGCATCGGCCATGCCACCGCTGAGCTCTTCCTCCGGGAGGGCTGGCGCGTGGGTCTGATCGCCCGCCGCCCCGAACCACTGGAGGCTCTGGCAGAGGGCTACAGCAACGCCGTGCCAATGCCTGCCGATGTGACCGATGCTGCCGGAATGCAGGTGGCTTTTGACAGTTTCGGTCACCTTGATGTGCTCTTCAACAACGCGGGTCTGTTCGGCACACCGGGAACTATCGACGAGATCAGTCTGGACGACTGGACTCAGGTAATGAACGTCAACATTGGCGGCATGTTCATTGCCGCGCGCCTCGCATTCGGGCAGATGCGCCGGCAGGACCCGCAGGGCGGGCGGATCATCAACAACGGGTCGCTCTCGGCCTATGTCCCGCGTCCGAATTCTGTGTGCTACACCACGACCAAACACGCAGTGACCGGGCTGACCAAAACGCTGTCGCTGGACGGGCGGCCGTTTGGCATCGCCTGCGGGCAGATCGATATCGGCAACGCCGAAACAGCGCTGCTGGCAGAGCTGAAAAAGACGCAGCCGGGCACTGAAACGATGGATGTATCGAACGCTGCCCGTTCAGTGCTGCACATGGCTGGCATGCCGGCGGAAGCGAATGTGCAGTTCATGACGGTGATGGCGACCACGATGCCCTATATAGGGCGCGGTTAGGCTCAGGCGCGGAACATCCGGAACACGGCCGAGGCCGCCCAGCCGGCACCGATCGCAATGGCCAGCGACATCAGGCCGTACATCAGCGCATTTTCCCTCGACAACCGAAAAAGCCAGCGTTCGAGTCCCACCTTGCGGACATAGATGCTGGTTTCGTACTGTGATATCACCTCACCCCCGCGGGTCAGGAAAATGCGGGTCTGATAGTCACCTTCGGTGAGGGCGGCAGGCAGTTCGATGGCCGTGCGAAACAACGTCTGCTCATCAACGCTGACCGTTCCTTCATTGAGCTGGTATTGATTAGACCGCGATTTGATCCGGATCAGCGCATCCGTGAACCGGGTGGCATCCGCAATGGTATCCGGCGCCCCCACTGAGCGGATCGCGCGGGGTATTGAAACCTTGTGGCGCAGATCTTCGGTATCGCTGATGGACAGACCCAGCACCGTGCTGCTTGAGACAGCATAAAAGCTCGGCGCACTGTCGACTTCGACGGCATCAGTGTTCACCCAGATTCCGAACCGTTTTTCCTTCCGGCGCACGGTAAAGGTCTCTACAGGGCCCGAGACAGTCACGATGACCTGAAGCCGTGGATCATCCTGAATAGGGGCCTCGCGTTTGACTGCGCCAAAGATAAGGATCTCGGAGCCATCAAAGCTGGTGTTGATCGAAACAGTGTCTTTGCTCAGTCCGAGCACCACTTCTTCCGCCAGTGCGGGCAGGCCGGCGACCAGTGCCAGAAGAAAGGCTGCGATACGCATCAATGCCCTCCTTCCGCTATGGAATAGAGCTCCGCAGGCATGATCAGCAGATCCAGCGCGAGCTTGCCGCAGACTGCCAGCACCATAATTGCCAGCAGAATACGCAACTGTTCTGCTTTCAGCTTGACACCGATCCGTGTGCCGATCTGCGCGCCGATGACACCGCCGACCAGCAAAAGTACCGCCAGCACCACGTCGACGGTGAAGTTCGTCGTCGCGTGCAGCATCGTTGTGAAAGCGGTCACAAATATGATCTGAAAGAGTGATGTGCCGACCACGACCTTGGTGGGCATGCCCAGCAGATAGATCATCGCGGGTACCATAATGAAACCGCCGCCCACACCCATGATCGCCGCAAGAATGCCAACGGCGATCCCGACCAGTACAGGCGGTATAACGGAGATATAAAGGCCCGAAACACGGAAGCGCATCTTGAAGGGCAGCCCGTGAATCCAGTTGTGTTTCTTGCGCTGAGGCGCCTTTCCGCGCTTGGTATTGCGGATCGCACGCAGGCTTTCGAAAAACATCAGCCCGCCGATGACGCCGAGGAAAACCACATAACAAAGCTTGACCAGCAGATCGACCTGACCCATCGCCTTGAGGTAATTAAAAACAATGACGCCCAGGGCGGCACCGATGAGGCCGCCTATGAGCAGCACGGTGCCCATTCGGAGATCCACCGTCTTTCGTTTCAGGTGCGCAAGCACGCCGGAAAAAGACGAGGCCACGATCTGATTGGCCTCGGTTGCGACGGCCACTGCGGGCGGGATGCCGATAAAGAACAGCAGCGGTGTCATCAGGAACCCGCCGCCCACTCCAAACATGCCCGACAGCACGCCAACGATCCCACCAAGGCCCAGCAAGAGAAAGGCATTGACCGAAACCTCGGCGATGGGCAGGTAAATTTGCATGGCTTGTGTTAGGCCTCGCTGGCGTCAAAATCAATGGTCTTGCCGCTGTGCAGAAAACAGGACTGACGCAATCGTCAAACTGGCCTTATCCGTCAGCGTTCTTTTACGTAGGGTTCTCCCCCCGCGCGCGGCGGGATTGCTTTGCCGACGAAACCGGCGAGGATTATGACGGTCATGACATAGGGCAGAGCCCCGAGCACCTGGCCCTGGACCTTGATCCCGATCACTGCGGTAATTACGTCCTGTCGGGTTTCCAGTGCCCCGAAAAGGCCAAAGAGCAGCGTGGCATAGAGCGCGTGCCAGGGCCGCCATTTTGCGAAAATCAATGCCGCAAGCGCGATAAAGCCGCGCCCGGCAGACATGTCTTTGACGAAACCGGCCTGCAGGGCGGTGGAAAGATAAGCGCCGGCAATGCCGCAGAGCACACCGCAGATCACCACCGCGGCATAGCGCAGCCCGATGACCGAGACGCCCGCCGTATCGACCGCCGCCGGATTTTCGCCAACCGCGCGCAGGCGCAGGCCGAAACGCGTACGAAAGAGTACCCACCAGGTCACCGGCACCGTCAGAAACGCGAGATACACGAGGACTGAATGGCCTGAAATCAGCTCGGCATAGACGGGTCCGACGACGGGAACATCTGCCAGAGCATCGGCGAAGGGAAGGGTGATCGGCTCAAACCGCGCGCCACCCATAAGCGACGGCGTGCGACCGCCCTGCGAAAACCAGTCCTGTGCTATAAGTACGGTCAGGCCTGCAGCCAGAAAATTAATCGCCACACCCGAGATGAGCTGGTTGCCGCGAAAGGTGATCGACGCCAGACCGTGCAGCAGACTGAGCGCCACCGATGCCCCGATACCGGCCAGCAGGCCAATCCAGACTGATCCGGTGAGAGCGGCCACAGCGGCTGAGAAAAACGCAGCCGCCAGCATTTTCCCCTCAAGCCCGATGTCGAAAATACCGGCACGTTCGGAGAAGAGCCCGGCCAGACAGGCCAGCAGAAGCGGCGTGGCAAGCCGTACCGTGCTGTCGAGAAGCTGGATGACAGTGAGAAAATCCATCAGGCGTTCCCCCGGCGGATCATCAGAAAAAGACGCTCCAGCGGCATGCGCACCATATTATCGAGCGCGCCGGTAAAGAGGATAATCAGCGCCTGGATGACGACAATGAGCTCCCGCGGGATCGACGTCCAGAGTGCCAGTTCCGCCCCGCCCTGATAGAGAAATCCGAAGAGGATCGCTGCCAGAAACACGCCGAACGGATGGTTGCGACCCATCAGCGCCACCGCGATTCCGATGAAACCAGCGCCCTCGACAGCGTTCAGCACCAGCCGTTCGGCCTCGCCCATGACGTTGTTGATCGCCATCATACCCGCCAGCCCGCCGGATATCAGCATTGCAATCATGGTGATGGCAAAGGGTGAGATGCCGGCGTATTTCGCTGCTGATTCAGATTTGCCATAGCTGCGGATTTCATACCCGAGCCAGGTGCGCCAAAGCAGCAGCCAGACCAGTACGCAAGCCAGAATGGCGATGAGAAAGGTCACATTCGCAGGAGCCGATTTGGAGAACTCGATGCCGACAACACCCAGTATGTCGTGCAGCGTGGGCAGGTGAACCGCCTCGGGGAAGCGCGCGGTGGCCGGATCCATACTGCCCGCAGGGCGCATCAGATTAACCAGCACGTAGTTGAGAACGGCAGCAGCGATGAAGTTAAACATGATCGTGGTAATCACGATATGGCTGCCGCGCCTGGCCTGCAAAAACGCAGGGATCGCAGCCCATGCAGCCCCGAAAAGCCCTGCCGCCACAGTCGCAGCCAGCAGCGCGATGGTCCAGTGCGGCCAGGGCACCAGAAGGCAGGCCAGCGCCACGCCGAGCCCGCCCAGCATCGCCTGGCCTTCACCGCCGATGTTAAAGAGTCCCGCATGAAAAGCGACCGAAACCGCAAGCCCGGTAAACAGGAAATTCGTTGCGTAATAAAGGGTATAGCCCCAGCCATAGGTGCTGCCGAGTGCACCCGTGATCATCAGGTTGACCGCTGCCACCGGGTCTTCTCCGATCGCCAGAATGACCAGCGCCGAGAGGATTGCCGCGAGCATCAGCGAGATGAGCGGCACGAGAATGACCTCAGCCCACTTTGGCACCACATCCATCCGTTCAGCCCTCCACACCGGCCATCAGAAGGCCCAGTTCTTTCTCGTCCGTCTCCGCAGAGAGGCGCTCGCCCATAATATGACCGTCAAACATCACAGCCACGCGGTCCGCCAGCGCCAGGATTTCTTCCAGTTCGACCGAGACCAGCAAGATAGCTTTGCCCTGATCGCGCAGGGCCACGATCTGCTGGTGAATAAATTCGATGGCACCGATATCGACGCCGCGGGTGGGCTGCCCCACAAGCAGCAGATCAGGGTTACGCTCGATCTCGCGGGCCAGCACGATCTTTTGCTGGTTGCCGCCGGAAAAGCTTTTGGCGGGGAGCGCGGGATCCGGGGGACGCACATCAAAGCGTTCCATCTTGCCTTCGGTATCGCTCCGGATCGCGGCGTTGTTGAGCAGCATGCCCGACTGATAGGCGTCTGAGCGGTGATAGCCGAAGGCGGTGTTCTCCCAGGCCGAAAAATCCATAATCAGACCTTCACGCTGCCGGTCTTCGGGCACGTGACCAATGCCGCGCGTGCGGCGTGAACGTCCGTCGGAGTACCGGCCGCTCAGATCCAGCGGTTGACCGTTCAACGTAACCTCGCCGGTGGCATCCGCGTAGCCGCCAAGCACCTCCAGTAGCTCTGACTGGCCGTTGCCGGCGACACCTGCGATGCCTACAATCTCGCCCGCACGCACCTGAAGATCGATGCCTTTGACGCGTTCAACCCCCTGATCATCCACGACTTTCAGGCCTTTGATGTCCAGCACCACGTCACCGGGGGTCGCTGGAGTTTTATCGACGCGCAACAGGACCTTGCGCCCGACCATCAGCTCAGCGAGCTCTGCCGGGGAGGTCTCGGACGTCTTCACCGTCGCGGTCATTTCGCCGCGCCGCATGACGCTCACGGTGTCGGTGGCTTCCATAATCTCGCGCAGTTTATGGGTGATGAGGATGATTGTTTTGCCTTCCTCGCGCAGCCGCCCGAGGATGCGGAAAAGCTGATCTGCCTCAGCCGGAGTCAGCACACCCGTCGGCTCATCAAGGATCAGAATATCCGCGCGCCGGTAGAGCGCTTTGAGGATTTCGACGCGCTGCTGCATGCCGACGCCGATCTCTTCGATCACTGCGTCAGGGTCAACGTTCAGGCCGTATTCCCGCTCAAGCTCCAGCAGCGTTTTGCGTGCCTTGGCAAGCGAAGGGCGCAGCAGCCTGCCGTCTTCAGCGCCCAGAATGATATTCTCGAGAACCGTGAAATTCTCAACCAGTTTGAAATGCTGGAACACCATTCCGATGCCTGCCGCAATGGCGGCCTGGCTGTCAGGGATTTCGGTTTTATTGCCAGCGATGAAAATCTCGCCTTTGTCAGCTTTGTAAAAGCCGTAGAGGATCGACATCAACGTGGATTTGCCCGCGCCGTTCTCGCCGATAATGCCGTGGATCGTGCCGGGCATGACACGGATCGATATGTCCTTGTTTGCCTGAACCGGGCCAAAGGCTTTGGATATGCCTTTCAGTTCAATTGCCGGCGCTTTATCGGCCATCAGCCACCCCCAATCCGGAACAGGCCACGCCGGGTGGCGTGGCCTGTTTTAAGCCTTGCCTTGCTGCGCTGCGGATCAGAAGTCCAGTGCTGGGCAGCTGTCGTTTGCGTAATAGGCCACGACTTCAAGCTCACCGGAGATGATCTTTTCGCGGGCTTCCTCAACGGCGGCCTTCATTTCGTCGGTCACCAGGGATGCGTTGTTGTCGTCCATCGCATAGCCCACGCCGTCTTCGGCGAGACCCAGAACCGTAAAGCCACCGGTCTCGACATCGCCGCCGGACTTCATTGTCTCATAAACGGCGACATCCACGCGCTTGAGCATCGACGTCAGTACTTTACCCGGGTGCAGGTGGTTCTGGTTGCTGTCCACGCCGATCGACAGGATATCTTCGTCAGCCGCAGTCTGCAGAACGCCCACGCCTGTGCCGCCGGCGGCAGCATAGACAACGTCAGCGCCCTGGCTGATCTGGGCTTTGGTGAGCTCGGAGCCTTTCACCGGGTCGTTCCAGGCGGCAGGTGTCGTGCCGGTCATATTAGCGATCACCGTGGCGTCGGGATTCACCGCTTTGACGCCCTGCGCGTATCCGCAGCCGAAGTGGCGAATGAGCGGAATATCCATACCGCCGATAAAGCCAACGGTGCCTGTTTCAGACGCCATCGCCGCCATCATGCCGACCAGATACGAGCCCTGATGCTCCTGAAAGCCGATCAGCTGCACATTCGGGGGCACTTCCGGCAGCCAGCCGTCGATATTCACGAATTTGGTGTCAGGATAGTCGCCGGCAACCGCATTCACCGGGTCGGCAAAAGCGAAACCTGTTGTGATAACCGGGTTGGCGCCCGATTCGGCGAACCGGCGCAGAGCCTGCTCACGCTGTGCTTCGGACTGCAGTTCAATCTCTAGGAACGTGCCGCCTGTTTCTTCTGCCCAGCGTTGTGCACCGTTAAAGGCGGCCTCATTGAAGGATTTGTCGAATTTGCCGCCGAGATCAAAGATCAGGGCAGGGTCGGCCAGCGCGGCACCAGCGCTCAGCGCCAGGGCGGCGCTCGCGCCGAGGAATTTTTGCATAAGGGTCATTCAGTGTCTCCCGGTTTATATTTTGGCGTCGGCAACGCGGGAATTCACGCGCAGCGCCCGATATGAGCAGATGTTTTCTCATCCTGCGCAAATTAGGACCTGTACCGAAGGCAGGGTCAACCGGTTTTTGGCGCGGGCGCAGGCGTTTCCGCCGCGTCAGGTGCCCTGAGCGCAGACTTCATGAGCACTGCGTCCACAGCAGCGCTCCCGGGGCGGGCGTAATAGCCTGCCCGCCGCCCTGTTACAACGAATCCGTGCGCTGCATAAAGCGCCAGAGCTGCCGCATTATCCGCCGCCACCTCAAGAAAGGCCGTGTGTGCATCGACGCCGGTCATCCAGAGGTGCATCAGCTGCGATCCGCGGCCCGCCCGCTGTGCTTCAGGGTGAACGGCAAGGGAGATCAGCTCCGCCTCACCGGCGACGGTCATCACGAGCGCGAAGCCATCTGTGACTGCATGAACCGATACGTGCGGATTACGGAGCAGATCGCGCACCTCCTGCGGACGCCACCCCCGGTCCGGCGCAAAAGCGGCCTGATGTATCCGTGCGACCTCTTCCGGCGTCATGAAAGAATAACCGGTGGTTCATCGCGGGCAGGTGCCGCATCCGCAGGGCGGATATAGAGCGGTGCGGGGCGCGGATGACAGTCATCGCCACGTGTGATGCTCACCCGGGCAACTGTCTCTGCTACGGGCAGGGTTTGCCGGGCGATGCTGCCGCCGGTCTGCTCTGCAATCTCCGCTGCGCGGTGGCCGACGCAAAGCGGCGCCGCGCCCCTGAGGCTGGCAGGCAATGCCCCGAGGTCGCAGAGCAGCGGCGGCACCGGGACCGGCATGCCAAAGCTTTGCAGGTAAAAATGATCGCGCCGGGCATCGAGGGCAGAGACAACAGGTCCGTCAAACCCGAAGGCCTGGGCCTCGAGATTGCTCACGCCGATAGCAGGAATGCCAAGCCCCAGAGCGAGGCCGCGGGCTGCTGCCACTGAAATCCGCAGACCGGTGAAATTGCCGGGCCCGGTGCCAACCGCAAGCCGGTCGAGATCAGACCATCGGGCGCCGCCGGCGCGGAGCACCTCTGCACAGAAGTCCATCAGGCGTTCCGCCTGGCCCTTTGCCATCTCTTCGACGGCGGCAGCGACCAGGGTTTCTCCTGTCAGCAATGCAGCACCACAGTGAGGCCCCGAAGTGTCGAAGGCAAATGTCAGCGGACCGGTCATGATCACCACTGTCCGGACGGGCGGCGCAGCGACTCCCGGCCACTGACAGATGCCTTTTCCACGCTGTCGTCCATCGAAACCCGGCGCAGTACTGCTTGCGCGTGACAATGAAGGTCCGGAGGTATGTCCGCAAAATCGCTCTGATTGTTCAAGGAAATGCAAATCTGCCCGGACAGGTGCGCGAAAGTCGCAGCGCGCGGCGCACCGTGCGCGAATTTGCGCACCCCCCCGTCGACGCTGTCTGACAAGCGAAACCCTGGTCCGGGATCAGGCAGGGTCTCCGCATCTGCAAGGGAAAATGCCGCCACCGGGGCGGTCACGCTCATTGTGACGTGACAGCACCGGCCTGAATGAACAGGATCGCGCGGCCGAGAGCTCATCCCGCCTCAGCTGGCGACCGGGCGGACCTCGGTCACTTCTGGAATGTAATGGCGAAGCAGGTTCTCGATACCCATTTTCAGCGTAAGCGTCGAGGACGGGCACCCGGCACAGGCCCCCTGCATGTGCAGATACACCACACCCCGGTCAAAGCCGTGGAAGGTGATGTCGCCGCCGTCCTGCGCCACGGCCGGACGCACCCGGCTGTCGAGCAACTCTTTGATCTGACTTACAATCGCGCCATCTTCACCGGTATGCTCAGCATGACCGGAGGCAGGCGCATGATCACCCGACATCACCGGCTGACCGGACTGAAAATGTTCCATGATGGCGCCCAGAAGGGCGGGTTTGATGTGATCCCAGTCCACCGCTTCGGCTTTGGTCACCGTCACGAAATCGGTCCCGAAAAAGACGCCGGCGACGCCCTCCACGGCAAAGATGCGCATCGCCAGAGGGGATTTGTCGGCGGTCTCAGACGTCGGGAAATCGGCCGTCCCCATTTCCAGAACGGTCTGTCCGGGCAGGAACTTCAGCGTTGCGGGGTTCGGGGTGGATTCGGTCTGAATAAACATTCTGCTCTCTCCTGAGGTTGCACATGATATGCGGATTGACCGAAGCTAAGTCAAGGTTTGGAACCGTTCTAAACTGCACATGCGTCCGTGCATCCGAGGCCGTGCCGGAGGGGCGGGAACCGCGCGGTTGGTCAGGTAATCGCCTCTAGTTTTTCTTTGCTCAGATCACCCGGCACGATGGTGATCGGAATGGGCAGTCCGCCAGCCATGCGCGACAGATGCGTCACAAGCGGGCCCGGGCCCTTTTTGTCGCTTCCTGCGCCAAGCACAAGCACTCCGATGCTTTCGTCTTCACGCACCTGCGCCATAATCTCGTCAACGGCCTGACCTTCGCGGATGATCAGTTCGGGCTCAATCCCCTGGCGGTCACGCATCCACTTGGCAAAGACCTCGTAATGTACTTCGATCCGCTCGCGCGCCTCTTCGCGCATCATTTCTCCCACACCGATCCAGTGATTGAACTCGTCGGGCGGGATGATTGACAGAATGCTCACACCACCGCCGGTTTTGGCCGCGCGCATGGCCGCAAACCGCATGGCGTTCAGGCATTCACGGCTGTCATCGAGGATGACCAGAAACTTGCGCATGATGTGATGCCCCCTTTAGCCGCAATAATGGCGGTTCCGATTGGAAGGCGCAATCGCAAACTACTTGTGCTATTATCCAGCGCACATGGGAGGCACCGCGCAAATAAATGCTGTGCGTTAAATGGTTTCAGGAGACTGCCGATGCCGATGCAACAGATCATTTATGCCTCGCGGCCGTTCGGATACAGCCTTGATGTGCTTGCCGGAATTCTTGCGACGGCACGGTTGCGCAATGCCCGGTACAATATCACCGGCGCGCTGATCTGCCGGTCGGATATCTATCTGCAGCTGCTGGAAGGGCCGACGGGAAAGACGGAGGAGATCTTTCAGCATATCACAGAAGATGACCGGCACACCGAGGTCGAACTGCTGGTCAGGGCCAGAGTGCACGAGCGCCTTTTCCCGGACTGGGCGATGCACCACGATCCCGCTGAAACCTGGCTCTGGCCCCCGGATGAGATCAGAAACGGGGTGCTCTCGCAAAAATCAGCACGTGAAATCCGCGGGATTTTCGTGCGGTCGGCCATGTCCCTTGACTCACAGAGTCTCTGAGGCGGCCCAGTCCCAGTACATTTCGCGCAGCCGCCGTGTGACCGGACCGATCTGATACTGCCGGTCCTCAAGGGCGGTGACCGGAGTGATCTTTGACATATTGCCTGTAAGAAACACTTCGTCGGCCGCTTCAAAGTCGGCAAAAGTCAGCACTTTTTCGCGCACCTGCGTGCCGTCCTGCGCCAGATTTGCGATGTGCCGGGCCCGTGTGATCCCGGACAGAAAGGTGCCGTTCGCAACCGGCGTCAGAACTTCGCCGTCCCGGACCATGAACACATTCGCAGTCGCGGATTCCGCCACATTGCCGATAGCATCCGCCACAAGCGCGTTGGCAAAGCCGCGCGCACGGACCTCGGTCAGCATGCGCGCATTGTTGGGATAAAGGCAGCCGGCCTTGGCGTTCACGACATTGTCTTCAAGGACCGGGCGCCGGAAACGGGTCCGGCCCAGCGTCGTCGAAGCATCCGCCGGGGCCATCGGGATCTGCTCAAGACAGATCGCGAAACCTGTTTCTTCGCGGGATGGCACAATGGCGGTCAGATCCCCGTGGATGCCCCAGTACATCGGCCGGATATAAACCGCGTCGTCGGGGCCGTAATGCTTCAGCCCTTCACGAATGATCGCAACCATTTCTTCCGGAGCCACGGTGGGGGTGATCATCAGGGCGTGCGCGCTGCGGTTGACGCGTTCACAATGGGCCAGCAGGTCAGGCGCACGGCCCGAAAACATCCGCGCCCCGTCAAAGACACCGCTGCCCAGCCACGCTCCGTGATCTGCAGCCCGCATGACCGGTACGTCGTCTTTGTGCCACCGGCCTTCAAACCATGTGGTGATATTTGTCCCGGTGCTCATGCCGCCCTCCGCTGCTCCTCGCCACAGGAATACAGGACGACCCGGTCGGGTCAACGGGCCTTGCCGTCACTTTGCCCGGTAAACGCCTTCGGGCAGATTGAGTGCCGCGGTCAGATCGCGCCACTGGCAGGGCGATAACCGCACGGAAATGACCCGGTCGACGCGCGGATCATACTGGTTAAGCAGGACGTCGGTTTCGGTAACATGTACGGTTACATCCTCCAGAAGCGGGGCAGTGCCCTCGTCGACAAGAGTTACAACTGTAGCGTCAAATTCGTGCTCGATGGTAAACATGAACGGCAGCTTACATGACGCCACTCTGCAGACAAGTGCGACAAAGCACGCGGCACGGGGTGGCGTCTGCGCCTGCACGCACTAATATAACGGGTACGTAATGGTAACGGCATAAGGACGCCGAAGAATGAATGTAACGAGATCAGCCGCCTGCTTTTTCGCGATGCTGCTTGCAGGGTGTCAGGTAACAACCACGCAGGGACCCGCCCCGCAGCCCCGCCAGCAGACCCAGGCAGAATCCTCCACGGCCTCGCGGATTTCCGCCAGTGCCGCAGGGCGCAGCTTTGCCCAGGTCGTGCGCACTGTCGAGCCGGTGGCCGAGCGCGAATGTCGCGCGAGAACCCGGCAGGTGAACTGCGATTTCCGTATTCTGGTGGACGACCGTCCGGGCCAGCCGCCCAACGCCTTTCAGACGCTTGATAAATCCGGACGTCCGATCATCGCCTTTACACTGGCATTGATCGCCGATGCGCGAAATGCCGATGAAATGGCCTTTGTCATGGGGCACGAGGCGGCTCATCACATACGCGGCCATATCGCACGCCAGCAGCAGAACGCGGTTGCGGGAGCGGTCATCGCCGGGGGCCTTGCGGTATTGCTGGGGGGCAACCCCGATGTGATCGAAACAGCGCAGCGTCAGGGCGCTGCTGTCGGCGCGCGGACCTACTCCAAAGACTTTGAGCTGGAAGCGGATGCGCTCGGCACAGTCATCACCGCGCGAGCGGGTTATAATCCGCTGCGCGGTGCACAGTTTTTCGCCCGCATTCCCGATCCCGGTGACCGGTTTCTCGGAACCCACCCGCCCAATGCGCAGCGCATCGAGACGGTGCGTCGCACGGCGGCCGGCCTCTGATTATTTTTCCGGGGCGCAGGTCCCGGCGTCACAGCCGTTCCTGCGCATCCGGATCCTGTCAGATCGCCAGAGTAACGGCGCGAGCACAAGGTCATACACCGCGCCTGCAATGGGGCGCACGACCGGTGCGCCAACGACCCGCGCGAGCCATTTGTAACGCGGAATTTCGCGCCAGATCGCGATAAACGCGGGCAGACCGCTGCTCACAACTCCTTCGTTGCGCACATGCAGCCTTTTCGCAGCCGCCTCGCGCGTCAAACCCCAGCGCTCGAGAGTGTCCGCATCATTCAGGTCGTCAAATGCGAGGGGCAGCGACTGCTCGGCGCTGAGCGCCGCATAATGGTCGATCTCGCGGCTGCAGATTGGGCAGGAGGCGTTATAGAGAACGCGCAGGCGGGGGTCTGTCGGTTTGTTCATGCATCAGAGCTAGGTCATTGCCGGCGGGCAGCAACCGGATGCGACAAACCTGCGCGCGGCGGACGGTTTGCATCGATCCAGCCGGACATCAGTGCCTTGTCGCGGAAACACGCATCCGGAATGGCGCGCCTTCTGACGCGCGATATGCGTTCGGCAAAGGCCACCTGTCGGGACGACGGATAATCCGCAAACTGGCCTGTGGGTTTGGGCGGCTTATGTGCGTCGATCCAGTCTGACAGACGGTTCCGGTCCGCAAAAAGGTCTTTTGGCAACGGAGCGCCTGTACGTTTCGCCAGCGCTTCGGCATAGCGGATCTGTTTCTCACTGCCCGGCTCAGGAGCATGCAGCGGCAAAGCACCCTGTTCGGGGGCAAAAAGACCGGGGAACTGTGGTTGCAGGGACATGATCCGTTCCTCTTTCTGTGTATCAGTGTTCACACCGATGTAGAACAAAAAGAGAACAATTTCAACCAGCGGCAAAACTGTGCTGACGGTTTCTGTCAGCTGGTATCAGAGTTTGTTGTGCGCGCCATCGCAAAGAGGTGGATTTCCGGTACGCTTGCAACCGCAGAAAAACACCTTTTCATCCGCTTCAGCCACGTACTTCACCGGATTAAACGCGCTGACCTTGTGCGACCCGTCACAGAAGGGTTGTTTCGAGGATTGCCCGCAGGTGCACCAGAAATACGCCTTGCCCTCCGTAACATCTACGGCAAAGGGCCCTTTCTGCGCGATCTTTGGTGCATCCGACATCGGGCCCTCCGTGGCTTGTGGCTGTTCGCGATCCTAGCACCTGGCACGACCAAAAGCATCCCCGGCGCCGGTGTTATCCGACGATCTGACCCCAGAGGTCGTATTCGCTTGCCTCTTCCACCTCCACCGTGACGATGTCGCCGGGCTTCAGGGATGAAAAATCCTCGTCGATAAAGAGATTTCCGTCGATCTCGGGTGCATCCGCCTGCGTGCGGCAGGTGGCGGCCTCGTCATCGACCTCATCGACAATCACATCTATGCGCCGGCCGGTTTTTGCCGCCAGTTTCGTGGCAGAGATCGCCTGCGCTTTTGCCATGAAACGGTCCCAGCGGTCCTGTTTGACTTCCGCGGGGACATGATCGGGCAGAGCGTTTGAACGCGCGCCATCGACGTTCTCGTACTGAAAGCATCCGACCCGGTCGAGTTGCGCTTC
Source organism: Roseobacter sp. (assembly GCF_024639605.1). Classification (GTDB taxonomy): domain Bacteria; phylum Pseudomonadota; class Alphaproteobacteria; order Rhodobacterales; family Rhodobacteraceae; genus Roseobacter. Next base: position 5,737 of record NZ_JAHEHZ010000023.1, on the reverse strand, counting down.
ATCCAGCCAGTCAAGCAGGGTCTGAAACTCCGCCTCTGTCTCGCCCGGATAGCCCACGATAAACGTCGAGCGCAGCGTCAGATCAGGGCAGACATCACGCCATGCGGCTATCTCATCGAGAGTTTTCGCTGCTGCGGCAGGCCGCGCCATGCGGCGCAGCACCTCCGGATGGGCGTGCTGAAACGGAATGTCGAGATAGGGCAGCACGAGGCCGTCGGCCATCAGCGGTATGAGCTGTCGCACATGCGGATACGGATACACATAATGCAGCCGGACCCAGGCCCCGAGAGAGCCCAGATCACGCGCAAGATCGGTTATATGCGCGCGGTGACCACGCTCTTCGGCATGGCGGATATCGACGCCGTAAGCTGAGGTGTCCTGGCTGATGACCAGCAATTCGCGCACGCCGCTTTCAACCAGCTTTTCAGCCTCGCGCACCACCGCATGCGCCGGCCGTGACTGCAGTCTGCCACGCATATCCGGAATGATACAGAATTTGCACTTGTGATTGCAGCCCTCGGAAATTTTGAGATAGCTGAAATGCCGGGGCGTCAGGCTGACCCCGCGCGCGGGCAGCAGATCAATGAACGGATCCGGGCTGGGGGGAACGGCGACATGCACGGCATCGAGCACCTGTTCATACTGGTGCGGCCCGGTCACAGCCAGCACTCTGGGATGCGCGCCGGTGATATATTCGGGTTCGGCACCAAGACAGCCGGTGACGATCACGCGGCCGTTTTCGGTCAGCGCCTCGCCAATGGCAGAGAGGCTCTCGGCCTTGGCGCTGTCGAGAAAACCGCAGGTGTTGACAATGACGGCGTCCGCACCGGCATAATCGGGCGATATGGCATAGCCTTCTGCGCGCAGCCGGGTCAGGATACGCTCGCTGTCCACCAGCGCTTTGGGGCATCCAAGACTGACCATCCCGATCGTCGGCTGGCCGGCGCGGGCGGGTTCAGCCATGCGGGGTTTTGGCGCGATATCAGGGCGCAGGTCTGGCGGGTTGGTGCTCATGCACCGGGCTATAATGTAGTTAATGCGCTCCGGAAAGGGGCTCTCTGAAGGACAGGAGCAGGGTATGAAGTGGATCTTCCGGCTGATCGGGCTCGTTCTGGTGCTAGCCTTTGTCCTTGTTGTATCCGTACTCTTTCTGCCGGCAGACCGCATCGCACAGATCGCCACTGACCAGCTGCGCGCAGCAACCGGGCGGGATGTTTCGGTCAGCGGTGTCAGTATCACGCTCTGGCCGGTGCTGGGGATGCGGGCGGGAGAGCTGGAGGTTGGCAATGCCAGCTGGGCAGAGCAGGGCCCGATGTTGCAGGCCTCCGGTGCGGCCATCGGGGTTGATGCTCTGGCGCTGCTCAGAGGGGAAATCCGGATCACCAATATCGAGGCACAAAGTCCGACCATCCGTCTTGAACAAAAAGCAGACGGGCGGGCGAGCTGGCTGTTCACGGACGCAAGCGGCGAAGCGCAGATCGAAACCGGCACATCGCCCGCACGCGAGGCCCGTGCAGTCAGCATTCAGCGTCTTGAGGTCACCGATGCGACCCTGATTTATGATGCGGAAGGCAGCGATCTGATTTCTTATTCCGGCGTGGATCTGACGCTCGACTGGCCGGACCGGCTCGGACCTGCTGATTTTGTGGCCGTGCTCCGCCCTGCCGGGGAACCGGTGACTGCGAAGGCCACGATCGACGGGTTTGCCGGATTTATCACCGGTGAGACCCGCAATGTCAGCATTGATATCAGTGCAGGGCCTGGTGACGTGAGCCTTGAAGGGCGTGCAAGTACCGCAGGCGAGGTTGCCGGCAGCTTTGAAGTCTTCACCAGTGACACCAGCGCTTTTGTGCAAGCGCTGGGCCTGCCGCCGGTCGCTCTGCCTGCCAGACTGGGCGCCAGGATTGATCTGACGACACAGCTGACGCTGACCGCAGACAGACAGCTGTCGCTGCGCGAACTTTCTGCCGATCTGGGTGGCAACCGACTGACAGGGGCCGCTGATATCGGTCTGAACGGCACGCCGCAGATTAACGCCCGGCTGGATGCAGGTCCGCTTGATCTGAGCGATCTCAGTACCGGGAGCGGGGGTGGCGCCGCATCGGTCGGCGGCGGTACGGCGTCCCCGTCAGGCAGCGGCTGGCCCACGGACCGGATTGATGCCGGTGCACTTTCATCTTTTAACGGTGAGATCGCGCTGAGCGCGGAAAGCATCGATCTGGGCCGGTTCCGCCTCGGAAAAACCCGGACAGTGCTGAGCAACGACAATTCCAGAATGGTCTTCATGCTCCGCGATGTTGTGGCCTATAGCGGAAATGTCACCGGTCGCTTTGTCATAAATAACCGAAGCGGGCTGTCCGTTGGCGGAGATCTGAGCGCGGACGGCATCGAGTTGCAGGGGCTTCTGGATGATGCGATCGGGCTGAGCCGGCTGACCGGCGGAGGTGACCTGCAAACGAGCTTTCTGGCCTCGGGCCCTTCGGTTGATGCGATGATGAATTCGCTCTCTGGTGAAGGCAGCCTTAACATCGGGCGCGGCACCATTGAGGGGATTGATCTCGACCGGCTGATGCGGTCCGGGCAAACGGGCAGCGGCACAACCGTCTTTGACCGCCTGACCGGAACCTGGACCATTGCATCAGGTGTGCTGAGCAACCGGGACCTGCTGCTGGAACTCGCAAACTACCGTGCCACAGGCGAAGGCACGGTCGGGATCGGCAGGAAAGTGGTTGATTACACCGCGACGCCAATTGCGCTGCGGGCCGGCAGCGGGCAGGGGATATCGATACCGGTCCGGTTTACCGGACCCTGGTCAGATGTGTCGGTTCAGCCAGATCTCGAAGCCGTTCTTGATGCGCAGATCGATGAACAGACGGACAGACTGGAGGAGAAAGCAAAGGAAAAGCTGCTCAAAGAGCTTGGCGGAGAAACGGGCGGCTCACTGGAAGATCAGATCAAAGACCGGTTGTTCAAAAAGCTCTTCGATTGAGCTGATAACTGATCACAACCGCTACGGTCTGCAGAAGTAATCGCGCATCTCAGGATTACTGCCCGGGACCCGGTGGTGCGATAATTCTGACCGCAGGGCGCTCAGAATTCCAGTGGTGAAGCTTTGGCAAGCCGGTCAAACTGCATCAGCGTGTCGATGAGTTTCGGCATCTTGTCCAGATAGATCATATTTGGTCCGTCTGAAGGCGACTTGTCCGGGTCTTCATGGGTCTCGATGAAGACTGCGCCGACACCGATGGCCACAGCAGCACGCGCCATCACAGGCGCAAATTCGCGTTGTCCGCCGCTTGACCCGCCTTTGCCGCCCGGCTGCTGAACCGAATGCGTGGCGTCCATAACAACCGGGTAGCCGGTTCGGGCCATCTGAGGCAGACTGCGCATATCGGCAACAAGCGCGTTATAGCCAAACGACGTTCCGCGCTCGGTCAGAAGGATACGCCTGTTTCCGGTGGATTCGATTTTCGTGACGATGTTCGGCATGTCCCAGGGCGCAAGAAACTGGCCCTTTTTTACGTTGATCACAGCGCCCGTGGCCCCTGCAGCGAGCAGCATATCGGTCTGGCGGCTGAGAAACGCCGGGATCTGCAGTATGTCCACAGCGTCAGCCGCCAGCGCACATTGCGCCTCGTTGTGAACATCCGTCAGCACCGGCACGCCGATGGCGCGCCCCACCGATTGCAGAACCCTGAGCCCGGCGTCGATGCCCGGCCCCCGGATCCCGCTCAGCGAGGTGCGGTTGGCCTTGTCATAGGAGGCTTTGAACACATATTGCGCGCCGGCAGCATCACACGCTTCCTTCATCCGTCCGGCGATCATCTGCGCGTGGTCTTCGCTTTCCAGCTGGCAGGGCCCGGCGATGACCGTCAGCGGGAGATCATTGCCGATTGTCAGATCGCCGACGGATACATGCGTCATATCAGGAGGTCACCTGTTCTCTGAGAATGGATGCTGTCAGGGACACCATCAGATAGACACCTGCAAATATCAAGAACGCGAGAATGGTATTCTCAAAGCTGCGCGGATAGCTGGCCTCCTGAGGCGCCACCGGCCTGACGCTGGTTGTCAGATACCGCACCTGGCGGTTTGCCTCGAGCCGGGTCTGTTCCATCTGCTGCAGCGCCGACTGCAGCAGCATATCGCGGGTGGCGAGATCGGCCTGCGCCATCTGGCTGCGTACGCTGAGCTGTGCCAGTGAGTTTTCACCCTGGCTGGCGTCAGTCATCCGGGCGTTCAGCTCTTCGAGCTGTTCATTCAGGCGACGGATATCACCGCGCGCACCATCCACACGGGACTGGTTCGGCCGGCTGTTATCAAGCAGTGCGGCAAGCTGCAGTTCTTTCTCGAGGACCTGCATTTCGACCTGTGTTATCTGCTGGCGCAGGCTGGCAATTACCGCCTCCGGATCCAGCGTCGCGCCCTGAAGCTGCAGATTTACGAGTGCTTCCTGTGCCGCCCGGCGTTCTTCCTCGGCCTGGCGGAAGCTTTTCTCTGCTTCGGCCATCTGGTCACCGCGTTTTTGCTGGCTGAGACTGTTCACGCGTTCCTCAGCGTAATCGATCAGAGCCTGACTGTAACGCGCGCTGATTTCGGGATCGGCCGCAACGACCTCCATCCGCAGAACACCTTCGGTCGGGTCATACCCGACTTTCACGCGTTTCTGATAGGCGCGATAGGCATCCTCATTGGTCGGGTCTTCCGACATACGCTGAATGGGGTCGATCCAGGGCTGCGTGAAATGCGATTTGAATCCGATGTCCCGGTCCAGACGCAGCATGGCGTCTTTGGACTGCAGATAGGACTGCACAGCGATACTGTCCTGAGAGGTGGCAAACTGCGTCCCGCTCAGCAGACCTGCGGCGGCACCTCCGGCCTGGCCATCCGCCTGCAGGATCAGGAACTCGGATTTGGTTGCATACATCGGCGTTGCGACAAAGAAAAAGTAGATCCCGGCGATCAGCGTGGGCAACATCACGAAAGCAGCCAGCCGGCTTACCAGCATCACCATTTTGCGGCGACGCCGGCGCGAAATATCCGCCTGAATTTCCGAGATCTGGCGGTTCCGCTGTTCGGCAGGGCTCACATTTGTTGACGGCAGTGTCTCGGACGGACCCGGCACTGTCTGGGGCAGCTGAATGCGACCGGTCGGCTCCTGGCCGGCTCCCGTTGCCCCTTTTGCGGCCGCTTCGCCGCCCGGCACAACAAGTTCGAGCATGTTGGCGCGCTGAAAGGGATCAATACCGCGTGCCCGCAGCAAACGCACGGCGTCAAAATCGGATGTCGGCGCCAGTTCGTGTTTGTGAGCGATGCGCCGCGCCATGCGCAGTTGGCGTCCTGTCAGACCTTCGCGCCGGATTGCGTCAAGCTGCAACGCCACGGTTTCGGGTGAGCCCGCAGGTTTCGCGGCGGTCTGCTGCGCACGCGCTTTGGGCGGCGCGCCAGCCTGTGTCTGTGCCTGAGGCCGTGCCGGTACATTGGAGTTTGTTTCCGGCAGCCGTTCGGGAGAAGCCTTCGCCGATGCAACCTCGCGCCCGGGCATTCCCCTGCCGGGTTGCGCAACACCTGCTGCTGGTCTTGTGACCGGCGCCGGCTGCTGTTGTGGTGCGGCCGGCTGTTGGTCACCAGAAGCTGCCGGACGCGTGCCCGGCTCGGGACCGGTGCGCCGGATGCGATACTTCCTAGCTGTCGGTTTCGTAGTCATAAAGCTGTTTCGCTTCTTCCAGTGTGTCGA
>NZ_JAHEHZ010000124.1 GCF_024639605.1 Roseobacter sp. | reverse complement strand
GGCCGATATACGTATGCCCGTGCTGGAAAAAGCCGGAACCCCCGGCGATCGTGTCGTGGATCTCAGCGGTGCACATCATCGCGCCGATCGGTTGATAGCCGGCGCCGAGCCCCTTTGCGATTGTGACAATATCGGCAGTAATGCCTTCCTGCGCATGGGCGAACAGGCTGCCCGTCCGGCCCATGCCACACATGACCTCATCGAGAATGAGCAAAATTCCGTGTTTGTCACAGATCTCGCGGATCCGTCTGAAATACCCCTCGACCGGGGCCACAGCACCGAGGGTCGCCCCCACGACCGGTTCAGCCAGAAAGGCGATGACCGTCCCGGGGCCGACGCGTTCGAGTTCTGCCTCCAGTTCATTGGCGACACGCTGGCCATACTCAAAAGCGCTCTCGCCTTCCTGCTGACCGCGATACGCGTAGCAGGGCGAGATCAGCGAAGTATCGACCATGATCGGCGCAAAGGCCTGTTTACGCCAGACATTGCCGCCGGTCGCGAGCGCGCCCAGCGTATTGCCGTGATAACTCTGGCGGCGCGCGATGAAGTGGCGGCGCGAGGCCTCGCCCTTCTCGACAAAGTACTGACGCGCCAGTTTCAGCGCGGCTTCAACCGCTTCCGATCCACCGGAAACGAAATACACTTTTTCCAGCGTGCCCGGCGCTTCGGCCACCAGACGGTCGGCCAGTTCCTCGGCCGGGGCAGAGGTGAAAAAGCTGGTGTGCGCATAGGCAAGCTCAGCAACCTGCGCCTGGATCGCGGCGATTACATCCGGATCCCCGTGCCCCAGACAGGACACAGCCGCCCCGCCCGACCCGTCGAAATACTGTTTGCCGTCAGCGTCATAGAGATAAACGCCCTTGCCTGTCGCGGCCTGAGGCGGGGTAGTTTTCGAATGGCGGGCAAAGACATGTGACATCGCGGCGTTCTCCTGGCTGACCGGTCACGAAACTGAAACACATGGCGCACAAGTTGACAATGTATTGAAACAAATGAACCCTCTGCTGCAAGATTCGATCCCGGGGGACTTCGTGGCTGCGCCACTCGATACACGCATCGCTGCACGTTATAACGATCTGAGCGGCCGGCTGAAGCAGGCTGCGGATTACATAGTGAGCAACCCTTTCGACGTCGCAACCCGGTCGCTTCGCTCTGTCGCAGAAGAAAGCGACTTGGCACCGGCGTCCTTTTCACGGCTGGCCCGGGCGCTCGGCTATGACAGCTTTGGTGCGCTGCGTGGCGATATCCGGATCGCGATGGACCAGCGGGTCAATAAACGCCGACCCGATCGCCTCAAACAGCTTACCGACATGCAGGAAGACAGCGGGCAGGGTTTCATGCGCGCGCATTTTGCCGCATGCGCCGACAACATTCACCGGCTGGCAGACCAGATCGACGAACCGGCGCTTGAACAGGTCGTGCACCGCCTGCATGCCGCGCACCTTGTACTGGTGATGGGCGAACTGGCCTCATCAGGTGTGGCCGGTCAGATGACCTATCAGGCAAGCCTGCTCTTTGACAACTGGCGGATGGCAGGGCGCACGGGGTCGCTGCTCGGCGCCGAACTGGCCGCACTCGGGCCGGGGGATGCGCTGATTATCGTGACAAAACCGCCCTTTGCGGCGCGTGCTGTGCACGCTGCTGCCCTGGCACGGGGCAAAGGTGCCTTTGTGGTGGTCATTACGGACACCCATACCTGTCCGGCCTTGCAACACGCGTCAGCGCAGTTCATCATTCCAAGTGAGTCACCGAATTTCTTTTCATCTTATGCGGCCAGCCTTTGCTTTGCAGAAACACTGATCGGGATGCTTGCCGGTATCGGCAGCGACGGATCACGGGCCCGGATCGATGAGGTGGAACGAAACAGCCGTCAGTTGCACGAAGTGCAGGACGGGTAAAAGACGACAAAAACCAAAAGGGAGATTACTTATGTTCAACAGGTTTAAAATGACGGCAGCAGGCTCGTGCCTTGCGATGCTGATGGCGCCGGTCGCGATGGCCGAAGAGTTCATCACCATCGGTACAGGTGGTGTGACCGGTGTTTACTATCCGACAGGTGGCGCGATCTGCCGTCTGGTCAACAAGGGCCGCAAAGACCACGGCATCCGCTGCTCAGTGGAGTCCACAGGTGGTTCGGTGTACAACATCAACACCATCCGTGCCGGCGAGCTCGAGTTCGGCGTGGCGCAGTCCGACTGGCAGTACCATGCCTATAACGGTACCTCTGACTTCTCAGATGCAGGTCCCTTTGAGGAACTGCGCGCGGTTTTCTCCGTACATCCTGAGCCCTTCACCGTTGTGGCACGTGCCGATGCAGGCATCTCGTCTTTCGAGGATCTCAAAGGCAAGCGCGTCAACATCGGCAACCCCGGTTCCGGTCAGCGCGGCACGATGGAAGTCGTGATGGACGCAATGGGCTGGGAAATGAGTGACCTCGCTCTGGCAACCGAGCTGAAAGCCGCTGAGCAGTCCGCTGCTCTTTGCGACAACCAGATCGATGCGATGATCTACACGGTGGGACACCCGTCGGGCTCCATTCAGGAAGCGTCGACTGCCTGTGATTCCATCGTTGTCAACGTGACGGGCGAAGCGATCGACAAGCTGATTGCCGACAACTCGTTCTACCGGACAGCAAGCATTCCCGGTGGGATGTACCGCGGCACCGACAATGATGTGACCACCTTTGGTGTGGGTGCTACATTCGTCTCCTCCACTGCGGTCAGCGAAGATGCTGTCTATGCGGTTGTGGCAGCTGTTTTCGATAACTTCGAAGACTTCAAAGGTCTGCACCCTGCATTTGCCAACCTTAAAGCAGAGGAAATGGCGACAGCGGGTCTTTCTGCGCCCCTGCACCCCGGTGCGGCCAAGTACTACAAAGAAAAGGGCTGGATCGAATAATCCGGGTCTTCACTCTTTGACGAATTGAGAACCGGGAGAGGGCGGCAAACGCCCCTCCCACACCCTGACACCAGGGTCAACGCGCACACCGGAAAACCGGGGCGCATGCCAACATGGGGGCAATAATGTCTGACACATCCAACACACCGGGCGAAAAGCGCGGCCTGAGCGAAGCCGAACTTCAGGAAATGGTCGCCGCCTCGGACGCGGGTGGTCGCAATCCGACCGGGTCCGTTGCCATGCTGCTGGCGGTCGTCGCGGTCGTCTGGTCGCTTTTTCAGGTTGTTCTTGCATCGCCGCTCTCCAATGTTCTGCTGCCGGGGGCGATCATCAATAACGACCGGTCGATCCACCTCGCGTTTGCCATTTTCCTCGCCTTCATGGCCTATCCCGCGCTCAAGTCGAGCCCCCGCCATTATGTCCCGATCCAGGACTGGGTTCTGGGGCTCTTCGGCGCCTTCACCGCCATGTATGGCTACTTCTTCTATGATAAGATCGTGAAATCCGGCGGTCTGGCCGATGACGTGGACAAGTGGTTCGCGCTTGCCGGCCTGATCATTCTGTTTGAGGGTGCGCGCCGCGCGCTCGGTCCCGCGATGGCGATCATCGCCACGATCTTCCTGCTCTATGTCTTCTTCGGGTCTTCGGAAATCGTGCCTGATGTGATCCGCTGGAAAGGCGCATCATTGCAAAAAGCCATGAGCCACATGTGGATCACTTCCGAGGGTGTCTTTGGCATCGCTCTGGGCGTTTCCACAAAGTTCGTCTTCCTCTTCGTGCTCTTCGGGGCGCTGCTCGATAAGGCCGGGGCCGGTAATTACTTTATCAAGATGGCCTTCGGTGCACTTGGTCACCTCAAGGGCGGCCCGGCCAAAGCGGCCGTTGTCGGCTCTGCGGCGACCGGCCTGATCTCGGGCTCGTCGATCGCAAACGTGGTTACCACCGGTACCTTCACCATTCCGCTGATGAAGCGCGTCGGCTTTACGTCAGAGAAGGCCGGGGCTGTCGAAGTGGCCTCTTCGGTCAACGGACAGATCATGCCCCCCGTCATGGGCGCTGCGGCCTTCCTGATGGTGGAATATGTGGGCATTTCCTATGTTGAGGTGATCACCCATGCTTTCCTGCCGGCCTCGATCTCTTACATCGCGCTGGTCTACATCGTGCACCTCGAAGCCGTGAAGCAGAACATGCCCACACTGGGCGACCGCGTGGTTTCAATGGGCAAGACCATCGGCGGCATGGCGGCGTTCTTCGTCGGCTTTGCGGGTCTGTGCTATGGCGTACAGTATCCGGTGAAAGCCATCGTGGCCGTCACTGATAACTCCGCGATGATCCTCTCGGCACTGATCTTCCTCGCTTATGTGCTGCTCTTGTGGCTGGCAGCATCGGTGCCGGATCTCGAACCCGATGATCCCAACGCCGAAGAGGTCACACTGCCTGTTGTGGGTGAAATCTACAAAGCGGGTCTATACTTCCTGCTGCCCATCATCGTGCTGGTTTACTTCCTTATGATCGAGCAGAAATCCCCGGGCCTCTCGGCCTTCTGGGCGACAATGCTTCTCTTTGTCATCCTGCTGACGCAGCGCCCGCTCAAGGCGATTTTCCGCGGGAACATGGGGGCTCTGCCTGCCAACTTTGTGGCCGGTGTAGCGGATCTGATTCAGGGTCTCATTGACGGTGCGCGCAACATGATCGGCATCGGCCTCGCCACGGCGACGGCGGGTGTGATCGTGGGCACCGTGACACTCACCGGCGTGGGCCAGGTGATGGCGGATCTCGTTGAGTTCCTCTCGGGTGGTAACCTCATTCTGATGCTGGTGATGGTGGGGCTTTTGTCCCTTATCCTCGGGATGGGCCTGCCGACAACGGCGAACTATATCGTTGTTTCCTCGCTGATGGCGGGTGTTGTGGTCGAGCTGGGCGCGCAGTCCGGTCTGATCGTGCCGCTGATCGCTGTGCATCTTTTCGTGTTCTATTTCGGGATCATGGCCGATGTGACACCCCCGGTGGGCCTTGCGAGTTTCGCCGCAGCGGCTGTGTCGGGTGGTGATGCGATCAAGACAGGCTTCACCGCTTTCTTCTACAGCCTGCGGACAGTCGCCCTGCCCTTTGTCTTCATCTTCAATACGGATCTGCTGCTGATCGATGTGGGGTGGGCACAGGGTATCCTTGTCTTTGTGATAGCGAGTATCGCCATACTGGTCTTTACGGCCGGGACAATGGGATACTTCGTCACCAAAAGCCGCATCTACGAGAGCGTGGCGCTGGTCTTCGTGGCCTTCATGCTCTTCCGTCCGGATTTCTTCATGGACCGCCTGCAGCCTCCTTTCGAGGATCTGGCCCCGGCGAACTTTGCCGAACGGGTCGAGGCGGCGCCTGTGGGCCGTGAGTTCAGGGTGGTGGTCTCCGGGCCGGACTTTGACACCGGCGAGCTGCTGGACACAACGCTGCTTGTCACCGTGCCCGAAGACGCCGAAGGGTCGCGTATGGATGCGCTTGGCCTGCTGGCAGTTGAGGATGGTGACAATATCACGCTGGAAGAGCCGATGTTCGGCACGCCCTATGCCGATACCTTCCAGAGCTATGACTTCTATGGTGACCAACCGGTTGTGATCAAAGAGGTCAAAGCGCCCGCAGATCAGCTGCCCAAGGAGCTTATTTTCATTCCGGGCCTCGCCCTTCTGGTGCTGATCTTCATGCTTCAGCGCGCCCGCGCCGGGCGTGAGCCTGAGACCGTACCAGCCTGACGGCAACGACCATAGTATCATCAACGCGTCCGGTTCTGTCCGGGCGCGTTTTTTTTGCACTGCGGCTGCGCACTGTCACGCGCCTTACACACCCTGCTGATATGCAGAAAATGAAGACGATCCGGGGTTGCATAAACATATATTTCCAATATTCATGAATTATGGAATCAGAAGCTCTCTCCCGCCTGTCGGCTCTCAGCCACCCGCAGCGTCTCGCGATCTTTCGTCTGCTGATGCGGCGGTATCCCGATGCGCTGCGCGCCGGCGAGATTGTGGAGATTCTGGGCGTAAAGCCCAGTACAGCCTCGGTATATCTGGCGACGCTCAGTGATGCGGGCCTTATCAGCCAGCAGCGGCGCGGCACGTCGCTGCTTTATCGCGCCTCAATGGACGGTGCGCGCGGTCTGGTCGGGTTTCTGATGCATGACTGCTGCCGCGGGCGCCCGGATCTGTGCCCGCCCTGGTCTCCTCCGGACCACAGCGCAGTTCTGGCGGACTCCGCACGGAAGTATTCAGTCCTCTTTATCTGCACAGGTAATTCGGCCCGCTCTGTTTTTGCCGAAGCGCTGCTGAACGATCTTGCCGGCGATCGCTTCACCGCTTTCTCGGCCGGCATCATGCCGCGCTCAGAGCTCAATCCTCTGGCGATAGAAATGCTGCGATCCAAAGGCCATGACGTCAGCGCGCTGAGGTCGAAGAACATCACGGAATTTCAGGGGCCGGATGCACCGAAGCCCGATTTTGTATTTACCGTCTGTGACCAGGCCGCCAATGAGGTCTGTCCGCCCTGGCCCGGCCAGCCGCTCAGTGCGCACTGGGGTCTGCCCGATCCGGTCAGGGCCACGGGAACGCTGGCTGAGCGCCGGCTTGCGTTTCAGCAGACCTATGGCGCGCTGCACAACCGCGTAACAGCTTTCACGGCCCTGCCCATTGAGACGCTCGACCGCATCTCGCTACAGGCCGCCGTCGATGACATCGGCGCCACCAGTGACGACGGAGAATCTTCATGACAACATACGCACTTAACGGCCTCGGCCGCATCGGAAAGCTGGCACTGCGTCCTCTGCTTGAACGCGGAGCGAAGATAGCATGGGTCAACGATGCGGTTGGCGATCCGGCCATGCATGCGCATCTGCTGGAGTTTGACACGGTGCATGGCCGCTGGCCGGCGGCGTTTTCATCCGATGAAAGCAGCATTACTATCGACGGCACCCGCCTGCCCGTGCACAACCACAAACGACCCGGGGACCTGCCGCTTGAAGACGTGGATGTGGTGATCGACTGCACCGGGGTTTTCAAAACCGAAGCAGCACTTGCCCCTTATTTCGCAGCCGGCGTGAAAAAAGTCGTCGTCTCAGCCCCGGTCAAAGACGGGCCGACAGCCAATGTCGTTTACGGCGTGAACCACGAGATTTACGACCCTGCCAGCCACCGGATCGTCACGGCGGCCAGTTGCACCACCAACTGCCTCGCCCCGGTGGTCAAAGTGGTGCATGAAAACATCGGCATCAGGCATGGTTCGATTACCACGATCCATGATGTGACCAACACACAAACCATCGTGGACCGGCCCGCCAAAGACCTGCGCCGCGCGCGCTCCGCGCTCAACTCGCTGATCCCTACGACCACGGGCAGTGCGACGGCCATTACGCTGATCTATCCTGAACTGAAGGGGCGGCTGAACGGCCATGCGGTGCGGGTGCCGCTGCTGAATGCCTCGATCACCGACTGTGTTTTCGAGCTGGAACGCGAGACAACACCCGAAGAGGTCAACGCGCTCTTCAAAGAGGCAGCGCAGGGAGCGCTCAGGGATATTCTGGGTTATGAAGAACGCCCGCTCGTGAGCGCCGATTACACCAATGATACACGCTCCGGGATCGTGGATGCGCCCTCGACCATGGTCATTAACGGCACGCAGCTGAAGCTTTACGTGTGGTATGATAACGAAACAGGATATGCGCACCGTCTGGTTGATGTTGCTGAAATGGTTGGAAAATCTCTGTGACAGAGGCTCCGGCAGAGCGCCCTGCCGGGCTTGCTGCCTATCTGGCGGTGACGGCGGCTTACTGGGCTTTCATGCTCACCGACGGCGCCCTGCGCATGCTGGTTCTGCTGCATTTTCACACGCTGGGCTTTTCGCCGGTACAGCTGGCATATCTCTTTGTGCTCTATGAGATCGCGGGCGTGGTGACCAACCTCAGTGCCGGCTGGATTGCCGCACGCTTCGGGCTGACAAGCACGCTTTATGCCGGGCTCACACTGCAGGTTCTGGCGCTTCTGGCGTTGGCGCAGCTTGATCCGGCCTGGTCAGTCACGGCTTCCGTCGTCTATGTAATGGCGGTTCAGGGTGCGTCAGGCGTGGCCAAGGATCTCTCAAAGATGAGCGCCAAATCTGCCGTCAAGTTGCTGGCCCCGACCGTGCAGGGCGGGCTGTTTCGCTGGGTTGCGCTGCTTACCGGCTCCAAGAATGCGGTTAAGGGGCTGGGTTTTCTGCTGGGGGCTGGCCTGCTGGCAACGGTCGGTATGAAAACGGCGGTGCTGGGCATGGCGGCAGTGCTCTTTCTGATCCTGGTCGCTGTCTGGCTGGGCATGCCGGGCGGACTGCCCGTCGGGCGCAAGGGCGCGAAATTCCGAGAGGTTTTTTCCGGCAATGCAAACGTCAACTGGCTCAGCTTTGCCCGCGTGTTTCTCTTCGGCGCGCGCGATGTCTGGTTCGTGGTTGGCATACCGGTCTATTTTTACGCGGTGCTCTCTGACGGCACCGAAGCGGGCAACCGGGCTGCGTTTTTCATGATTGGCAGTTTCATGGCGCTCTGGATCATCCTGTATGGCGCGGTGCAGGCCTCTGCACCAAGACTGATGCGCGCCGCCACCCGGAGCGAGGCTGAGATCATCGCCCGGGCGCGCGCATGGACTGCAGCGCTCATCGTGGTGCCCGCGCTGCTGGCGGCGCTCGTGGTGCTCACCGGGGAGCCGGCGCCCTGGCTTACAGCGACCATCGTGGTGGGGTTGCTGGTTTTCGGGGGTATTTTCGCGGTAAACTCGGCGCTGCACTCCTATCTGATCCTCGCCTTCACCACGGGCGAGCGGGTCACGATGGATGTGGGTTTTTATTATATGGCCAATGCCACAGGCCGTCTGCTGGGCACGCTGCTTTCCGGGGCCGGTTACCAGATTGGCGGGTTGCCTCTGTGTCTGGGGACGGCGGCGGCAATGCTGGTGCTCAGCACCTTTGGTGCCGGAAAACTGCGCGCGGCTTCCAGCGGCGCTGACCGCCGCTGACATGCTGCAGAAACACCGGCGCAGAACCGGGGCTTGCGCGCAGCGCGCCCCTGCGGGACACTCACCTGATGCGATTTCATCTGTTCCATGCGCTGTTCCTTGCGGCCCTACTGACCCTGACCTGCGCCGCGGCGCGGGGGCCTGCGCGCGCTGATGACATCACCGTTTTCGCCGCCGCCAGCATGAAGAACGCGCTTGAGGAAATCGCCGGGGATTTTGCAGCAGCAACCAGCCACGATGTCACGTTTTCATTTGCCGGCTCCCCGGTGCTGGCCCGCCAGATCGCACTCGGGGCGCCAGCGGACATTTTCGTGTCCGCCAGCACGGACTGGATGGATTATCTCGAAGCCGAAGGGGTCCTTGCACCAGGCAGCCGGTCTGATCTGGCGGGCAACAGCCTTGTGCTGATTGCCGGGCACGGGGAAACCAGATCTTTGTCGCCAGGCCCGGATACCGATCTGAGCGCGTGGCTTGCCGGCGGGCGGCTCGCGATGGCGCTGACCGATGCAGTACCAGCCGGGATTTACGGTAAGGCCGCGCTGCAGCACTATGGGATGTGGAACAGCGCAGCACCTCTGGTGGCACAGACCGACAATGTGCGCGCGGCACTGGCGCTGGTGGCGCAGGGCGCAGCACCTTTGGGCATTGTCTATGCCTCCGATGCCCGGGCAGAACCGAGGGTGCGCGTGATCGCCACATTTGCACCGGAAAGCCACCCTGCCATCGTTTATCCGGTGGCCGCAATCGCAGGGCGCGTCACACCGGCCAGCCGCGCCCTGCTTGACTATCTGCGCAGCGACGCGGCACATATCACCCTGATGCGGCACGGTTTTGCCGCCGTGGCGGAGTAAAGTACCCGATGGACTGGCTGAGCCCGGAAGAATGGCAGGCCGTGGCGCTGTCGCTGCGGGTGGCGTTCTGGGCGACCCTCTTCAGCCTGCCGCCCGGGGTTTTTGTGGCCTACGCGCTGGCGCGGTGGGAGTTTCCGGGCAAACAGCTGCTGAACGGTCTGGTGCTGCTGCCGCTGGTGCTGCCGCCTGTCGTCACGGGCTATCTGCTGCTGAGCACGTTCGGGCCGCAGGCGCTCACGGGACGCATGCTGCAGGATATGGGCATCGTTTTTGCGTTCCGCTGGACAGGTGCCGCACTTGCCGCAGCGATCATGGCCTTTCCGCTGATGGTGCGGGCGATCCGCCTGTCGATCGAAGCCGTGGACCAGGGTCTGGAGAGTGCCGCGGCCACTCTGGGTGCCTCACGCATTCAGGTTTTTGCCACCGTCACCCTGCCCCTGATCATGCCAGGTGTACTTGCGGGCGCGATCCTTGCCTTTGCCAAGGCGATGGGGGAATTCGGCGCAACCATCACCTTTGTGTCCAATATCCCCGGCCAGACGCAGACGGTGCCCTCGGCCATCTACGCATTTCTTCAGGTCCCGGGGGG
>NZ_JAHEHZ010000123.1 GCF_024639605.1 Roseobacter sp. | reverse complement strand
GTCATCGACGAGCTGGTCGGCCAGTGGATCGCATTGCTGCCGCTCTCTTATGCGGCCTGGTCGATGGGGATCAGCATGCTGGTGATGTGGCCGGGCTGGATCGCGGCTTTTGCGCTTTTCCGGCTCTTTGACATCTGGAAACCCGGGCCCGTCGGATGGGCCGACCGGCGCGGTGACGCGCTCGGTGTGATGCTTGACGATGTGATCGCCGGTGTCTTTGCCGCTCTTGGCGTTCTCGCGCTGGCGGGTCTTTATCACGGGGTGCTCTGAGGTGAGCCTCGCGCAGGACATTCTCGACAGGGCCCGGGCGGCGGGGGTGATGATCGCCACCGCGGAAAGCTGCACCGGCGGGATGATCGCCGCGGCACTCACCGACATTCCGGGATCATCGGCAGTTTTTGACCGTGGCTTTGTAACCTATACCAATGCCGCAAAGCAGGAGATGCTCGGCGTGCGGTCCGGAACGCTTAAAGCTTACGGTGCGGTGTCCGAAGAGGTCGCCCGAGAGATGGTGACAGGCGCATTGCAGCGGGCAAAGGGTGCGCTGGCGGTGTCGGTCACAGGCATCGCGGGACCCGGCGGGTCGGAGCACAAGCCTGAAGGACGTGTCTGTTTCGGGATTGCAAAGCCCGGTCACACCTCCACGGAAACCATTGATTTCGGTGCCTTGGGCCGGGACAAAGTGCGCGCTGCCGCCCGCGATCACGCGCTGCGCCTGCTGCTGGACGCCCTGCGTTAACTTTGGCCGTACAGGTTTGCGGCGCGGGTCTCAAAAGCGCGCACAATACGGTGCATTGCCTCATTAAACACCACGCCGATCAGCCGCTGCAGGATCATGTTACGAAAGGCAAAATCCACAAAGAAGGATACGTTACAGCCACCTTCGGTATCTTCAAACGCCCAGTTGGACTTCATATACCGGAACGGTCCGTCCAGATATTCGGTGTCGATCTTCTTGTCCTGCGGCATCAGATCAACGCGGCTGGTGAACCGCTCGCGGAAAACCTTGAAGCTGATTACCAGATCGGCCTCCATGATCTTCTTGTCGCCCTGCTGCGTCACGGAGAGCACGCGCGCCGCCGCGCACCATGGCAGAAACTCCGGGTAGCTGCCGACATCGGCCACCAGGTCATACATCTGTTGTGCGGTGTAGGGGAGTTTTCGGGTTTCAGAATGGGTTGGCATTGATTTGTCACGCAGGTTTGGTTAGCCATCCATGTCTTATGTCTGTCTCTGAATTCAAGGTCTGTCGATGTCCGCGCGTCCATATGTCATAGACGAGATGATCTCCGCCAAGGCAATCGCGGCACGTATTGAAGAGCTCTGCCGGGAAATTCAGGAAGAGTTTCAGGGCACCGACAAGCTTGTGGTCGTCGGTCTGCTGCGTGGCAGTTTTGTTTTTATCGCCGATCTCGTGCGGGAACTTGATCTGCCGATCGAGGTCGATTTTCTCGAAGCGTCCAGTTATGGCGACGGGATGGAAAGTAGTCGGGAAGTACGTATTCTCAAAGACTTGCGGGGCGCAATTGAAGGGCGGGACGTGCTGGTTGTCGAAGATATCGTCGATACCGGTCACACACTGAATCACGTCACTGCCCTGCTGAAAAGCCGCAAGCCCGCGCGGCTGAAATCGATCGCTTTGCTCGACAAACCAAGCCGGCGCGAGGTTGATTTCAAAGCAAGCTGGACGGGCTTTGAGATACCGGATGAATTTGTGGTCGGATACGGGATCGATTTTGCACAGCGAAACAGAAATCTGCCGTTCATCGGTTCTGTACGCTTTACTGATGCCTGAGCGCCGCTGCTCATGACTCTGCGCTGGCTCGTCCGGCTGTCGGTCTGGCTGCGCCGCCCGCCATCGCGCGCACGTATATATCTGATTCTGGCAGTAATCGGAGCCGGGATGCTGATTGTTGCGGCGGAACGTGCCGGCTGGTGGCCAGAGGCCATGACAACGCAGAAGATCCGTCTTGAGAGTGCGCAGTCTCGTTAAGATGTCGCAGCGCACCGGGTTTGTTAACGCTCACTTCATTATGATGAGGCAGTGATGGAGAAGCTTTTTCTGATCGTTGTGGCATTTGCTGCATGTACCGGCACTGGCCCCGGGCGCAGGACATGCGGATAAGGCGTTGACTGCAGCCTTTGAGGTGCGTCGGGCACAGCTGACACTGATCTGCCATAACCCCGGGACCAATGGCTGGGAATTGCGCCCTGGCCCACGGGCAAAGGCAAAATCCCCAATGTCACACTGCGCCTGCACAACTGGACAGAGGCGGATCTGGTGGCGCATTTCATTGCCGGGCTGACGCCGGAATATGACAGCTCCGGGGGTGAAATGGCTGTGGTCGTGAAACATCTGGCCCGGCTGCCCGACAGCGACCGTGCAGCGTTGGCAGCGTGTCTTTTGCGGATCGAAACCATGCGCTGAGCGCTTATGCCAGCCCGAGCTTTTTGTTGCGTGCCGCGCGCAGGCGGGCAAAATCGTCGCCCGCATGATAGCTTGAGCGCGTGAGCGGCGTCGCCGAGACCATCAGGAACCCTTTGCCATATGCCGCTTTTTCATAAGCGGCGAATTCGTCAGGATGCACGAACCTGTCTACCCGGTGGTGCTTTGGCGTGGGCTGCAGATACTGCCCGATGGTCAGAAAATCGATGTCAGCAGCGCGCATGTCTTCCATCACCTGGATCACGGCCTGTCTGTCCTCGCCCAGACCGACCATTATACCCGATTTGGTGAACATCGACGGGTCAAGTTCTTTCACGCGCTGCAAAAGCCGCAGCGAATGAAAATAGCGCGCGCCCGGGCGCACTTCGGGATAAAGGCCCGGCACCGTTTCGAGGTTATGGTTAAAGACATCCGGGCGCGCTTCGACCACGAGTTCAAGCACGGACGGATCGCAGCGAATGAAATCGGGCGTCAGGATCTCGATTGTCGTGCCGGGGCTGCGATGCCGGATCGCGCGGATCGTCTGGGCAAAGTGATCGGCGCCGCCGTCTTCCACATCGTCGCGGTCCACCGAGGTGATGACCACATGGTTCAGCCCGAGCTTTTCAACCGCATGGGCCACGCGTCCCGGCTCGAAGGCATCAAGCGCTTCGGGCGGCTTGCCGGTCGCAATGTTGCAGAAAGTACAGGCGCGGGTGCAAACCTCGCCCATGATCATCATGGTGGCGTGGCCCTGGCTCCAGCATTCGCCGACGTTCGGGCAGCCCGCTTCTTCGCAAACTGTCACAAGGCGGTTTTCCCGCATGATTTTTGCGGTTTCGTTATAGCCCTTGCCGCCCGGCGCTTTCACCCGGATCCAGTCGGGTTTTTTCGGCTGGGGGTTGTCGGGGCGACGCGCCTTTTCGGGGTGGCGTTGCTCTGGAATTTTCAGATCGCGCGGGGCCATGTGGTGTCGCTCCGGATTAAGTGCTGAGCTATATGTACTGGCTTTGGCGGCGGGTACAACCGCCCGGGCTGTCGCAGGGTGCATGACAGGTTTGCATCCCGGGCGCGTTCAGATCCGCCGGGCGACGGTTACGTAATGCGTGAGTGAAAAGAAAAACCGTCCCTCGCGCGCGAGCTGCGCCTGCTCGTCTGCCCAGGCGTCAACGTCCCTCTCGCTAAGGTGTTTTTGCTTTTTCGCATAGGCCGCCATAAGCGAGATCATCGCCCGCGCCAGACCGTCGGGCCGCAGCAGGTGGTCGCACAGTGTGATGGTCCGGACCTCTTCCACCTCAAAGCCCGCCTGCACCATCATGCCAGGCAGCAGTGCCGGGGCGTCAAGATGGGCTGCATGCTGCTCCCATGATGCCATCATGGCGGCCATCCTGTCAGCGTCGTCGGAATGCCAGCAGAACGTCCCGAAGTGCATGTCGCCGATAACCAGCCGCCCGCCCGGGCGCAGCACCCGCGCAACCTCGGCCAGACAAGGCGGGATATCGGCGATATATTCAAAGACCTGAACCGAAAGAGCGCGGTCGGCCGTGGCATCCTCAACCGGCAGGTCTGCAGCTGTTCCGGACCTCAGGATCACACCCGGCAAATCCACGCAGCGGCTTTGTGCCGAAGCGCGCATCTGATCGCTTGGGTCGACACCGATCACCTGACCCTCCGTGCCGGCAGCGCGGGCCAGATCGGGCAGCATCAGACCGTTGCCACATCCGATATCCACCACGCTGTCTCCGGGCCGGACCCGCAGTGCGTCAAAAGACACCCGCCGGCGCGCAGCAAAATCGCTGCCCGCATAAACCTGATCCAGCAACCGGGTAGTGTCTTCATCGAATTCCAGCATCTGCGGTCTCCCTCTTTGACCCTGAGGGTAGCACGGATGCACGAATCGCGCACGGGCTCAGCCGATGAGCGGCCCACCCGGGCCCACGGTCTCATCATAGTGTCGCTTAAGCCGCATCAGACCGATGCGCAGAACGATTTTGCCTGAGCGTGCAGACCATCCGAGCTTTTTCTCTGCTGTTTCGAGCCCTTCAAGATAGCAGCAGCACCGCAGGACCACATCCGACAGGCCCGGCCCGAGTTCAGCCAGCGCATCTGCCACCCGGCGGCGCGCGTTTGACGGCCCGTCCGCGACACCGCTGTCGGCCACAAAGGTTCCCTTGCCGCCCGCTGTCAGAAACCGGTCCCAGTTCTGGGCCACGCGTGGTCCCATCTGCGCCAGCTCAAAGTCTTCCCGCAGCCGTTCGCCGGCGGTTACCAGATCATCACCCAGAAAGTGTCTGCCGTCCTTGTCGCGCCGACGCGCCAGTGCCGTCAGCGGGCTTTCCGCCAGATTGTACCGCATTCTGCGCGGCCGCCCTGTATCAGTGTCCGGCAGGGTTTTTTCGCCCCAGTCGCGGTGCTGATCGGCAAAAGGTGTCTGACTGTCTGCAAAACCCGGCACGCTGTCCGGCGTCATTTTCTCCATCAGGCCTTCGAGTGCGGTGCGCCCGGCGGCGGTGATGGCATAGCGCGTGATCCGGCCCGATTGTTGCGGCGAAATCCAGCCTTTGAGCGCCATGGCTTCGGCTACAACGCAATCGACAACACCGGTTCGTGTGGCCTGACCGCCTGCCCCGTCGCGCACAATCACGGCTTTTTCCATTTCTGCAGCCACCGCGAGGACGGCGCCTTTTTCACAAAGGCGTCGCAGGACGCGGTGCGCTTCAGCCATGATGGTACTGTCATCGGGTGTGCCCTTGCCGGCCGATATTTTTTCCTGAAAGCTCATACTGGACGGATCCTCATTTGATTGGTGACTATGTCCGGAACGGGGTCTGAAATGCAGCTTTCCCAGGCTGCGCAATGCCGCATCGACAAGCGGGTCATCGCGCCGCGTTTCGATGCGCCTGATCTGGCGCATGATGGTCGAGGCATGACACCCCGCGTTTCGGGCGAGGGCCCTGATCGACAGGCCCGCTTCGGTGTGCGCCAGATACATCTGAGCCGACGACGGGACCCATTCAGGCAGGGCTTCGGACCTGCGTGAACAGACAGCTGATTTCGGGTGTACCTCTTCTTTCATACGATCGTTCCGGACCTCTTCCATTCGAGTTGTGCTAATCGAAACCATACAACCAAGAGAAGAATTTAGTTACCCGTTGGTTAACAGCGGGCAATGTCCATAGTATTGTATCTATTGAATAAACAGTATTTAAACCACCGTCCGCCATCATCCACGTTTGCGCAACAGTGCTGCCTTATTCAGAAACAGTGGATCGCGCCTTTAAGTTCTTAACAACTCCCTGGTGCAGACGTGCTGCCCGCCGCCTGACAGCGCAACACCCCCTGCTGCTGTGCCATAACTGCGATCAGCCGGCGCGCTCACACGGGCCGCTGCTCACCAAGGCAAGGGAACTTAGTTATGCAGGATATACTTTCGATGCTTCATGCGCTGCGGCGGCCACCATTGCTCATGCGTGCAGCCCGGATCGGTGCTGTGGATTACCGGCGTTCCGTGCACCTGCCCCGTCTGCTGGGATATGGTGTTCTGCCGCGGCACGGGGCGGCGCTCTTCCGGCTGATGGAACTCGAAGGCACGCTCAACAGCCAGCGGCTGTCAGATGACACCAGCTACAGCCTGATCCGGCATGTGGATGTCCTGATCGCGATGGTGGGTGAGGCCCGCGTGCTGCGGGCCTCCGGAAATACCTGAGATCACATAAAACTGTCCGGCTCGCCGGCCTTTTTGCGGTCGATGTAATCCTGCAGCGATTCTGTGATGGCAGGATCCGTTACAGGCTGCTGATAATCGTTCAGCAACTTCTCGACCCGCAGTGAGGCGAGCGCCTGGGTGTCGCGGCCGCCTTCGTCCTCCCATGTCTCATAGGGTTTGTAATCAAGAAGGTCCGATTTCCAGAACGCCGCCTTGAAGTTGTTCTGGGTGTGTGCGCAGCCTAGGTAGTGCCCGCCCGGTCCAACTTCGCGGATGGCATCCAGCGCCTGGGCGTTCTCATCTGTGTCAACACCGCGCGCCAGATGGTGCAGGATACCAAGCTGGTCGGCGTCCATGACGAATTTTTCGAAAGAAGACACCAGTCCGCCTTCCAGCCAGCCACAGGCATGCAGCATGAAGTTCACGCCTGATAGCAACCCCATATTGAGGCTGTTGGAGGTCTCGTAGGCCGCCTGGGCATCCGGCAGTTTCGAGCCACAGAACGAGCCTGCGGAGCGGTAAGGCAGCCCCATGCGGCGCGCGAGCTGTCCCGCGCCATAGGTGATCAGCGATGCCTCGGGGGTGCCGAAGGTCGGCGCGCCCGAGTTCATGTCGATTGAGGTCACGAAAGCGCCCATGATGACCGGCGCACCGGGGCGGATGAGCTGGCTGTAGGCAATGCCGGCGAGGCATTCGGCCATCACCTGCGTCAGGGTTCCCGCGACGGAAACCGGTGCCATGGCGCCGCCTACGATAAAGGGCGAAATGATGCAGGCCTGGTTGTTGGAGGCGTAAACCTCAAGCGCACCCATCATCACATCGTCGAAGGTCATCGGCGAATTGATGTTGATGAGCGATGTCATCACCGTATTTTCCTGCACGAAATCCTTGCCAAAGAGCAGTCCGCACATATCCACGCTGTCCTGCGCGCGCGAGGGTTCGGTTACCGAGCCCATGAAGGGTTTGTCGCTGAGCGTCATATGGGCCATCAGCATGTCGAGGTGACGCTTATTGACCGGCAGATCGGTGGGCTCGCAAACGGTGCCGCCCGAGTGGTGCAGCCACTTTGACATATACCCGAGCTTCACGAACTTGCGGAAATCCTCCATCGTGGCATAGCGCCGCCCGCCTGTGGCGTCGCGCACGAAGGGCGGTCCGTAGACCGGGGCAAGCACGAGATTGCGTCCGCCGACCACGACCGAGCGTTCCGGGTTGCGAGCGTGCTGGGTAAAACCTGAAGGTGCTGTTTCACACAGCTTACGGGCAAGACCCTTCGGAATGCGGACACGCTCGCCGTCGACATCTGCACCCGCGTCTTTCCAGCGTTTCAGCGCCGCGGGGTTTTCAGGGAAGTTGACGCCGATCTCTTCGAGAATGATCTCTGCGTTGGTTTCAATGACCTCGAGGGCCTCTTCGCTCAGAACCTCGAAATTCGGGATATTGCGCTCGATGTATCTGGCTGTGTCGAACGAAACTGCGCTGCGTTCTGCCCGGCGGGCTGCTCCGCCGCCGCCTCTGCCCCGTCTGCGCTCTGCTACTGTCATAACCCGTCCCCGTTCATGATGCTGGTGTGGTGCTATCGCAATTCCCGGAGGCGGCGCGCGCCGGTTGCGTCCTCGGCGGTAAAAAAGCGACATCAGGCCCCGGCGGGCCGGGGTAAACGCCCGATCATGCGCTGCGCGTGATACCGGGGCTTGTCACCGGCAGCGCGCGCGCCTAATCAGCACTCATGAGCACACCTGATCACGACCGCCTCCTCATCATCGATTTCGGCAGCCAGGTCACGCAGCTGATCGCGCGTCGTCTGCGCGAGCTGAACGTCTATTGCGAGATCCACCCTTATCAGAATGTCACCATGGATATGGTGCGTGAAATGGCGCCGCGCGCGGTGATTTTTTCGGGCGGGCCGGACAGTGTGACGCGCGCGGGATCTCCGCGACCCCCTGAGGGAATTTTTGACTACGGCGTGCCAATCCTGGGGATCTGCTATGGCCAGCAGGTCATGATGCAGGAACTGGGCGGGCGCGTTGTCGGTGGCAAGATTTCCGGTGGCGGTGGCACAGCCGAGTTCGGGCGGGCCTTTGTGACGCCTGCGGGCAGTCTTGATCTGCTCGACGGCTGGTTTGATGAAGGCCCAGAGCAGGTCTGGATGAGCCACGGCGATCACGTGGCAGACCTCGCACCGGGGTTCGGGGTTTTCGGCACGTCGCCAAATGCCCCCTATGCCATAACCGCTGATCCCGCCCGGCACTTTTATGCAGTGCAGTTTCATCCCGAAGTGCATCACACGCCCCGCGGCGCAAAGCTTTATGAAAATTTCGTGCGGCTTGCGGGCTTTACAGGCGACTGGACGATGGCGGGATACCGCGAACAGGCGGTAGAAAAGATCCGCGAACAGATCGGCGACAAACGGGTGATCTGTGCGCTTTCGGGCGGTGTGGACAGTTCGGTTGCCGCTGTGCTGATCCATGAAGCTGTCGGCGATCAGCTGACATGTGTTTTTGTCGATCATGGCCTGCTGCGCAAAGACGAAGCCGAAGAAGTCGTTACAATGTTCCGCGACAACCTGAACCTTCAGGTCATTCACGCAGATGAAACCGGGCTTTTCCTCGGTGAGCTCGACGGGCAGTCTGATCCGGAAACCAAGCGCAAGATCATCGGCCGGCTCTTTATCGATGTCTTTCAGAAATATGCCAATGAAATCGAGGGCGCCGAATTCCTCGCTCAGGGCACGCTTTATCCCGACGTGATCGAGAGCGTGAGCTTTTCGGGCGGGCCGTCGGTCACCATCAAATCACATCATAACGTGGGCGGGCTGCCCGAAAAGATGGGTCTGAAACTGGTGGAGCCACTACGTGAGCTATTTAAAGACGAAGTGCGCGCACTGGGCCATGAGCTTGGACTGCCCGCGCATTTCATCGCGCGCCACCCCTTTCCCGGTCCGGGGCTTGCCATCCGCTGCCCGGGCGAGATTACCCGCGAAAAGCTCGACATCCTGCGCGAGGCCGATGCGGTCTACATCGACCAGATCCGCAAACACGGGCTTTATGACGAGATCTGGCAGGCCTTTTGCGCGATTTTGCCGGTGCGCACCGTGGGCGTCATGGGCGACGGACGGACCTATGATTTTGCCTGTGCCCTGCGCGCGGTCACATCCGTCGACGGGATGACCGCGGATTATTACCCCTTCACCCACGAATTTCTGGGCGAGACGGCGACGCGGATCATCAATGAGGTGCCGGGGATCAACCGCGTGACCTATGACATTACGTCTAAACCGCCCGGAACGATTGAATGGGAATGATCCGGGCCCGGGCGGTCCGCCGCCCTGGCCGGCGGTCTGTATTGCCGCCAGAAACCTGCCCTGTGAGCCCTTCTGCGTGAGCCCTGTCGTCAAAGCATGCCTTTGGATGCTGGGCTCTATTGCCTCGTTTTCGTCCATGGCTGTTGCGGGGCGCGAGCTGTCAGGGATGCTCGATACGTTTGAGATCATGATGTACCGCAGCCTTTTCGGTGTGCTGATCGTGGTCATCGTCGCGGGCATTGCCGGCACCTGGCGGCAGATCAACACGCAGAGCCTCAGGCTGCACACGATTCGAAATCTTGCGCATTTCACCGGGCAGAACCTTTGGTTTTATGCGGTCACGGCGATCCCGCTGGCGCAGGTCTTTGCGCTGGAGTTCACCTCACCGCTCTGGGTCATCGTGCTATCTCCGCTGGTGCTGGGTGAGCGGCTGACGCTGATGCGCGGAATTGCGGCGGTCATGGGGTTCATCGGCATTCTGATCGTGGCGCGCCCTGATATGGCGGGCATCAATGCAGGCGTGATCACTGCGGCCTCTTCGGCGATCTTCTTTGCGCTGACCATTATGTTCACCAAAAAGCTGACCCGGACACAGAGCATCACCTGTATTCTGTTTTACCTCACCGCCATGCAACTCGTCTTTGGGGTGATCGCCGCAGGCTTTGACGGCGATATCGCAATACCGGACGCCGGCAGCCTGCCTTTTGTGGTGGTGATTGGCGCGGCGGGTCTGATGGCGCACTACTGTATGACCAATGCACTGGCACTTGCACCGGCCACGGTTGTGGTGCCGGTCGATTTCATCCGGTTGCCGGCCATCGCGGTTGTGGGGATGCTGCTTTACGGAGAGGCCCTCGACCTCTGGGTGTTCGTGGGTGCGCTGATCATCTTCACCGGCAATTACCTTAACCTGTGGTCTGAAACCCGCAGACGGGCTTAGTTCTACGTAACGTCACAAAACACTTTTCCCCTGCGTAAGAGAT
>NZ_JAHEHZ010000246.1 GCF_024639605.1 Roseobacter sp. | reverse complement strand
CCTCCGGCGCATACGCCCCCGGCGTCCAGGGCGCCACACCATGCAGGGCGAGGCGGTGCACCATGCTGACCGTTCCGGGTGACCCGTGTAAAAGGATCCGCGGGCAGGTATCGAAAACTTCACGCCGCGCGGTCTGATAGACTTCGGTCACATCCATCGCACTCAGGCTGTCAGGGGAATGACCCGCGAATGCCGACCGGAAGGCGCGCGCCATGATCAGATGGCTGCCTTCCCAGACCACAAGCGGGGCCGCGCCGGGATCCGTCTCTGTCAGGGTCACACCAATGATGAAAGCATGCGGTTCGCGCACAAAACGGCGTTTCGGAGACCCCTCGCGCATCACGCCATCGACATGAGCCGCATCGCGGTCGCGACGGTAGCGAAAGCCTGCGTCACTTTCGCCCTCACGCGGGCGCGGATAGCCGGGCCAGACGACAGAAAGCTGTGCGCGGTGCAGCGTCGGCAGAAACCCCGACTGCGCCAGGACCGCATCCACAGCAGCGCCGCGCAGAGGGCCAGAGCCGTCAATGTCTCCGTCCGGGCCGTTGGGCAGCGCATCAAGGCCCACAAACCATGTCCGCTCACACTGATACATATGCGCAAGGTGCGGTGCCTTCAGCGCACGCAGCCCCGCGCCACGGGCTTTCTGCGCCCAGGCAACCGTGGCAACCTCCGGCGCGAAAAGCGCCCAGCCGGTTTCTTCCGCTGCACCTACCACCCGGCGGCCTTCCGGATCATATTACCCGCAACAATCAGCAAAAATACCGCAAAAACCCCGCGCAGACGCAGAGGATCGAGCCGGTGGGCAAGCTGTGCCCCGAGGGGTGCCGTGATCAGGGTCATTGCGATGGTCACGACGAAGGCGGGTATATTGACCGACCCGATGGTGCCAGGCGGGCGCAGATCCCCGGCGCCGCTGAACAGAAAACCGAGTACCGCAGGTGTGGCGATCAGAAAGCCGAAGCCCGCAGATGTCGCAACGGCGCGGTGCACCGGCTGCCCGCAGAGCGTCATCAGCGGCACGCCGAAACTGCCGCCGCCCACCCCCATGATCACGGAGAGAAAGCCCACGACCGGTGACAGAAGCGCACGGGCTATGCCTGTTGGCATGTCTTCACTGAGGCGCCAGTGCGCCCGCCCGAACGCCATATAAAGACCAACGCTCGTCGCAAGCGCGCCAAAGAGAAACTGGAGCGTTGCAGTACGCAACTGCGCCACCACCAGCACACCCAGCACCGCCCCCGCCATGATGCCCGGCGCCCACGTGCGCAGAATGTCTTTTTCGACCGCGCCCTTTTTATTGTGGCTGCTGACCGACCGCAGAGACGTCACAACGATTGTTGCCAGCGACGTGGCAAGGCAGATCTGCATCAGGTGCGGGCCGGCAAAGCCCAGCGTTGTAAAAGCATAGAAATACGCAGGCACAAGGACGATGCCCCCTCCGACCCCGAGCAGCCCCGCCAGCACGCCGGCAAAAGCCCCCACACACGCCAGAAGCACCACCATCTGGGCCAGCAGCGCGGGATCTGTCATCCGACCGCCTGCGCAGGATCAGCGTCACCATGTCGGGTAACCTGCGCCAGAGCCTCGCGGACCAGCATGCTGTCCGCCCCGGGTCTGTGAGCCCCCTCCGACAGCATGCGCCGCCAGGCCCGCGCGCCCGGACGCCCGGTAAACAGCCCCAGCATGTGCCGGGTGATCTGCCCGAGCCGCCCGCCTGCCGCGATATGCGCGTCGATATAGGGCAGCATCGCCTGTACTGCTTCCTCTGCTGTTGCGGCGTCGCCGCGTCCGAAGATCACCGGGTCCGCTCCGGCAAGGATGCCGGCCGGATCATGATAGGCCGCACGCCCGATCATCACCCCGTCGAGGCCCGCATCCAGAAAACGCTGCGCCTGGGCAAGCGATGTAATGCCGCCATTGACCGAGATATGCAGATCGGGAAAGAGCTCTTTCATCCGCATGACAAGGGCATAATCAAGCGGCGGTATATCGCGGTTTTCCTTCGGGCTGAGCCCCTGCAGCCAGGCCTTGCGCGCGTGAATTGCGACGCGCGTACAACCGGCGCCGACGATCTGTGCCAGAAATTCCGGCAAAATCTCTTCGGGGGTCTGATCGTCCACACCGATGCGGCACTTGACTGTCACATCGACCTGCACCGCCTGGCGCATTGCTGCGACACAACGGGCGACGCGCGCCGGGTCTTCCATCAGCACCGCGCCAAAGGCACCGGACTGCACCCTGTCGGAAGGGCAGCCGACGTTGAGATTGATCTCGGCATAGCCTGCGTCAGCCCCCATCCGTGCTGCGTCAGCCAGTTCCTCCGGCTCTGAGCCACCGAGCTGCAACGCAACCGGGTGCTCTTCGGACGAATACGCCAGCAGATGCCGTGCCCCGCCGCGCACGAGAGCCGCAGAGGTAACCATTTCGGTATAGAGCAGCGTATGAGAACTGAGCTGACGGTGCAGCACACGGCAGTGCCGGTCGGTCCAGTCCATCATCGGAGCCACGGATAGTCTTGCTGCCGCAGTGGCTGCGTTGTTGGGCATTTTTAGGTCTCCTATGGTCCGCGAACTGGTTTTTGGGGCCATGTTGCACACATACTGCACGCGAATTGCTGCGGTCCAGCCCCGGGAGAGCGAAGACTTGTATTCGGTGGTGATTGGGTGGGTTTGTGAAAAGATCCACCTGCTCCGCACCAGGTCCGGCGCCAACCCGGGCTTTCAAAAATCCCGGAAACCCGCGCAATCAAGTATGCAGTTTACATACGTGCCGGCCCCTTAACCTATTGTTTCAAAGTCAGGTTCAATCCTCCTGAGGCACGCAGAGTTCCCTTGTCTGGCCGAATCCAGTGGTGAACTGCCGGAGGGACTGGCACACACGCCAAACCACTGCCAAATCAGGTATTCGATTTATTAAATTCTTTGAGCCAAAAAAGAGAACCGCAGCGGCCCACCGCAGGATTTCGCGTCGAACCTGGCGAGCCTGCGCCGAAGCACCGTGAGCGTCTGGTGGGGGCCAACCTTGTGGAGAGCGTCGCATGTACCTGGCCGGTGGCGAACGTGCCGGCAAACTCGCCAAAAAGTCAGTGGATCGACATTCCTCCATGATTGCGGCTGCGGGCCGGTCTGAAGCGTGGAAACCTGCAATGCCGCCAGGGAGCGTCTTTGGCCATGCTCGCGCGTTTACGGCCACGAATCGCGGGTTTGTGGAAGCATGCAAGACAGT
>NZ_JAHEHZ010000122.1 GCF_024639605.1 Roseobacter sp. | reverse complement strand
TTGCAGCGTCTTTGCCTTGGTGCCGGAGAGGCCGACCGCGTGGAACAGCTCGAAGATATCCTCAAAGAGCTCAAAGTTTATGCCGCGATGCCCGATATGGAGCCGGCAGACCATGGATGACCTGACACCCCGAAAGCTGAACGGCGATGCGGCGGCCCCGCGTCCGCGCCTGGCCCTGATGGGAGAGTTCAGTGCCGGCAAAAGCACACTGACCAACATCCTGCTGGGCTCGGCCCCCCTGCCGATGAAGGTGACGGCGACCCGGCTGCCCCCGGTTCTGATGACCTATGGTCCGCCCTCCGCGCACGCGGTGGATATGGACGGCAACCGCATTCCGTTTGATCTGAAAGACCTCAACAGCATCTGCCTTGATGAGACCCAGCACATCCATCTGACGATGGAAGCTGATACGCTGATGCTCTGTGATCTGATTGACATGCCGGGGATTTCCGATCCCAACATGCCCACCGACATGTGGGAAACCGTTGTGGGAGAGGCCGATCACGTCGTCTGGTGCACCCATGCCACGCAGGCATGGCGCCAGTCAGAGGCTGCGATCTGGGAAATCCTGCGTGACTGTACGCGTGGCGAGAATATTTTGCTGATCACACAGTTCGACAAGCTGCGCACCGAACGTGACAAAGACCGAGTGCTCCGGCGGGTCCGCCGCGAGACGGATGGCCTCTTTTCGGCGGTCTATGCGGCATCGCTGCTTGATGCGCTGAACGCTGACGACGATCTGGACATCTGGCAGACCAGCGGTGTCGCACCTTTCTGCGAGCATCTGATTGAGCTGCTGATGAAATCCGGCGGCGACCGCAGCGCCGATGGGGCGGGACACCACAGCGAGGCTCCGGCGGATTTTGCACGGGCCGTCCCTGTAAAGGACTACTTCTTTGACGAGCCCGAAGACGAAGCCCCGCTGCCCGACGGACACGTACAACCCCGGCGGGTGCGCGCGAGCGATACGTCCGGACGGCGCCGCCCCGATGCCCGCCCTGACCGTGATGTGATGGCCGGCGAATAACGCCCAGTACAGGAAAACAATATCATGGACATGAAGGACAGACTGGACGCACTGCGCAGCACAGCAGAGCAGAGCGACCTTGCCGCCTATACCGACCTTGGAGCAGGCCTTGTTCTGAGCTGGAGCAGCGCCGTACCCTGCCCGCGCGAAGCCCTCGACAGCCTTGCCGCCCGTGCCACGGCGTGTTTTGAGCTCGCCGGCGCGATCAGCCCCGGGCACGCGCCTGCCGCAGCGCTGCATTTCACCGCCCGCCGCACCGAAGCTTACGGCCGGCCCGGGTCGCAGGGCGACGAGGCCATCTGCCTTGCTGCACCCGCATCAGGCGACGCCGCGATGCTGTTGTCCTGCGTCATCACCGATCCGCAGATCACAGGGGAGCAGATCTGATGCCCGCACCACAGACAGACAGCATTTCTGACGCAGCCCTGCCGGGTCTTCTCGCGCGCCTTGGCAGCGCTGAGGCGGCACGGATCCTGCCCCGGGACAAAACCGCAGCACTGGAAACACTGCTGCGCGAGATCAACGAAACCGTGCTGCCCCGATCCCTGAAGCTCAGTGCAGGCGGCGTTCAGCTTGGCGCGCTCGACGTCGCAAACCGTCGGCTTATTGCAGCCGGGCTTGGCGATGACGCGCCCGGAGACACGGACGTGACCACGCTTGCGGGCGTTCTCGGTCTGATTTGTGAGACTGGCGAAGAGGTCACTCTGACCAGCGCCGGACGTACCGGGACGTCGGTCGACCCCGACGGCGGAGCCTCAGTGCCTGCCCTGCGTATGGCTCTCGCCGGGCGCCACCAGACAGGCGGTGCTGCCGTGATGTCGGACATTGTAGCAGCGGAAACAGTTGCCTTGACGAACTGGAACGATCTGACAGAGGAGGCCAGTGCAGGATGTTCAGGCGACCCCGCGTGGTTCGCCCGGCTGGAGGCATTCGTGGCCGGTATGCGTCGCGGGCCTGCCGGCGGTGCCGATGGCGGGCTTCTGGTGCCCCTTGCAGACGACCTGACCCTCATCGCCTGTGGCGATGCCCACGAAGGCGTTGCTGCCGTCATGGCATCGGCACCGGCGCTGCAGGCAATGCAGTTGTGGCAGTCTGTGATGGGCGCGCGCTCGGACTGAGCAGCAGCCCGGCGGTCTCACTCCGGCGCGACCCCGGCATTCGTGCCCGGGCTGATGCGGAAAAAGACCGTATACAGTACCGGGACCACGATCAGGGTCAGCAACGTGGCAAAGCTCAGACCGCAGATGATCACCACCGCCAGAGATTTGAAAAACGGATCCCAGAGCAGCGGGATCACCCCGAGAACCGTTGTCAGCACACCCAGCGACACCGGCCTTACACGACTGACCGCGGCATCAATGACGGCCCGCATGCGTTCTTTGCCGGCGCCGATCTGACTGTCGGTCTCATCAATCAGAACGATGGCGTTTTTGATCAGCATACCCGCGAGCGAAAGGATCCCGAGGATGGCCATGAATTCAAGCGCCGTCCCGCTTAGCGCCAGCCCCCAGATCACGCCGATCAGAGCCAGCGGGACGGTAAGCCAGATGATCAGCGGCTGGCGGACCGCGTTAAAGAGTAAAAGCACTACCACGACCATCGCGCCGATGCCGACTGGCATGGTCGCGGCAAGGCCCTCGTTGGCCTCGCTGCTGCTGCCGTATTCGCCTTCCCAGGTCATCCGGTACCCGGGCGGCAGCGTCATCGCGTCAACCGGGCCCCGCACCGCCTCAAAAAGATCCCCTGCCAGCATGCCCTGCGGCGGATCGGACTGTGCGGTGATCGCGAGGCTACGGTCAAAGCGGCGCAAGCGGCTGTTCTCAAAGACCAGCTCAAACCGGTCCACGACCTGAGCGATCGGCACATAAGCCCCGGCCGAATTGCTGAAAATCTGTACATCCGGCAGTTTGGCGGCATCATCGCGCGCCCGGCCAAAGGGCCGCATCACAATCGGGCGAAGCTCTTCCGCTTCGCGGTAAATGCCGATCTGAGTGCCGACAAGATGACCGTTCACAGCCGTCAGTATATCCCCCTGAGAGAGCCCGAGCCGGCGCGCGTTTTCGATATTGATCACCGGCCGGATCACCGGGCGCATGGCTTCCCAGTCATCTTTGATCGCAATTGCGCCCTTCTGTGCCATGACTTCTTTGGCAGCCCCCGCAAGCTCGCGCAGCACCACGGCATCCGGGCCGTAAAAACGGGCTTCAATCTTGGCGCCGCCGCCCGGACCAAGCAGGAATTTCCAGACCTTTGCGTTGCCGGCCGGGAAGCTTTCATCAATCCAGCTCTGCATCTGCGGGATCAGATCCGCGATGTGCCGGTATTCCTCCACATCCACCAGGATCTGGCCGTATGCCGAGCTTGGATCACCCGCCTCATAGGTCAGCATGAACCGCAGATGTCCGCCGCCGACAGCTGTGTTTGTACCCGTGACCCCCGGCAGACTGCGCGCGTGCTCAGAAATCTCCGTCATGTGCTGGCGGGTCAGTTCGATGTCCGCGCCTTCGGGCAGGAAATAATCCACCACGAACTGCGTACGTGTCGAAGCCGGAAAAAACCCGGGCGGCACCATGGAGAACATCGCAACCGCCGAAGCGAAGAGCCCGGCCACGACAGCGATGGTGACCCAGCGGATGCGGATCGCGAGATGCAGAAACCGCCGGTAGCCGCGCAGAATGAAGTTCTCACCCTTTTCCTCAGCCTTGCCTGGTTTCAGCAGCAGCGTGCAGAAGTATGGCGTGAGCCAGATCGCGACAAGCCAGGAAAAGAGCAGCGCAATGCTGACCGTCCAGAACAGACTGCCCGCGTATTCACCTGTATTGTCCGGTGAAAACCCGATCGGCGAAAAGGCCAGAAAACCTACGATCGTGCCCCCGAGCAAAGGCCATTTTGTCTGGTTCACAACGGCAATGGCGGCGGGTGCGGGGTCTTCGCCCTTCTGCACCCTTACAAGCGTGCCTTCGACCACCACAATGGCGTTATCCACGAGCATCCCGAGCGCAATGATCAGCGCTCCGAGCGAGATCCGCTGCATATCGAGCCCGTAAAAATACATGCCCAGCAGCGTGCCCGCCACGGTTACAAGCAGGATCCCCCCCATCAGTAACCCGGAGCGCAGCCCCATAAACACCAGCAGCGTGCCCACGACAATCGCCAGCGCCAGAACCACGTTCATCACAAAGTCATTGACCGAAACGCGCACAGAAGATGACTGATCCGATATGGTTTCGATTTCAATGCCGATCGGACGCTCGGAGATCAGCGCATCCATACGCGCTTTGACTTTGTCGCCCATGGTCACAACATTGCCGCCGATGTTGTTTGAAATTCCCAGTCCGATTGCCGGTTTGCCATTGCGGAAAAGCATGCTGGTGGGCGGATCTTCGTATCCGCGCCGGATGGTTGCGATGTCACGCAGCCGGAATGAGGCCCCGTTCTGCGGATTGACCAGCACAAGGTTTTCAATCGCCTCGATGGAATCGACGGCCGCCGGCGCGCGTACGGTGAGGCGCGCCGGTCCTGCACTGAGCGACCCGGCGGGCGTCACCAGGTTCTGACCTTCCAGCAATCCTGCCACTTGCGCAGGCGCAAGCCCCAGTTCAATCAGCCGGGCGGGTTCATATTCGACATAAATGACCTCGTTCTGCACGCCGCTCAGCACCACCTTGGACACGCCTTCGACGATCACAAGTTCACGCTGCAGGTCCTTGCCGTATTCATAAATCTCAGAGAGCGAATACCCCTCTCCCGTGATCGCAAAATACAGCGCATAGACATCGCCGTAATCGTCAAAAATCTGACTGGTAAGTGTATTGGGCGGCAGAGAGCTCTGTACATCGCTGACCTTGGCGCGCATCTGGGTGAATTTCTGCGCAAGCTGATCCCGGTTTTTGGTCGAGGCGATGGTAAATTCGACCGTCACCTGACTGCGCCCGGACATGGAAATCGATTTTACCTGCTTGACACCGGCCAGCTGCTGCAGGGCGTTCTCGACAACCTCGGTGACCTCATCCGCCACCTCCTCAGCGCTCGCGCCGGGATAGGGTGTCACAATCTGAGCTGTGCGGATGATAAACTCCGGGTCCTCAAAACGCGGCAGCGCCGTATAGGCGAAATAGCCGCCAAAAAGGATCAGGATCGTTGCAAGCGCCGAGATAAGGCGCTTTTCAATGGCAAAGCGGGCAAGATCCATATGCTCAGTTCCCGATCTGCGTAACCGGACGGATCACCGCCCCTTCGCGCAGAAAGGTCACGCCGGCGGTCACGATCCGGTCCCCTGGTGAAAGACCGTCGCGCACCACTACGTTTTCGCCGGTAATATCTCCGGTTGAGACCGGACGGGCCGTTACCGCATTGCTGTCAGGGTCCACGATCCAGACGAAAGCAGCACCGTCACCAGACGCAGTGACTGCCGAGAGCGGGACCGTGATGGCATCCGGCACAGCCTGCCGGGTGCTGACCACGACGGTACCCACCATGCCCGGCAGCACCTGCGCGCCCTCGGGCACGTCGATGGAGACGCGCGCGCGGTAAGTCTGTGTACCGATATCGGCCTGCGTCGAAAACTCGACCAGTTCCGCTTCGATGAGTGCCCCGGGGCGCGCTTCAAGCAGAACGTGCGAGCGCACTTCCTCGCCGCTGCTCCAGATCAGAACATCCGGACCCGGCACGTCAAACGCCAGATGGACCTTTGCCAAAGCCTGCAGCAGAACAACCGGACTGCCGGCAGAAACATTGGTGAAATTATCGATATCGCGACGCGCGATTACCCCGTTGAAGGGCGCGCGCAATGTTGTGTCGCTGAGGTTGGTACGGGCCGTTCGCGCCTGACTTTCCAGCCCGCGGATAATCGCTTCCTGACCAGCGATTTGTTCTTCCCGCCCGCCGGCCACGCCGATTGCTAGCTTTTCAACCGCCGCCTGATATCCGGCTGCTGCCACATCGGCTGCTGCGCGGTCCTGGTCAAGACGTGCTTTGGAAACGACGCCGCGCGATTCAAGCTCGCGGGTCCGCTCAAGCTGCTCTGCGGACTGGTCAAGCTGCGCCTTTGCGGCTGCAACATCCGCTTCCAGTGCCGACACCTCCTCGTCACGCGCACCTGCACGCAGTTCTTTGAGTTGTGCGGCGGCCTGATCTATCTGGCTTTCCAGCTGCGCGACCGCCTCTTGGAAAGGTTCCGGATCAATACGGGCAATCACATCCCCGGCTTTTACATTGTCCGCTGCCCGCACCGGCAGCTCGATCACTTCGCCGGACACTTTGAAGGACAAAATGGCCTCCTGCGAAGACAGCACAATCGCAGGATAACGCCGCTCGACCCTCTGCGGGCTTTCGGCGACGGTCATGACACGTGCCGGTCGCGGAACCAGTTCGACACTCTCCTGAGCGCAGGCAGCCATACCCCAGACAAAACAGAATATGGTGCAAAACATAATTTTCATGTGATGGCTCCCCGGGCGCTTTGTCATAAGACATATCCGCGGGGCTTTGTGAGGGACAGAGTTTTCTGGGCAACCGCCGGCGCAATCAGACGATCGTCTAAGCGCGCGACACCGGTGCACGGTCCGACCGGTCAGGCCCGGCGAGCAGCGATCTGATTGCCCGCACCCCGGTTCGTGGCCTACACTGTGCTCAAAGACGGAGGAAAGACGGCATGATTACAGCACTGGACCATGTGAACCTGCGCACCACGGACGCTGACGCACTTGCAGCCTGGTATGAGGATATTCTCGGCCTGACGCCCGGCCCCCGCCCTGATTTCGGCGTTCCGGGTGTCTGGCTTTACATCGGAGATACCGCAGTTGTGCATCTGATCGAGACGAAGGCCGCGCTGACCAGAAACGAAACCTCGCTGGAGCACTTCGCTTTTCGTGCCACCGGTCTGACCGGATTCACGGATAAGCTTACGGCATGCGGGATACCGTTCGAGTTCCGAAAGGTGCCGGGTACCCGGATCACTCAGGTCAATCTGGAAGACCCGTCCGGCACACACCTGCACGTCGATTTCGACGGAGAAGACTGACCGCACGGGCAGGAATCAGCCACCGACCATATAGGGCATCAGAACGATCTCGTTCTCGGCGCTGACCGGGGTGAACCAGGCGTCACGATAGATCACACCATCAAGCGAAAATGACACACCGCGTTTGATCTGCGGCACAAGCCCCGGGTGTTTTTCCGCAAGCGCATCCAGCAGTTGCTTGAAGTTCGTGGCTTCAACCTCCACGAACTCCTCGCCATCCGCCATGCTCCGCAGCGACCCCCAGAGCTTGACCCGCACCATGAGATCAGCCTTTCTGCGACATCGCTTTCAGCAACCGTGGCGGCGACATCGGCAGTTCCGTCATGCGCACGCCGGTGGCCCTGGAGACCGCGTTTGAAATCGCAGCGAGCGGCGGCACAATCGGCGTCTCGCCCACACCGCGCACACCGTAAGGATGGCCAGGGTTGGGGATCTCCAGAATGACCGTTTCAATCGAGGGCAGGTCCGAGGCGACCGGCACGCGGTAATCGAGAAAGCCTGGGTTCTGCAGGCGTCCGTCCTCGCCATAGATATATTCTTCGTTGAGCGCCCAGCCGATGCCCTGCACGGCACCGCCCTGCATCTGCCCTTCGACGTAATCGGGATGAACCGCTTTGCCCGCGTCCTGAAAGATCGTGTAGCGCAGCACTTTGGTGGTGCCGGTCTCAGGGTCGACTTCGGTATCCACAAGATGAACGCCAAAACTGACGCCTGCGCCATCGGCATTGACCTCAAAGTGACCGGCAATGGGCCCCCCGGTGTTGTCGGCAGTTGCCGCGATCTCGGCTATGCTCATCGGTTCGAACTCACCCGCATTGGGCCCTGAAGGTTTGGCATATCCGTCCTCCCAGACCACCGCCTCTTCGTCGATGCCCCAGATCTTTGCCACCCGGCTGCACATCTCCCGGATGGCCGCACGCGCAGCTTCTATGGTGGCCAGCCCGACCGCAAATGTTACCCGGCTGCCATCAGTTACATCATTGAAACCAATAGAGTTTGTATCGGTGATCACGGTTCGGACCCGGTCATAGGGAATGCCAAGTTCCTCAGCCGCCATCATGGTGATCGATGCGCGCGAGCCACCGATATCGGGGTTGCCCTCGACCACGCCAACGGTGCCGTCAGAATTGAGGTTGAGCGACACACAGGTATTGCCACCGAAATTGAACCAGAAGCCGCAGGACAGCCCCCGCCCCTGATTTTCACCCAAAGGTGCGGTGTAATGCGGATGCTCTTTTGCTGCCTCCAGAGTGGCCATCAGACCGATCTCGTTGAACGTGGGACCATAAGACGACAGCGTGCCTTTGCGCGCGGCGTTCAGGATGCGGGTCTCCAGCGGATCAAGCGACAACTCCTGACAAAGCTCATCCACCACGCTTTCGACCGCATAGATCGCCATCGGTGCGCCGGGCGCGCGATAGGCCACCTCTTTGGGCCGGTTGGTCATCACGTTCCAGCCCAGCGTCTGCACGGCGTCCAGATCATAAGCCGCGAACGCCGCCTGTGCGCCGAATTCGACCGTGCCGCAGGGAAACGCGCCGCCCTGATAGCGCAGACGCGCCTGACCCGCTGTAATACGCCCGTCGCTGGTCATGCCGATTTTCACGTCGATGGAAGAGGAAACAGTCGGCCCGGTGGCGCGGAAAACCTCTTCGCGGCTCATCACAACTTTCACCGGCCGGCCGGATTTGCGCGACAACGCCAGCGCCACCGGTTCGATGAAAACGGTTGTCTTGCCGCCGAAACCACCGCCGATTTCCGAAGCTGTGACACGCAGGTTGCTCGCTTCCATGCCCATCAGTTCCGCGCAGATCGTGCGCACGTTGAACTGGCCCTGGGTACAGCACCACAGATCACCGCGCCCGTCGGGTCCCACAGAGGCAAGGCAGGCATGCGGTTCAATATAGCCCTGGTGCGTCGCTGCCGTCTTAAAGGTGCGCTCTATCACTTTGTCTGCGCGGGAAAATCCGGCATCCGTATCACCATGGCCAAACTCGAAATGGCTGGTCACGTTTTCTGAGAAATCCGCGCCAACTGTTTCATCCGAGCGACCGGACTGGACCACCGGTGCGCCGGGCTTCATAGCCTCATCGACATCCGTAACGTGGGGCAGAACTTCGTATTCGACCTTGATGAGGCGGATCGCTTCACGGGCCACGGATTTGTCCACCGCGGCCACAGCCGCAATCGCGTGACCGTCATAAAGTGCCTTGTCGCGTGCCAGACAGTTATCGGCGATATCGGCCAGCCCCTCATCGTCGGGCCGCGTCAGATCAGCCGAGGTAACCACCGCTTTCACGCCTTTCAGCGCTGCCGCCGCAGAAGTGTCTATTGAGACGATCCGCGCATGCGCATGCGGGCTGCGAAGGATGCGGCCATGCAGCATGCCAGGTGCTGTCATATCGGCGCCGTAAAGCGCCTTGCCGGTGACTTTGTCGATGCCGTCGGGCCGTGCGACACGGGTTCCGACGATCCTGAATTCACGTTCGCGTCCTGCGTCAAATGCCATGTTACGCGCTCCTCATCTCAGCGGCGGCAACCTGTACCGCCTGAATAATCTTATCATACCCGGTGCAGCGGCAGAGATTTCCCGCCAGCCAGTACCGGATTTCGGTCTCAGACGGATCGGGGTTTTTCTCCAGTAAGGCTTTTGCCGCCACCAGAATACCAGGCGTGCAGATGCCGCACTGAAGGGCTGCTTTTTCGATAAATACGCGCTGCAGCACATGCAGATTATCGCCGGCTGCCATACCCTCAATGGTTCCGATTTCGGCGCCATCGGCTTCGGCACCAAGCACCAGACAGGAACAGACAAGCCGCCCGTTCAGCGTCACACTGCAGGCCCCGCAGTCGCCTGTGCCGCAGCCTTCCTTGGCCCCGGTCAGCGCCAGTCTGTCGCGCAGCACGTCGAGCAGGGTTTCATCGGGCGCACAGACAAATTCCGTTTCATCGCCGTTGATGGTCGTTGAGATATGCATCTTTTTCATAGGATCAGCCTCCTGCGCGTGCGTAAGCGGTGCGGGCGGCGCGTTTAGCCAGCACACCGGCTGTTTTCGTCCGGAATTCAACCGTGCCGCGTTTGTCCGAAATCGGGCTGCAGGCGGCTTCAACCGCCGCCACGAGAGCGGCAACCGCATCGTCATCAAGCTTTGTGCCGATGATGGCTTTGCCGGCGGCTTCAACCAGCCTGACGGTCGGTGCCACAGCCCCCAGAGCGACACGAGCGGCGGAAATCCCACCGTCCTCATCAAGCTCGAGGCTGACCGCAGCCGATGCGACAGCAATGTCCATTTCAGTGCGCGGGATAAACCGCAGATAGGCATCCCCTGCCCGCTCCGGGCGCGCCGGCAGGAAAACCGATGCAACGATATCTCCCTTTTCCAGCGTCGTCTTTCCCGGTCCGCTGGGGATATCGGCGACGGGGCAGTCGCGGGTGCCGCCGGTGCCCTGGAT